>DASRTK010000402.1:0-2371 GCA_035655975.1 Rudaea sp.
CGAGCAGGTTCACCGCATTCTCGTAGGCGGTCTGGGCCTGCTGACGTTCGCGCTGGCCGCATGGTCCTGGTGGCGGCGCCGCGACCTGCGCGGTGTCTCCGCCGCGCCTCTGGCGGCCGCGGTCGTGATCGTGTTCCAGGCATTGCTCGGCATGTGGACGGTGACGCTGAAGCTGTTGCCGGCCGTCGTCATGGCGCACCTGCTCGGCGGCATGCTGTTGTTTGCGTTGTTGGCGTACACGGCGCTGCGGCTGAGCGTCGCGCCCACGGGCAATGCCGATACCGGGCTGCTGCGCCGCCTGACCATCGCTGCGATCGCCGTGCTGGCGCTGCAGATTGCGCTCGGCGGCTGGACCAGCTCCAACTACGCCGCGCTGGCCTGCGGCAATGATTTCCCGAAATGCCTCGGCTTCTGGTGGCCGCCGACCGATTTCCGCGAAGGCTTCGTGCTGTGGCGCGGCATCGGCGCCAACTACGAAGGTGGCGTGCTCGATACCGCGGCGCGCAGCGCCATCCAGCTTACGCACCGCATCGGCGCGCTGCTGACGTTCCTCGTCGTCGGCGCAGTCGCCGTCGCTGCCGCTCGGCATACCACGACTCGTGCATTCGGGGCGATCGTCGGCGCTCTGCTGCTGCTGCAAATCGCGCTTGGCATAGGCAATGTCGTGCTCGGCTTGCCGCTGCAGGTTGCGATCGCGCATAACGGCGTGGCGGCGTTGCTGATGGTGGCGTTGCTGGCGTTGGTGGTCAGGAGCAGGGACGAGGGGCGAGTGGCGAGAGGCGAGGGGAGAAGCGGGCGCGACGCAGGAATCTAGATGTCCACCACTGCGCTGGTCACGTGCCACCGCCGCAAAGCCTTGCAGCCGTCCGCGATAACCTCCACGCTAGCCGTCACCATGTCTTCGATCATCCACCAATACCTCTCCCTGACCAAGCCGCGCGTCGTCGCGCTGATCGTGTTCACCGCGATCATCGGCATGTTCCTGGCGGTGCCCGGGATGGTGCCCCTGCAGCCCCTGGTATTCGGCACGATCGGCATCTGGCTCGCGGCGGCGTCGGCGGCTGCGATCAACCATCTGATCGATCAGCGCATCGATCGGTTGATGGTGCGCACTTCGCATCGGCCGCTGGCGACCGGCGCGTTGTCCTCGGCGCAGGTTCTCGTGTTCGCCGTCGCGCTCGGCGCGTTGTCGATGACGATCCTGTTTGTCCTGGTCAATCCGCTGACTGCGGCGCTGACGTTTGCTTCGCTGATCGGCTATGCGATCGTCTACACCGGCTGGCTCAAGCGCGCGACGCCGCAGAACATCGTGATCGGCGGAATCGCCGGCGCGGCGCCGCCGGTGCTCGGCTGGGCCGCCGTGACTGGACACGTGCATCCGTATGCGCTGTTGCTCTGCCTGATCATCTTCGTCTGGACGCCGCCGCACTTCTGGGCGCTGGCAATCTTCCGCCGCGACGACTATTCGCGCGCGCAGGTGCCGATGCTGCCGGTCACGCACGGCGTGGTCTACACGCGCTGGCACGTGCTGTACTACACGATCCTGCTCGTCGTCGTCACGACGTTGCCATACCTGACCGGTATGAGCGGCCTGTTCTACCTCGGCGGCGCGCTCGTGCTTGGCGCCGGATTCCTCTACTACGCAGTCGTGCTGCTGAATCCGCCGAGCGAACGCTTTCCGATGAAGGTGTTCAATTATTCCATTGTATACCTGATGGCGCTGTTCGCCTTCCTGCTGATCGACCACTATGTCGACGCGCCGCTGCTGCAGCATGCCGGCGTATCGCTCGAACGCGTTGCCTGAACGCCGCCCGGCCATCGGCGCGCATTGACATGACCGAAACCTTGCCGACGCTATAGTGGGTTGCCGTGCAATCGGGCTCGGCTGTTCCCAAACGGAGGTTAGGCCATGAAATCGAACGTGATGCTGCTGATCGCCGCCGCGGCGGTTGCCGGTGCCTGCGGGTCGGCCGCTGCCCAGGACGTGGGCTCGCTGAAAGGTCTCGCCGGCGGCCTGGATCCTTCGAAGCTGGCATCGGGCAGCGCGGGCAATGCTGCCGGTGTCGTCGAATACTGCATGAAGAACAACTTCCTCGGTGGCGATGCGGCCGGCGTCAAGGACCAGCTGATGAGCAAGGTCAGCGGTGGCGGTGAGAGCGAAAAGGCCGACTATGCCGACGGCGCGAAGGGCCTGTTGAAGACCGGCGACGGCAAGAGCGTCGACATCGGCCAGCTCGGCAGCATGAAGCAGTCGGTCACGAAGAAGGCCTGCGCCAGCGTGCTCGACCACGCCAAGTCCTTGCTCTGAAGAACAGGGTCGGCCTCGGCCCGCCGTCTTCTTTTTTTGATGCAGGAAATAGAGCGGTGGGCC
>DASRTK010000403.1:0-19059 GCA_035655975.1 Rudaea sp.
TTCGAGGTCGTCGACAACTCGGTCGATGAAGCGCTGGCCGGCTATTGCGATCACATCATCGTGACGATCCATCAGGACGGCTCGGTCAGCGTCGTCGACAACGGGCGCGGCATTCCGGTCGACATGCAGCCGGAGGAGGGACGTTCGGCCGCTGAAGTCGTCATGACGGTGCTGCACGCCGGTGGCAAATTCGACGACAATTCGTACAAGGTTTCCGGAGGCCTGCACGGCGTTGGCGTCTCGGTCGTCAATGCGCTGTCGGACCTGCTGACGCTCAGGATCTATCGCGACGGCAGCGAGTACGAACAGGAATACCATCTCGGCGAACCGCAGTATCCGTTGCGCCGGGTCGGCCCCTCGACGCTGCGCGGCACGACCGTGCGTTTCCTGCCGAGCCGCACGATTTTTACCCAGACCGAGTTCCATTACGACATCCTCGCCAAGCGCCTCCGCGAACTGTCGTTCCTGAATTCTGGAGTCAAGATCGAACTGATCGAGGAGAGCGCCGAGCGCCACGATGTGTTCCAGTACACCGGCGGCATCCGCTCCTTCGTCGAACACCTCGCTCAGCTGAAAACCCCGCTGCATCAAAAGGTTATCACCTTCACCGCGCAGCATGAGGAAGGCGTCGTCGTCGACGTCGCGATGCAGTGGACCGACGCCTATCAGGAAACCTGCTTCTGCTTCACGAACAACATTCCACAGAAGGATGGCGGCACGCATCTGGCCGGTTTTCGCGCGGCGCTGACGCGTACGCTCGGTAACTACATCGAATCGACCAACCTGCTCAAGTCAGCCAAGCTTTCGCTGGCCGGCGACGACATGCGCGAAGGCATGATCGCGGTGCTGTCGGTCAAGGTGCCGGACCCGAAGTTCTCGTCGCAGACCAAGGACAAGCTGGTTTCGTCCGAGGTCAAGGGCGTGGTCGAATCGATCGTCGGCCAGAAACTCGAGGAATTTCTTCTGGAAAACCCGACCGAGGCGCGCGCCATTGCGGCCAAGGTCGCCGAGGCCGCGCGGGCGCGCGAGGCTGCGCGCAAGGCGCGCGAGATGACGCGGCGCAAGGGCGCGCTCGACATCGCCGGCCTGCCCGGCAAACTGGCCGACTGCCAGGAAAAGGATCCGGCCCTGTCGGAGCTGTTCATCGTCGAGGGCGACTCCGCCGGCGGCTCGGCCAAGCAGGGCCGCAACCGCCGCACCCAGGCGGTGCTGCCGCTCAAGGGTAAAATTCTAAATGTGGAAAAAGCGCGATTTGATAAAATGTTGGCCTCGGCCGAAGTCGGCACGCTGATCACCGCGCTCGGATGCGGCATCGGCAAGGACGAGTTCAACATCGACAAGCTGCGCTATCACCGCATCATCATCATGACCGACGCGGACGTCGACGGCTCGCACATCCGCACGCTGCTGCTGACGTTCTTCTACCGCCAGATGCCGCTGCTGATCGAGCGCGGCTACGTCTATATCGGCCTGCCGCCGCTGTACAAGCTCAAGCAGGGCAAGCAGGAGTTGTACCTCAAGGACGACGCGGCGCTGAACGAATATCTGATCGCGAATGCGGTCGAGAACGCCGAATTCCGCTACAGCCCCGAAGCGCCGCCGCTGCAGGGTCAGGCGCTCGAGCGCCTGCTGCACGACTACGATGCCGCACGCGAACAGATCGACAAGCTCAGCCATCGCGCGGACCCGCAGCTGATGACGGCCTTGCTCGACATGTCGCCGCCGGGCGCCGACCTCTGGCAGGATCCGGTGCTCGCCTCGCGCTGGGTCGAGTCGATCGCCGCGCGCATCAATGCCAACAGCCTCGGCCGCCCGAACTACACGTTCCGCGTGCGCGCCGCCGACGCCGAGCATGCTGCTGCGCTGATGATCGAACGCAAACACCATGGCATCAGCGCCGCACAAGTCCTGCCTGCCGCGTTTTTCGCAGGCGCGGAATTCAAGCCGATCCGGGACATCGCCGAACAGCTCGCCGGCCTGATCCAGCCCGGCGCGGAAATCCGCCGCGGCAGCAACGTCAGTGCGGTGACGCGCTTCGCCCAGGTGCGCGAGTGGCTGCTCGACGAGGCCAAGAAGGGCCGCACGATCCAGCGCTTCAAGGGCCTCGGCGAAATGAACCCTGAACAGCTGTGGGAAACCACGGTCAACCCGGAAACCCGCCGGCTCCTGCAGGTCAGCATCGAGGATGCGGTCGCTGCGGACCAGATCTTCTCGACACTGATGGGCGACGTGGTCGATCCGCGGCGCGAATTCATCGAGCAGAACGCGCTGCGGGTCAGCAACCTCGACGTGTAAGGCTGACCTCGCCGGGGCCATGGATGGCGCGGAACACGGATGCTTTTTGTGCGGTAGCAACTTGAGCTGCCGGAAAGCCGGGGTTAACCTTCGCACCCCTACCATGCGGTCGTCGCGACAACGGCGACGACCGAATCGCCATCCACCCAGGAAATCTCAAGATGCGCAATCTACCGCGGATGATCGCATGCATCGTCGTCGCGCTCGCGTTGAGCGCCGGCGCCGCGTTTGCTGCTGCCAAGAAGGAAGAGAAAAACGACTATCCGAATGCCACGCGCGCGGAACCGAAACTGGACATGGCGTCCGGCACACAGAAGGATTTGAACAAGGCGCTGGACCTGGTCAACAGCAACAAATTCGACGAGGCCGAACCGATCCTGCAGAAGGTGCTGGCCGACGGCAAGGCCAGCAAATACGCGCGCGCCCTCGCGCTCGAGGCCGAAGGACAGATTGCCAGCGGCAAGCAGGATGACGATGGCGCGATCAAGAATTTCAAGGAGGCCTACGCGCTCGACGCGCTGCCAAACAACCAGCAGTTCCAGGTGCTCTACAACGTCGCGATCATGCAGATCCAGTCGGAGAAGTACGAAGACGCGCTGGCCACGATCAGTGAATGGTTCAAGGTGACCGGGGCGCAGAAAGCCGAAGCGTATGCATTGCAGGGCAACGCTTATTACCGCCTGGAAAAATTCCAGCCGGCCGTCGACGCGATCAAGAAGGCGCTGTCGCTGAGCGACAAGCCGAGCGATTCCTGGTACCAGATCCTGATGGCCTCGTACGCCGAACTCGAGCAGTACGACGAAGCGGCCAAGGTGGTCGAACAGCAGCTCGCGAAGAATCCAACCGACGTCAAGCTGATCACGCAGTTGGCCACGATTTACGTCAAGGGCAAGCAGGACCAGAAGGCCGTCGACCTGCTCGCCGGCGCCAAGCAGAAGGGCCTGCTGACCAGCGAAAGCGACTACAAGCTGATGGCGCAGCTGTACGACCAGCTGGAAAAGCCCAAGGAGGGCGCCGCCGTCCTGAGCGAAGGCTTCTCCAAGGGCATCATCAAACCGTCCTACGAGATGTACAAGCTGCTCGGCGATTCGTACGCGCTGGCCGAAGACGACCCGCACGCGATCGAGGCGTACGGCAAGGCTGCCGGAATGAGCAAGGATGGCAACGTCGACTACGTGCGCGGCAGCCTGCTGCTCAACAACGATCGTGGCAAGGAAGCGGTCGAGGCACTGCGCCAGGCAGTCGCCAAGGGCGGCCTGAAACAGCCGGGCGAAGCATACATTTTGCTCGGCGACGCCGAGAACAACGAGAACAACAGCGCCGGCGCCACGGCCGCATGGGAGAAGGCGAAGGGATATCCGAGCACCAAGACGATGGCGGAGCAGCGCCTGAAGAGCGGCAAGAGCGGCAAGGCACCCGTCACCAAGCACAGCAAACCGTGATGATTTGGACGAAGCGAGGCCTTCGCGGTTAGACCACGAAGGCCCTGCCGTGCGCTTGCTCTTGTGTCAGCGCGGCAAGGTAGTGTAATTTGGTCTGCTTCGTTCGCCGTTCGAGTGGTTTCGCAGTTGATGGCCGCGTCGGGCACCCTTGCCCGGGCGGTGGGGAAATAACGGATTCGTAACTGGTTCAAGCTGATGGCGTCAGACGCATACCAAGATCAAACCGAGCGGTTCAACTGGCGGCGCACGCTGGGCCTGGCTGCAGCATTTGCGCTGCACGCATTCGCCTTCATGATGCTGCTCGCGCCGATGTCGCCGCCGCAGGCGAAGGAAAAGCTCAAGGACAATATCGTCACGGTCGAGTTCATCGAGCCGCCGCCGCCGCCGCCGCCGCCACCGCCGCCGCCGCCGGAGCCGCCGAAGAAGCCGCCGCCGAAGATCGTCGAAAAGATCAAACCGCCGCCGTTGCCGCCGCCGGCGCCACCGCCGCCCGTGGTCACGGAGCAGGCGACGCCGATGTCGACGCCAGCACCACCGCCGGCACCGCCAGCGCCGCCAGCGCCGCCGGTCGACATCGCGCCGAGCGAAAACATCAGTTACCGCCGGATGCGTCCGCCAAAGTATCCGCCCCAGGCGGTACGCGAGCATCACACCGGCAAGGTGCTGCTGAAGGTGCTGATCGGCACCGACGGCTCACCGAAGGAAGTGACAGTGGAGAAATCCAGCGGCTACCGCGAGCTCGATCAGTCGGCGGTCGCGGCAGCGAAAACCTGGATGTTCAATCCGGGCCGAAGGGACGGACAGCCGTATGAGGGTTATGCCCTGATTCCGGTGGATTTCAACTTGACTGATCTTTAGATTCTCTGAGTGGAAGAGGTAGCGGTTTGCCTCGTCCGGTGACACTATAGGGCCTCAAACAAAGGGTAGGGTTATGCAACAAGATCCAGCTTCCGCACAGCCAGCTGCACCGGGCAGCGTTCCAGATGTAAGTGCGACCACTCCGGTAGGCAGCCACGGCGATGCCGCGGCCCTGCAGCAGATGGGCTTCGACCACTTGCTCCACAACTTCGACGTACTCGGACTTGTGGTATTCGTGGTCCTCGTCCTGATGTCGGTGATGTCGTGGTACTACATCGTCATCAATCTGTGGCGCGTCATCTCGATCCGCTCGCGGACCGACAAGGTGCGGCACACGTTCTGGGAGACGACGTCGACCCAGGAAGCCGTGCGCTTCATGGAAGACCAGCCCAAGTGGGAGCCATTCTCGAAGATCGCACTCGACTGCGCTTCGGCAGCGGCCCACCACCAGCGTCATGAGGGCAGTCGTCTGGTCGAGGCGTTGAACCGCTCCGAATTCATCGATCGCTCGCTGCGCCAGGGTGTCGCCCGCGAAAGCGGTCGCCTGGAAGGTGGCCTGACCGTGCTCGCGACCGTGGGTTCTACCGCGCCGTTCGTCGGCCTGCTCGGCACCGTGTGGGGCATCTACCACGCCCTGATCCGCATCGGTGCATCCGGCAACGCCGGCATCGAGACGGTTGCAGGTCCGGTCGGCGAGGCGCTGATCATGACCGCGATCGGTCTGGGCGTCGCCATTCCGGCCGTGCTCGCCTACAACTTCTTTGTCCGCGCCAACCGCGTGACGAACGCCCAGTTCGACGAATTCGCGCACGACCTGCACGACTTCTTCGCGACCGGCGCGCGCGTCGAAGCGGGAGTCGGCGGCGCCGGTCCGCGTCCCGGCGCGCCTGCTGCGGCACCGGCACCGAGAAAGTAAGTCATGGCCTTCAGTTCTGGCGGTGGCGGTGGCGTGATGGCGGAAATCAACGTCACGCCGCTCGTCGACGTGATGTTGGTGCTGCTGATCATCTTCATGATCACGGCACCGTTGGCCGCGCACAAGATCAAGGTCGAATTGCCGATCGCGACGTTGGCCAAGCCACCCGACGACGTGCCGAATCAACCGATCACGCTGTCGGTCAAGGACACGGGCGAGTTGTACTGGAACGACGAGCCGATCACCGAAGCGGCGTTGCAGGCCCAGTTGCGCGTGGCCGCCCAGCGCACGCCGCAGCCGGAATTGCAGATCCGCGCCGACAAGGAAACCGAGTATCAGATCGTCGCTTCGGTGATGACCGATGCGAAGAATGCCGGCATGGTCAAGGTCGGGTTCATCACCCAGGCGTCGAGCGTCCAGCAGTAGTCAGGCACGAAGTAATCCAGCAGCGCCGCCACGCGGCGCCTGCAGTTTCAGGAACGAGGTAGCAAGTCATGGCATTCAGTTCAGGCGGCGGCAGTGGTCCGATGGCCGATATCAACGTCACGCCGCTCGTCGACGTGATGCTGGTGCTGCTGATCATTTTCATGATCACGGTGCCGATGCTGTCGCACAAGATCAAGATCGACCTGCCCCAGCCCACGCTCAATCCGCCGCCGGACAATCCGCCTGAGCCGATCACGCTCGGCGTCAAGACGTCCGGTCAGCTGTACTGGAACGATGAGCCGATCACCGAGGCCGCATTGCAGGCGCAATTGCGCGTGACCTCGCAGAAGAACCCGCAGCCGGAACTGCAGATCCAGGCCGACAAGACCGCGAAGTACCAGCAGGTCGCCACAGTCATGGCCGATGCGAAAAACGCGGGCATGACGAAGATCGGATTCCTGCCGGCGCGCGGTGCGCAATAGCGCATAGACGGCACAGACACGCCGATAGCCGAAACGCCGCGGAAACGCGGCGTTTTGCTTTCTCGCGCAGCGCTCTACCATTGATTACCGACTGCTTGGCGCCGCGCGCAATGCGGACGTGCGCAAGATCAGCCTCGAACCGGCTCGATGACTGCCGTCGGCGCGGTTAGTCAGCAAGCAGGCGCAGATACGCCTTCACCGTCGCATCGAGTCCGGCGTATAGCGATTCGCTGATCAGCGCGTGGCCGATCGACACTTCGGCGAGAAACGGAATGGCGTTCTTGAGCGCGGCCAGATTCGTCTGGCTCAGATCGTGTCCGGCGTTGACGCCGAGCCCGGCGGCGCGCGCGCCGTCGGCGCAGCGCACGCAGGCATCGAGTTCACGCCCGTAGTCGCCGCGCGCATGCGCCAGCGCGTATGGCCCGGTATAGATTTCCACACGGTCCGCGCCGATCTGCGCGGCGCGATCGAGATCGGCCACATCGGCGTCGACGAAAAGACTGACGCGGCAACCCTGCGCTTTCAACTCGGCGATCAGCGGTGCGAGGCGCGGCGCATCGGCGCGCAGATCGAAGCCGTGATCCGAAGTCAGCTGGGCATCGCCATCCGGCACCAGTGTGCATTGTTGCGGCCGCGCGGCACGGGCGAGCGCGAGCAGTCCGGGATAGTCGCCGCGCGGCGGCGCAAACGCGTTGCCTTCGATGTTGAACTCGACCCGGCCGTCGAGCATCGCCTTGATCGCGGTGACGTCCGCGGGGCGGATGTGGCGCTGGTCCGGGCGCGGATGCACGGTAATGCCGTGCGCGCCGGCGGCGATGCACGCCTGCGCGGCAGCGCAGACATCGGGCTGGTCGCCACCGCGTGAATTGCGCAGCACGGCGATCTTGTTGACGTTTACGCTGAGCAAGGTCATGACGCGTCGATCGGCCGGAAACGAAGAAATCAATCAATGCCAGTATGCCGCCACACTCATGGCGCACGCCAGTTTGCCGGGGTCGCCTTGCGCTCGCCGCCGGCAAGGTCCAGCACGACGGCAACGATGCGGCCGTGTTCATCGCGCTCGAAAATCAATCCGTTCTGGCCCTCGGTGTCGGCGAACCGGTCGGTCGCGTAAGCACGCATGGCGCTGCGCGCCGCACCGCTCAATTGTGCGTCGAGCCCTTCGCCGCTCACGCTGACGCGGAGCAGCGTATCGGCGTCCAGCCGATAGTCCCCGGCGTACGCAGCGAGCGCTGAAGCATTCAGCACAATCGTTGTCCGCTGCAGACGCGGCGCGCGCGCGCTCAGCCGCTCGCCGGTCACGTACGTGCCGTTCGTGCGCAGCACCAGGCCGCTGAACTCGTCGATGTTGCGGATGAAAGACAGTCCGACCGCGCCACCCTGCGTGACGAACGCGTCCTCGGCGACGGCAAACAGCGGCCATGCGGGCTGGCCGCGCAGCTGCATGTGCAGCGTTGCGCCGCTATCGCTGACGATGACCTCGGCGTGATTCAACAGGCGGTACAAGCCGGCGTAGCGCGCGAGCCGCGCTGCGTCCGGCACGAATGGCGCCGCCGGTGCCGGCGGCGGCGCCTCGCCCATCAGCCAGGCAACGCCCAGCGAGGCAAGGTCCTCGGCCGAACTGGCCAGGAGCACGAGCGCCTGCTGCCGGTCGGTGCGAAAACCGATGAACGTCGAAAAGCCACCGGTGCGGCTCGCGCGCCAGGCCAGCGGCCAGGTCTGACGGCCGGCCTCGACATCATGCACGGTCCAGCCAAGCCCGAGGCCACCAGCTCCGGCCTCACTGCGCGCCTGCCTCGCCAGCAGCAACGCGCCGCGTAACGCCGAATCGTCGGGGTGCAGATTGTGGCCGACGAATACCAGCAGATCCTGCAAGGTCGAGCGCAACCCGGCCGCTCCGGCCATGGCCTTCCTGAAGTGCCAGTGGTGCGCCTCGCGGCCATAGGCGTGACCTTGCTGCAGTTCCGCCGGATCGCCGAAGCCGGTCTTCGGCAAACCGAGCGGATCCAGGACCTTGCCGATCAACAGCGTCGCGCAGCCATTTTCGTAAAGCTTGCCGAGCAGCACGCAGAGCAGCGCACCGTTGAGCGGCGAGTAAGCGTACTCGCGCTTCCACGCGCCGGGCCGATAGTTCGCCAGGAAAGTGAGCAAGTCGCTTTCCGTGTAGTCGGCGTAGGCATCGTCTGGATCGGCAGCGAAGAGATTCGCCGGCGTTGCCGGCAAGCCGCTGGTTTGCGTCGCCAGCGCGACGATCGGGGTTGCTGCAAACTCCGGATCGGCCCACGGGAATGCCGCCGGCAGCAGGCTGCCGATCGGATCGGTGAGCCGCAGCTTGCCGTCGAGTACCGCCTGCGCGAGCAGGATGCCGGTGAAGACGTCGGTCACCGCCCCGATTTCGAAAGCGCTGCGCTCGCTCGGCGCGTCGCGATGCTTGCCGAAAAACCAGGTCTTCTGATCTTTGCCGTCGATCAGTCCGACCGCGACGCCTTCATAGGCACCATTGGCAACACCGTCTTCGAGCACGCGGCGGTAGCGATCAGACGCGCTCGGCGCCGCTGCCTTCGGCACGGCCGCCGCTGCCGTTGCGGCCGCGAGGGCCAGACCAAGTATGAACGGGACTGTGCGGCGCCACGCGCCGAACCACGGGAAATGAAAGCTTGGGATCACGCTGGCAGGATAACGCATGCCAAGCGGCGAGAAGAAAATATAAGCCACATCCTTGTGGCTGTGTCCCTGTGGAGGGAGGAGACAAGCACTGAGACATTCGCGACTTCGACAAGTTCCCTTGCCGATCTCAAGGACAGGCTTCCGCCACCTCTTTCCAGACGACCGGATCCCAATAACCGCCGTTGTTGAGCTGCGTCGTCTTGCCCGGATGCAGTTCGGCCGCCAGCATGGCTGTCGTGCCCGGCTTGACGTTGACGGTGAGCGGCTTGCTCGTCTGGCGACGGAAGGTGGCGAACTCGCCGACCCCGAGTTGTTGCGTCGGGATATTTTCCGCGACCAGCAACTCGTGCGCTCCCGCACTGACGCGGAACACCGGCGTCCCGAGAGGCCCCGGCGTGTTGCCGTCTATCAGCAGGATGCGCACGCCGTACAGGTGCTCGCCGCGCGGCGAGACATCGAACATGCTGATGCGGCCGCACCCCTCGGCGGTAGGAATCGCGGCCGGCGCGGTCGAGGAAAGCGGCTCAGCCGGGTGCACATCGGCGCTCGCCACCGCACCACCGAGTTCCACGTGCATGGCCGGCAGATAGACCGGCTCCAGCGGTCCGCTGAGCGTGACCGGCGCGCCGCCGCGCACGACCGCGACTTGCAACGTTGCGTCATCCGGCAATCCATCGACCACGGTCTTGAGCGTCGATGCCGCGAGCGCGCGACCATGCTGGTCGGCGCCGAGGTCGCGCAGTGAGGTGCCGTTGACGGCGACGATGACATCGCCGGGCCGAAGGCCGAGCCGATCGGCGTTGCTGCCTGGTGTCGCACCGAGAACGTGCAGGCCATCGCGCGCGCTTTGCGCACTGGTCGAATCGACCAGCGCGCCCAGACTCGTGACGCGCCGCGCCGGTTCGTCGAGGCTGACGGCGACCTTGTCGGGATGCTGCCCGAGCGCGCCCGATGAACCCAGGTTCGACAGTGTTGCCTGCATGTCCTGGCGCACGCGCTGATCGGCCTGCGGCGCAGCGCTGCCTGACGCGGCAGAGGTGCTCTGCGCGCCAGCGTCCGCGGCGCCGGTCGACAAACCCAGTGCCAACAGCCAGGTCGTGGCCTTGCGTCGCCGACAGTTGCTCTTGTGCATGACTGGCATCGTCAGATCCGGCTGATTTCGACATGGCGCTGGCGCACGCTGATCAGCGCGCCCAGCAGTTCGCTGCGTCGCTTCCACAGCAGCTCCAACTGATCCTTTTCCGCACCCGTGTCATAAGCCGTCTGCAAGGCATCGTCAACACGGGCGATTTCCGCTTGCGCTTCGAGCGCGCCGGCGTCGTCCGCGTGCGCGCCGGTGCCGTCTCGCAGCGCGCGCAGCTGCAGTTCCAGCGCCTGCGCGCGCGCCTGCCAGTCGACACCGCGCTGCGTTGCCGAAGGCTCCAGCCATTTCGGCACGACGAGGATCGCAACCAACACGATTGCAACGAGACTGGAGCCGATGATGCCGCGGCGCACACGCGCCTGTCGCACCCGGCCTGCGTGCGTATCGGCAATGCGTTGCCACAGGTCGGGAGAGGGCTCGCCGACCGGCAGCTCGCGCAGGCGCAGGCGCTGGGCCAAATGGTGGAAACTCAATTCCGGCTCGGACATGGCATCGTTTCGTCGCTGCTGGTCACCAGCTCGCCGAGACGCTTGAGCGCGCGGGCGAGGATGGATTTCGAATAGCTTTCACTCTGGCCGAACAGCGCTGCAAGCTCGGCGTGCGTATAACCTTCGAATTCGTGCAGTACCAGCACCGCGCGCGCGCGCGCCGGCAGACGCTGCAGCAGCGACCAGGCATCGACGACGGCAGCAGGGTTGGCCGAATCGCTTGCCGCTTCGGTCAGTTGCAGCGACTCGCTGTCGGTCTCGGCGGCATGGCGCTGGCCGCGCAACTGGTCGATGACGGCGTTGACCGCCATGCGCTTGAGCCAGCTGCCGAACGGCGCTTCGCCGCGATAGCTGCGGATCGTGCCGATTGTCTTCAAGAATATCTCCTGCACCAGATCCTCCGCCTGTGCCCGGTTGCCGAGAATTCGCAACGCCAGGTTGAAACACGGCCGGCCGAACATCGTGTACAGCGCGGCAAACGCCTGCATGTCGCCGGCCTGCGCCCGCGCCAGCGTCATTGCATCAACGCGTTGTGCGAATCCGGCAGCCGGCTCGCCGGTATCGTTCATTGCCATACGGACGATCCAGAGCGGCCGCTCGTTGCAAGCAAAGGATCAGCCGCCGGTTGCGGCCGGCTTCTGGTGCGGCAGACGGATTTCGACGATCACCGAGCGCTGCACCTGCAATTCGGCGCTGCCGCCCGGCTTGTTGACGCGCAAGGCCAGCGTCGTGCCATCGGGTCCCAGGCCGATGATGTGGCCTTCGACTTTCTTGCCGCCGGAGGTCAGCACGCGAACAAAACGGCCGGCGTAATTGTTCGCCGCGCCCGATTCGATGACGTCGTAATCGCGTGCCGCTGGCGGTGCCTCCGGCAGCCGATCGACGGTGGGCTTCCAGACCAGGGCCAAGGTCGATCCCTCCGGAGGCGCGGGCAAGCTCGGCAAGCCGGCGGCATCGCTGGTCTTAGGCGGTGTCGCCGACGCGCTTGCTGCCGGAGGTACGGTCGTGGCGTTCGACTTCGTCGGAATCGCAGCAACCTCGGTTGGTGTCGTGGCCGGGCGTACTGGCCCCGGCGGTGGCGTTGCGGCCGGCGGTTTCGCCACGATAGGCGCAGACGGCGCCGGCGTGGTCGGGGAAGCCGTGACGACCGCGCCAGCCGGTTTTGATGGCGACGTTGGCGGCGGCACTGGCGGCAGCGCCGGCGCGACCTTGGCGCTGGCGACCACGGTCATGGCGGGTGCTGGTGCAGCCGGCGTCGCCGCGCCCGCCGCAGCGGACGTCGCGTCATCGGCGGCATCCGGCGTCCTGAAAGCGAGCCGCAACATGACCGGCGGCGCATCGTTGTGTCGGGTCGTCAGATTGAGCTGACGCACGAGCGCGTCCGGAGCCTCGGAGGAAAGCGCATCGAGCGTGAAACCCGGGTTCGGCAGGCTCTGTACGCTCATGCGGCCGCCGCTCGTGACCAGGCTTCGATAGATTGTTTCCACACCGACCGTCGTCTGCACTCCGAGGCCGTCGAGATAGGACTTGATCGCCACGAGATGCTGGTCGATGAACGTGGCTGGACTCACGCCCGCTTGTTGCGCGCAAAAATGGTTGCGTTTGGCCAGGTAGCCGCCATCGGCGTACTCGGCAGTCAGAACGGCCACCTGCAGCTTCGGCCAGCCTTTCAGGCTCAGCGACCGCGCATCGAACTGCTGCAGCTCTCCGCTGAGCGAGATCGCCGAGAACGGCGGCGTCGACAATTCGCCGGTGAACGTCAACGCATTCGCCGCGGCATCGTAGCGGTACTCCAGGTGCTGCTGCGCAGCTCCGGGGTTGAGCCCCATGCGCTGGTAGTCGGCGATGCTGAGCCGGGAAACCACGCCGCAGCCAAACGTTTCAAATGGCACGAGACTCAGGGGACTCAGCCAGCGCCAGTCGAACGGCGAGGCGCCCGCGGGCGGCTGCAGGCCCTTGACGGTCACGCCCAGATGCGCGGGAAAACTCTCGTCGCCCATCAGCATGCGCCGCAGCAGCCAGAGCGGACCGGAGGTCTCGATATCGAGTTGCGATGCGCGCCAGGTGGTACGTGCCGGACCTTTGCCGAACACGACATTGAGGCCACCGACGCCGATCGTGCCGTCGAGGTTGACGCCGAGGCTTTCGTATTGCACCTGGGCCACTGGCGTCCATGCGCTGACCAGCCGCGCAGCGCTCTGCCGCACCTCGTACCAGAGCACGAGCTTGAGCACGCCGGCGAGCAGGATCGCGACGAGTAGCAGGTTACGCAGCAGCTTCCACATGCAATGGCATCATGGCGTTTGAATCCGAAACTTAGCCCGAATGTGCCGGCACAGCAACCGCCGCACGGCGGAAAATCGCTACGTCCAATCCGCCGCTGCGACGAAAGCGCGCACGCGCCGAGCCGGACCGCGCCACGCCAGCGCTCCAACGTGGGCGCCGGTCGGAGCCAGACGCACAACATGCCAGTCTTCGACCGCGCCCGCTGAGGCATGGATCACGCTCAGTTCAACCGGCTCGCCGGCCGGATCGATGCCGAATTGCACGCGCGCCAGACCGAAGCCGATGCCGATGCCGATCGCCTTGACTACCGCCTCCTTGCAACTCCACAGGCGCAGGAACGCACTCTGCCGCTGCGGCTCGTCGAGGCTGGCGAGCGCCGAGGCTTCCTCGGCGGCAAAGAAACGCCGGGCCAGATCCAGCACCGGCCGCTTTCGGTGCAGTGATTCAATATCGACGCCCAACTCCTGGCCGTGCGCGATGCCGACGAGCAGCGCGCCGCGGCAGTGAGACACATTGAAGTCGAACGCGCGCACATCGGCCGGAATGGGTCCGTCCAGAAAGTGTCCGTCCAGGAAAGGTTTGCCATGTTCGCCGATCGCCACGCGCACGGCATCGGGCGCGCAGCCGAGATACGCGGCCAGCAATCTGCTCACGCGCGCGTCGTACCGGTGCGGCGCATCAGGGCCGATGTCCCCGGCCAGAAGCCACAAGTGAACCTCGTCGTCGGCCAGCGCGACCGGAAAGCGGGCGGGAATGAAATCGCTGGCGGACAGCAGGTGCATGCAGGCATGCTTGGGTCTGATCAGGGTCCGGGTCAAGTGGTTCATGTCGCGCGGCAAGGCGAAAACCGAGCGCACGCGGACTGGAATCGCGCCGGCGGAAATCGCACCGTTCAGCAGCGCGTCCTCTAGAATCACGCTGTCTGGAATCACGCTGTCTGGAATCACGCGCCAGGATCGCGCCGACGGGAGGCGGAAGGCTTGATCGCAGGCTGGCTGTTGCTGCTCGTATCGCTCGGCTATGTCGCCGCGCTGTTTGCGCTCGCCTATTACGGCGATCGCCGCCCGCTCTATCCGAGCCGCACCTGGCTGCGCCCGCTCGTCTACAGCCTGGCGCTCGCGGTCTATTGTTCGTCGTGGACGTTCTACGGCGCGGTCGGCACCGCGGCCGGGTCAAGCCTGTCGTACCTGCCGATCTATCTGGGACCGATCCTGCTGTTCGCGTTCGGCAGCAGCCTGTTCCACCGCCTGACCGTCGTCGCCAAGCAGCGCAACATCACCTCGATCGCCGACTTCATCGCCTCGCGTTTCGGCAAATCGCATGGCCTGGCGGCGCTGGTGACGATCATCGCGGTAACCGCCGCGATTCCGTACATCGCGCTGCAGTTCAAGGCGGTGGCGACGAGCATCGAGGTCCTCAGCGGCGCTGGCACCCAGGGCATGCCCCTATATCGCGACAGCGCGTTGTACATCGCCGCGCTGCTGGCGATGTTCGCGATCCTGTTCGGCACGCGCCGCATCGATGCGACCGAGCATCATCACGGCATGATGCTGGCGATCGCGGTCGAGTCGCTGATCAAGCTGATCGCGTTCGTCGCGATCGGTCTCTATGCGCTTCAAACCAGCGGCTTCACCGGCGCGATCGCCACGCCGGTCCGCGAATTCACCGAGCGCGGGCTGCCACCCGGCTTCGTCGCGCAGACGCTGCTCGCGTTCGTCGCGATGTTCTGCCTGCCGCGCCAGTTCCAGGTCGGCGTGATCGAATGCGAGGATCCCGCCGACGTGCGCCAGGCGCGCCGCCTGTTCCCGGCCTATCTGCTGCTGATCATCGTGTTCGTGCTGCCGATCGTCGCCGCCGGTGCGCCGGTCGCGCTGGCGCGCGGTATCGATCCGGATGCGTACGTGCTCGGATTGCCGCTCGCCGGCGGCCACAACCTGCTCGCGCTGTTCGCCTACATCGGCGGATTTTCCGCCGCGACCGGCATGGTCATCGTCGAATGCGTGGCATTGTCGACGATGATCAGCAACGACCTGGTCGTGCCGGCGCTGCTGCGCATCCGGCGCCTCGGCCTCGAGCGGCGCGCGGACGTTTCCGGGATCGTGCTGACCGTGCGCCGCATCGCGATCGTCGTGCTCGCTGCCCTGGCCTACGCGTACTACCGGGCAACGACCCGCAATGTGCAACTCGCCTCGATCGGACTGCTCGCGTTCGTCGCGCTTGCGCAGTTTGCCCCGGCCATCGTCAGCGGGCTGTACTGGCGCAACGTAAGCCGCATCGGCGTCACCGCGGGGTTGATCGCCGGTTTCGCGGTGTGGTTGTATACATTGCTGCTTCCCAGCATGGCCGAAAACGGCTGGCTGCCGTCGGCGTGGGTGCAGACCGGCGCGTTCGGCATCGCCGCGCTGCGTCCGCACGCGCTGTTATACAGCACGGGTTGGGACGCGGTGACGCACGGCACGTTCTGGTCGCTGTTCGCGAACGTCGGCTGTGTCGTCGTTCTTTCGCTGCGCTACCGGCCCGGCGTCGACGAGCGCCTGCGCGCCGCTGCGTTCCTCGATCTGGATGCCGATCGGATCAACGCGGCCGGCGACTGGCGCGGGCGCGTCCCTGTCGGCGACCTGCGCGCGCTGGCCGAGCGCATAGTCGGCGAGAAGAACGCGCACCGCGCCTTCGACGATTACGCGCAAGCCGCCAATCAGGTGCTGTTGCCGAATGCCGCCGCCGACCGCGCGCTCGTGCAATTCACCGAGCGCCTGCTGGCCGGCGCGATCGGCGCTGCGTCGGCGCGGCGCATGTTGACCAGTGCGCTGCGCGGCACCGGCCTGGACTTGTCTGAAGCCGTGACGATGCTCGACGAAGCCTCGCAGGAATTGCGCTTCAGCCGCGAATTGATCGGCGTGACGTTCCAGAACATGACCCAGGGCATCAGCGTCGTCGACAGCGGCCTGCGCATCGTCGCCTGGAACCGACGCTACTCGGACCTGTTCGACTATCCCGAGGGCTTCGTCTACGTCGGCCGGCCGGTCATGGACCTGATTCGCTACAACGCCCAGCGCGGACTGCTCGGTCCCGGCGACATCGAAGAACTCGTGCGCCGGCGCCTGGACTTTCTCGGCCGCGGCACGCAGCACGTGTTCGTGCGCGAGCGCCCGGATGGACGCGTGATCGAAACGCGCGGCGAACCGCTACCGGGTGGTGGCTACCTGACCACGTTCAGCGACATTACCGACTACAAGCGCGCGGAACTCGCGTTGCGCGAAGCGAACGAGACGCTCGAACAGCGCGTCGCGCAACGCACGCAGGAATTGCGCGAGGCGCTGTCCTCGCAGGAGCAGGCCAAGCGCCAGGCCGAGGCGGCGAACGCGAGCAAGACACGCTTTCTCGCCGCGGCATCGCACGATCTGCTGCAGCCGCTGAACGCCGCCCGCCTGTTCACCTCGGCGCTGCGCCATCAGCCGCACCTCGACGCCGACTCGGCGCAACTGGCTGAGCGCATCGACGCATCGTTCAAGGCCGCCGAGGATCTGCTCGATGCCCTGCTCGAAGCTTCGCGCCTGGACGCCGGCCGCCACCGACCGGAAATCTCCGTGTTCCCGCTCGGCGAGATCTTCGAGTCGATCCAGCACCAGTTCTCGGTGCTGGCCGCCACGCGCGGGCTGCGCCTGCATGTCGTGCCGACGCGCGTGTGCGTGCGCAGCGATCCGCACCTGCTGCGCCGCATCGTGCAGAATTTCCTGTCGAACGCGCTGCGCTATACGCGCAAGGGCGGCGTGCTGCTCGGCGTGCGCCGCCACGGCAACACGGTCAGCATCGAAGTTCGCGACACCGGACCCGGAATCGCGAGCGAGCATCTGCGCCTGATCTTCGACGAGTTTCGCCGCCTGGAACACCCGTCGCCGTGGGGCGAGAAAGGACTTGGCCTGGGCCTGGCGATCTGCGACCGCATCGCGCGCATGCTCGGTCACGAACTCAAGGCGGACTCACGCCCCGGACAGGGCAGCTGGTTCTCGATCCGCGTGCCGCGCGCCGCGGCGACCGCGGCCAGTCCGACGCGCATCCTGCGCCGGGCCTCCCCGGTCGGATTGCCGAGCTCGCTGCACGTGCTGTGCCTGGACAACGACAGCGCGATCCTCGAAGGCATGCTGGCGTTGCTGACGCGCTGGGGCGTCAGTTGCGACATCGCGCGCAATGTGGAAGAAGCACAAAATGCCGCGTCGGTGCGTCGTCCGGACCTGATCCTCGCCGACTACCATCTGGACGATCCGATCGACGGACTCGCCGCGCTCGACCGGATTCGCGAAGCGTTCGATCCGCCGCCGCCTGGTGCGTTGATCACCGCCGACGCGAGCCTCGAGCTGAAGGTCAGCGCGCGTGAACGCGGCTACGCGTTGCTGCGCAAGCCGGTCAAGCCGGCCGCCCTGCGCGCGCTGATCGCCCAGCTTGGCCGCAGCCGCCAGGGCGTGCAGCCGGCGGCCACTGCGTAGGCGTCTTGACGCGGTAAACGCTGATATTTTGACGCGGATAAACGCAGATAATCACGGATAATCACGGAATGCCGCGGATAGGTGCGAAAAAACAGATTATCGCGGATAAACGCGGATTCGCACGGATGCACGCGGATAGAGCGAGAATCAGAAAAATTGAGAGTCGCAGGCTCAGGCTCCCCTTCTATTTTGTCTGGTTTGCGCTCTCATCCGCGGCATTCCGTGATCATCCGCGTTCATCCGCGCTAAAAAGCAAGCGCCCAATCAGCCAGTCGACTCAAGCGTGCCGGGCGGCAGCATCGCTTGTTCGAGCGCGAGATGGTTCGCGCACAATGCGACCTGAGTGCGATTGGAAACGTGCAGCTTGCGCATGATCGCGGTCATGTGCGCCTTGATCGTCGCCTCGGACACGTTCAGCTCGAATGCAATCTGCTTGTTCAAAAGACCGGCAGCGATCATGCCGAGCACGCGGAACTGCTGCGGCGTCAATTCGGCAATGCGCGATGCGGCACTGGCCTCGTCGTCGTCGAGCGAGCCGCTCGATTCCGACACGTGTGGCGGCAGCCACACGTCGCCGTCGAGGATCCGGCGCACCGCGGTCACGATCGTGTCGACCGATGCCGATTTCGGAATGTAGCCCGAAGCGCCGTGCGCGAGCGCGCGGCGAATCACGGCCGGGTCTTCCTGAGCCGAGACGACGACGACCGGCAGGCCGGGATGCTGCCCGCGCAGATAGGCCAGCGTCGAGAAACCGTTCGCGCCCGGCATGTGCAGGTCGAGCAGCAGCAACTCGGCATCGGCGTGCGCTTCGACCAGACTCTGCAGCGCCGGCACGCCGTCCGCCTCGAACAGCAGCGCTTCGGGCACGGCCTGCGCCAGCGCGCGCTTGAGCGCATCGCGGAACAGCGGATGATCGTCGGCAATCAGGATTTCGCGCATGGGAAAGCAGGGACGAGGGGCGAGGGACGAGGGGCGAGGGAAAAGCAGAAGAGCGTGGCAGTACAGGGCTTTGCCTCGCCCCTCGTCCCTCGTCCCTCGCCCCTGCTGTTCACCGCACTAACCGCTCACCAACGAGGTTCTGCACGACCGACGGGTCGGCCAGCGTAGAAATGTCGCCGAGCTGGTCGGGCAGGTTTTCGGCGATCTTGCGCAGGATGCGGCGCATGATCTTGCCCGAGCGCGTCTTCGGCAGCCCCGGCGCCCATTGCAGGTAATCGGGTGTGGCGATCGGACCGATCTCCTTGCGCACGTGCGCGATCAATTCCTTGCGCAACGCGTCGCTGGGTTCCTCGCCGGACTTCAGCGTGACGTAGGCGTAGATGCCCTGGCCCTTGATGTCGTGCGGGCAGCCGACGACCGCCGCTTCGGCAACCTTGGGATGCGCAACGAGCGCGCTTTCGACTTCAGCCGTTCCGAGCCGGTGTCCGGATACGTTGATGACGTCGTCGACGCGGCCGGTGATCCAGTAGTAGCCGTCGGCGTCGCGGCGCGCGCCGTCGCCGGTGAAATACGTGCCCGGATAGGTCTTGAAGTAGGTGTCGATGAAGCGCTGGTGATCGCCGTAGACCGTG
>DASRTK010000404.1:0-5619 GCA_035655975.1 Rudaea sp.
GGATTCCGACCAGCCCGGCTTCGACACCGGCCGCCTCGCCGGCGTGTTGCAGCTTGCCGCCGCCAAGATCGGCTGGAGCGACAAGCGCAGCGACGGCCACGGCCTCGGCATCGCCTGCCATTTCACGTTCGGCGGCTATGCCGCCCACGCGTTCGAAGTCTCGGTCGAAGGCAGCGAACTGAAAATCCATCGCGCCGTGTGCGCGGTCGACGTGGGCCGCGTAGTCAACCCGCTCGGCGTCGAGGCACAGATGATGGGCGGCACGCTCGACGGCATTTCGACCGCGATGAACCTTGCTATCACGCTCAAGGATGGCCAGGTTCAGCAACGCAACTTCACCGACTATCCGTTGATGCGCATGGCCCAGTCGCCACAAAGTGTAGAAGTGTACATTGTCGAGTCGACAGAAGAACCCAGCGGTGCCGGCGAGATCGGCGTGCCGAGCGCAGCGCCGGCGCTGGCCAACGCGATCTACGCGGCGACGACCGTGCGCGTGCGCAAGCTGCCGCTGCTCGCGGAATTCAAACGCCTGCTGTAGGGTGGGCCTCGGCCCACCGTTTTTCATTGGTGCCGACGCGAAGCGTGGTGGGCCAAGGCCCACCCTACGTGGCGGGACGCGATCTGGTGCCCGCGTCGCGCTCGTGAACGCAAACGAAACGAAATTCCGCGGAACGGTGATCGTCGGCGCGGATTCAGGTGAACCGCGGAATCATGGCTGGGTTCACCCAGAGGAGTTCCGCCATGAAAAGAATCATCGGTTTTGTTGCCGCGGCCGCATTGTGCGCGCCGTTGATGGCCAGCGCAGCGCAGGGTTGGGTCGTTGCCGACATCAGCCTGCAAGCCGGCCCGGACACCGCGTACCCGTCGATCGTCGAATTGCGCGCCGGAACGCCAGTGTCGATTCAGGGCTGCATTGACGGCTGGACTTGGTGCGACGTCAGCGTCGGCGATGATGCCGGCTGGGTCCCAGGCACGTTTCTCGAAGAAGATTACGGCGGCCAGCGCGTCGTCGTGGTCGACTACGGTCCGCGCATCGGCATCCCGGTCGTCGCTTTTTCACTCGGTGTCTACTGGGACCGCCACTACCACAGCCGGCCATTCTACTCGCAGCGCCAGGAGTGGGTTTCGCGTTCGATAACACCGCACGCACCGCCGCGCCCGACCGGTGTCGCGGTCTCCGGCGCCCGCCAGGCACCAGCCACGACGGCGACGCGCGAACAGCAGCGCACTCCGCCGGTCACGACGGCGACGACCCCAACGCCAACCGATCGCAGCACGCGAACGGTGCGGACGCAACCGGTGCAGGAACCCGCTCAGCAGACGGGCTCGGCCAACACGACCGCGCGCCAAGACCCAAAGGCCGAGCGTGCGCCGGCCCCGGTGGCGCAGCACGAACCGAAGCCAGCCGCCCCGTCCGACGCGGCACCGCAGGCCAAGCTGCCCGCTGAACCGCCGAAGGCCGCGCCGGCACAGCGCACGGCGATGCAGCAACAGCCCAAGGCCGAGCAGAAACCGCGCAGCAACGAACCCAAGGCCAAGGACGAGCTGAAGACGCCGCCGAAAAAGAATGACGGCGACAAGAAGAAGGACGACGATGGCGGTGGCGGCGGCTAAGCAATAGCGCACGCACGATACAGCACGCCAGCGCGCGGCGGACCCGGTTCGCCGCGCGCTTCCTTTTTCATCCGCCACGTTGCCAGGTGAATCACCGCCCCGACGTGCGCAGTCACTGCTCGTCGAGCTGCGTCGCGGGTTGCCACGTTTGTGGCGGATTCCAAGGCTTGTCCGGAATGTCTGCGCAAGCAACGAGAATCAGGATCCACGCGCAGCCGTAGTGTCCGCCCCAGGGCGCGACGAATTCCTTCGTCGCCGTGACGTAGCGCCACATTGACTCGTGCAGCGGCATCCCATCGGTGCCGCTCCAGTATTGCGCGAAATGATTCGGCCGAACTTTCAGCGGCCTGCGAGGATTCAGTAGCGGCGAAGGCGCGACCTTCAACGGGATGAAAGCGGCGCGCGGCTGAGCGTTATCGAGCTGCGCGGCCAGATCGTCGGGGATAGCGACGCTGCCGTCGCGATTGTAAGCATGGAATTCCGGCGGCGCGTCTGGCGTTACGGGCGGCGGTGCGGGTGACCTGGCGATCGGCGCGATCGAAGGCCGCGGCGTGATCGGCGTCGGCGGCGCCCCGTGGGGCGGCAGTGGCGCGGGCTCCGGCATTGATGGCTCCGCTGGCGCGTCGATCAGTTCTACGCTGACCACGGTTGCCTCGGGCGCCAGCGCCTGTTCGCGCAGAGCAGAGCGCAAGCCGATAAGTACTGCCAAGTGCAACGCCAAGGCCAGCAGCCAGCCCCAGCGCCGCCAGCGCGGCGGCAACCCCGGAGCATGGGTCGGCCGCGTGAGCGCGCACGCGCGCACGGCGTCGCGCCAGGCAGCGGCCGACCGCAGATCCTCTTCGTAACCGGCATCGTCCGGTACGGCGAGTGCCACGAGCGCCGACATCCAACCCCTTTGCCAAGTTCGAATCTTCGTCAATTTACAGGCGTTCAGCTAAATCTGCGTTAAGTTCGCAGCCGAAAACGCGGTCCGCACTGCAGGCGCATAAAACCGTGCGATCGGCGTCTCTGCCGATCGCACGGTTTGTGGCTATCACAATTTCAAGGCTGCTACTTGCGATTCCGTCCGTCTATTCGGCGAGGTCCACGTAGCCGTGATCCACATGCACACGCACCGTGCGTCCGGGATCGTGGTCGAGACGGTCATGGAAGTATTCGCCGCGATAGTTGTAGACAACGTCATAGCCGACGACCTGTTTGGCCTGCGCCTGTTGCGTATACGTGCGGCACACGCGCTGGTAGTCGGTCGTCGTGTAGCCGTCGTGCTCGATCACATCGCTGCGCACCAGTGTCTGACGCCCGTCGATGACCGCCGTCTCCGGCACCACTGTTTCCCGCCGATACTCCGCTCCCGGGTGATACTCGGTGCGCGGTTCGTTCCAGCACTGCTCGCGCGTTGTCGGCGGCTGGTCGACTGCGGCGACTATCCGGTCGACGCGCTGGACGCGGGCAAAATCAAAGAACGAATCGCTACGTGTATAGGCGAACGCCGAACCTGCGAGGCCGATCCCCAGGGTCGCAACGATAGCTTGGGTAACGCGTTTCATGACAAACCTCCGTGGGGCAGCACATTGCCCTCATTTGAACGGAGACTCGACCCTAGGCCAGCAGCGATGAATTCGCTCTGAATTTTGCCATCGGTTGCGCGCCATTCACCTACCGACTGGCGACAACCTGGCAATACGGGATAAGTATATTTTGCAGCATCTTGCGCGCGCGCGTGCGGGCGTGCGCAACATTTACCTAACAAACGGTTCAGTCTGTGTTGCCCGCAGCTGGCGTAGCGTCGCGCTGCATGGATGATCGCTGGCCGCTGCAAGTGCGGCTGATGCGCACGCATCCGGCCAGCGAGGAATCGGATTCCTCTGACACAGCGATAGTGCGCAGCGTCGGCCACGCGTTGCGCCAGACTGTCGAAGCGCTTGGCGCCTCGATATCCGCAGAAGGCCGCAACAGGCCTTCACTCCAAACCCCAGTCAAGGAGCACATCATGAGAACCCATCTCAAGCTTTCATTGGCAGTCGCAGCCCTGGCGCTGTCCGCCGCCGCATTTGCCCAGGAAGATCCCATGGCGAAGGGCCAGGGACAGCAACAGAATCAGCAGTCGATGAGCCAGCCGGCTGCACCGGCGGCATCGACCGATAGCAAGTCCGCCGCGCAGGCCAAGTTCGATGCGCTCGACGCCAATCACGACGGGTACATCGACAAGCAGGAGGCGTCCGTCAGCAAACCACTGGCGAATGAGTTCGCCAAGCTCGACAGCAACAAGGATAACAAGCTCTCGCTCATCGAATTCCAGAGCGTCAAGGATCTGGCTTCGATCAAGACCAGTAAGGACGGCTACCAGTAAGTGCATGGAGAGTTTGACGAGGGTGGGCCGCAAGGCCCGCCCTTCCCGTCGAACGCAGCGATCGCAGCAAGAAACAGCGCGCTCGCGCCTTAACCCCGGGAAAATCACTGCGCGAAATCTAAGGGCAGTTCAGTAGTGATTGGTCTTCGCACTGCTAACCTCTCAATCGGCACAGCGAGAGCACTTTTTGTAACGCGAGATAACCGTCTCGCGGTTCCGTACGAAGGAGTCTCCAAATGAACAAGCCACAGATTTCACGTCAGCGTTTGCTCCTGTCGAGCCTCGTTGCGCTCGCACTTTCCAGCAGCGCGGCGTTCGCGCAGGATGATCAACAGCCGGCCACGGCCCCGCAGCCGCCGAGCGCGGCCACGCCCGCACCGCCAGAGCAGGTGCCCGCGCCGCAGCAGCAAGAGCAGCCCAAGCAGCCGGAGCAGGCCGCGCCAGCGCAACCCACGCCAGCGCAACCAGTGACACGACAGGATCAGTCCGCAACCAGCCCGCCGCAGGAAACCAAGTCGGCGCAGAGTTCGCCTGAACCCGAAGCGGTGACGCCGCAACCAACGCCAGTTCCGGAACCGGTGCAGCCGACGAAATCGGAAACGGCCAGCGCCACGCCGGAGCCATCTGCTGCAAATCCGAAAGCGGAAAGCAGCGCGCCAAAGGCCAAGCGTGAAAGCAAGACCAAGACAGCGGCGGCCGAAGCGGACGCAGTTCCGGCGTCAGTGAAGAAGGACGCCAATGCGAAGGCCGACAAGTCCGCAGCCAAGCCGGCAGATGCGCTATCGAAGACCGAAGCGGCTGCAGCGACCGCGCCACCGGCCCCTGCGGACGACGGAAGTGCAGCGCTTGCCGCAGAACTGAAGGGCCGAACCGCACTCGCGCAGGACAAGTTCACCTTGCTCGATGCCAACGGCGATACGTTTGTCGATCGACAGGAAGCGAGCAACAGCGTCGCCCTGAAGACGATGTTCGCCAAGTTCGATGTCGACAAGGACGGCAAGCTTTCGCTGGCCGAGTTCGCTGCAATCAATGATCTGGCCGCGATCAAGATGGACAAGGGTCTGGCGAGGAAGCTGCAGTAAACGAACTGTGCGGCGAATTTGACGCCAGTCATCGAAGGCGGGCCGGAAGGCCCGCCTTTTTCCATGCGGGCGGCTGTGAGGGTCCCGCCGAAAACCGCAATAGCAGCCACATCCCTGGTAGCGCCGAGGCTTGCCTGCCGCACTGCCACTTGACCGGGCACGCGGAAAGGAGAAGGCTTGGCCAAGGGAAGTTCTGAACAAGCCCGGCTTGTTCAGAACTTCCACAGCGGTCCAGGAATGCTGCCGCGCTGTTGATCGCGCGCGCACGGTGTGCCGAATCCCAGCAGGCGAGCGCGCGAGTGCCGCCTTCGTCACTCCGTCGCCGCGCGAACCGTGAGCGTCCATGCAACTGTGACCGCACCCATCCACGCAACTATGGGAGAGAGCGGTCATGGCTTACACCACCGAAGGCATCCGAAATATCGCGCTCGTCGGCCATTCGGCCGCGGGCAAGACCACGCTGTTCGAGGCCTTGCTGCATGCGGGCGGCGTGATCGGTGCTCCCGGCTCCGTCGAGCGCGGCACCACGGTTTCCGATTACGATCCAATGGAAAAGGAACGCAAGCAATCGCT
>DASRTK010000405.1:0-2045 GCA_035655975.1 Rudaea sp.
ACGCGGCCGGCGGCTACGTCGTGACTGAGCGCATGCTCGAGATGTTCAAGTCGTCGAAGAAACCGGCCGCGGGGGGAGGTAAGTGATGGACGCCTCCCAGGTCATTTCGCTGCTGATCCAGGCGAGTTACTTCGTCGCCGCGGTGCTGTTGATTCTCGGCATCAAGCGCATGTCGTCCCCGGTGACGGCGCGCAGCGGCATCCAGTGGGCCGGCGTCGGCGTGCTGGTCGCCGTGGTCGTTACGTTCTTCCATCACGGCGGTCCGGACAGGATCCTGATCGAGAACGCGGCGCTGATCTTCGTCGCGATCGCACTGAGCACGGCGATGGCCTGGTACAGCGGCAAGAAAGTCGCGATGACCGACATGCCGCAGATGGTCGCGCTGTACAACGGCATGGGTGGCGGTTCGGCCGCTGCGATCGGCGCGAGTGCGCTGCTCGGCGCGGCGCTGTCCGGCTCGCCGGAACACGCGCTGACCCTGACCCAGAAAGTGCTCGCCGTCGTCGGCGCGCTGATCGGCGCGGTGTCGTTCACCGGCTCGCTGATCGCGTTCGCCAAGCTGCAGGGCTGGATGGACAAGACGTTCCGCTTCAGCGGCCAGCAGGCGGTCAACGGCCTGTGCTTCCTCGCGGCGGCCGTGCTCGGAGCGATGGTCGTGTATCACATGGCTCCGCACATGATCGTGCTGTTCTTCATCTTTGCGCTGCTGTTCGGCATTCTGATGACCTTGCCGATTGGCGGCGCGGACATGCCGGTCGTGATCTCGCTGTACAACGCGTTCACCGGCCTTGCGGTCGGCTTCGAAGGTTTCGTGCAGCAGAACGTCGCGCTGATCATCGCCGGTACCGTCGTCGGTGCGGCCGGCACGCTGCTGACGCGGCTGATGGCGAAGGCGATGAACCGGTCGATCAGCAATGTGCTGTTCTCGAACTTCGGCGGCGGCGGCCAGGCTGCCTCGGAAATCAAGGGTTCGATGAAGCCGATCGAAGCGGACGACGCGGCATCGCTGCTCTATCTGGCGGAAAAGGTCATCATCGTGCCGGGGTACGGCATGGCGGTCGCGCAGGCGCAGCACAAGATCTGGGAATTGAGCCAGCAGCTGATCAAGCGCGACAAGGACGTGAAGTTCGCGATTCATCCGGTCGCCGGCCGCATGCCGGGCCACATGAACGTGCTGCTCGCCGAAGCCGGCGTGCCGTACGACCTGATCGCCGACATGGACGACATCAATCCGGAATTCCCGAACTGCGACGTCGCGATCGTGATCGGCGCGAACGACGTCGTGAACCCGGTCGCCAAGACCGACAAGTCATCGCCGATCTACGGCATGCCGATCCTCGACGTCGCCAACGCCAAGCAGGTCATCGTCATCAAGCGCGGCAAAGGCACCGGTTTCGCCGGCATCGAAAATGCGTTGTTCTACCAGGACAACTGCAAGATGCTGTACGCCGACGGCCAGGAAGCGGCGAACAAGCTGATCGCGGGATTGAAGGCGGTCGACAGCGGCGGCGGGCACTAAGCCGCGGTATTGCCGCCGCGCGTAGGGTGGGCCTTGGCCCACCGTCTTCTTGGCGCAAAAGAGAAAAGCGGTGGGCCAAGGCCCACCCTACGCGGCGCTGGCTTTTTTCGGTTGGCGCAAAACGAGCCACGCCGATAGGGCCATCGCGACGACATAGAGCGCGGTTTGCAACGGACTGATGCGTCCGCTCGCGACGGCCACGGCGAAATCGACACCGATCCGGTAGAGCGTCTCGCGCAGAGAAAATCCCATCGCCTGCGCGACGTCGCCGACAGCCAGCAGGCACTGCGCGTAGATGCAAGCCAGAGCCGTGCACAGCGCGGCCAATGCCGCGCCAAGGCGTGAACCGGCGAAACCGTTCGCTCGCAACGCCCAGGCGACGACAATCGCGCAAACGAGTGCGAACCAGGTGAGTTCGTAGCCGGTGCGCAGCACCAGCACGCACCAAACAGCGCCGCCCGCGAGTGCGCTCATCATGGCCGTGGCGAATCCAAGCCAGAGGCCGATTGTCGAGCGGCGTTTTGGA
>DASRTK010000406.1:0-2057 GCA_035655975.1 Rudaea sp.
CGTGCGTTCTGTCCCCGGCTGATCCATCGTCGACATCCCATGCCACAATTGCCCTGATGATAGGAACGAACACGGCGCTTGGCAATTTGCGCGTTTGGTGCGGCGCGGCGAGATGGCTCGCCACGCTGCTGGCCGTCGCGCTCGGGGGCTGCGCGGACCTGTTTTTCGCGACCGTCGGCGGAGTCGGTTCGGCGCAAGGCGTGAATGCGACAAAAGGCATCGAATTCGATGCTGCGCATCGCCTGTCGCTCGATGTTTACGCGCCGAATCGCGCGGCGCTCGCGCCGGTCGTCGTCTTCTTCTACGGCGGCAGCTGGGAGGACGGCAAGCGCCGCTGGTACCGCTACGTCGGCGATGCGCTGGCCGGCAACGGCGTCGTCACGATCATTCCGGACTACCGCAAGTATCCCGACGTGCGCTTCCCGGCTTTCATGTACGACGCGGCGAATGCCGTCGCCTGGGCACGCGATCACGCGCGCGAGTTCGGCGGCGATCCACAGCGTCTTTTCGTCATGGGACATTCGGCCGGCGGGCAGATCGGCGCGTTGCTCGCGGCCGACGGCCGCTATCTTGGTCAGGTCGGCATGCACCCGCGCGATCTTTCAGGGATGATCGGAGTGGCCGGGGCTTACGCGTTCCTGCCGTTCGTCGACAACGAGGAAAAGATTTTCGGCAACGATGCCACCGGCCGCTACGACTCGCAGCCGATCAATTTCATCAGCGGCGACGAACCGCCGATGCTGCTGCTGCAGGGCGACGACGACGACGAAGTGCCCCTGCACAATGCCCAGCTCATGGCCGAGCGCGCGCAGGCGATGGATGGCACGGCGCAGCTGAAAATCTATCCGGGCGTCGGCCATTCGGCGATTCTGCTGTCGTTCGCGCGCGGGCACGCCAGCCAGGTTCCTGCGCTGCGCGATACGCTGGCGTTCATCGCCCATCCGCCGGCGGCCCGGGAGTCCGCTGCCGGCGACGAGGCTCCGTTGCCGCCGCCGCGGCGCTGACAGCCGGAGCCGTCGAAGCGACGCGACGTTGCCTGCTCAGGCAGCCAGCACAGCCTGAGCGGATTGTGCCGCTGCCGCCTGCTCCAGCGTCACCGCTACAGCGTGCACGACGGCAGCGATGCGTGCAGCGCTCTGCACGGCCTGCGCCGGCAATTCGTGCTTGCGCAGGGTCTTCTCATGCGAGTCCATGCACATCCCGCAGCCGTTGATCGCCGACACCGCGAGCGAGCACAGTTCGAAGTCGAGCTTGTCGCAACCGGGATTGGCCATCGCGTTCATGCGCAGCCCGGCGCGCAGTGTCTGGTACTCAGGCTCGCCGACCAGGTGCGTGAAGCGGTAGTAGACGTTGTTCATGGCCATGATCGCGGCTGCCGTGCGCGCGCCGTTGAGTTCCTGCGCACTGGCGTGCCTCGCTGCTTCGCCGGCGATCGCCGCGACCAGCGGCTCGTGACGCGAAGCGATCGCGCTGGCCAGTGCAACCAGGCCGATCTGCTTGCTGCTCAGACCCGGTGCGCCGGTTTCGCTGAGCACGGAATCGAGATTCAGGCGCAGGTCCTTGGCGTAGTCGGGAATTGCCGATTTGATTTCGGAAAGTGACATTGTGGACTTCTCCAGATTGTGATTCTCCCTTCTCCCATCGGGAGAAGGTGCCCCGAAGGGGCGGCCGAAAATTGCTCCTGCAATTTCGGCATTTCCGCCATCCGTGGCGGTCAGATGAGGGTCGGGCAACTGATCAACCCACCACGTCACCCGACACTCACCCCAACCCCTCTCCCGTTGGGAGAGGGGCTCAAGCGTTGCTACGCCGCCTTCAGCGTCTGCTCGCCCTGAGTCCAGTTGCAAGGACACAGTTCGTCGGTCTGCAGTGCATCGAGCACGCGCAGCACCTCGGCCGGGTTGCGGCCGACGCTACCGTCGGTGACGTAGACGAAGCGGATCACGCCGTCGGGGTCGACCAGGAACGTCGCGCGCTTGGCCACGCCTTCTTCGGCATCGAGGATGCCGAGCGCGCTCGACAAGCGCTTGGCCGTGTCGGCCAGCATCGGGAACGGC
>DASRTK010000407.1:0-15016 GCA_035655975.1 Rudaea sp.
ATCCGAACCACGATTACGAGGACCTGATCTCGGCGGTCGATACGGTGATCAAGCGCGGCTACATCGATCCGAAACGCCTGTATGTGACCGGCGGCAGCGGTGGCGGTGTGCTGACGGCGTGGATCGTCGGCCACACCGACCGCTTCGCCGCGGCCGTCGTCGCCAAGCCGGTAATCAACTGGTACAGCTGGGTGTTGACCGCGGACCTGCCGTCGTTCGGCACGCAATACTGGTTTGCCGGCATGCCGTGGGACAATCAGGAAAACTACATGAAGCGTTCACCGGTGACCTATGTCGGCAACGTCAAGACACCGACGATGGTCATGACCGGCGAGGTCGACTACCGCACGCCGAGTTCCGATGCCGAGCAGTTCTACGAGGCGCTCAAGTTGCGCAAGGTGCCGTCGGTGATGGTGCGCGTGCCCGACGCGAGCCACGAGATCTCGGAGAAGCCTAGCAACATGATGGCAAAGGTCGCTTACATCCTTGGCTGGTTCGAGCGGTATGGCAGCAGCAAGCCGCCCGCACCGTAACGCCGCGGCGAGTCCATTCTGGACTCGCTAATCGCGACGGTTGCGCCGGCATCGCTACGGGCAGCTATCGAAGCTCGCGGTGAGACGATCTCGTCGGTCGCCTGCGCCGACTATTAATTCCACTGACGTTGGTGGCCGGTGGCGTGGCCCGTTCAATCGAATGGCGAATAGAAGATGCGATCGAGCACGCCGTCCACCTGATACTCGAACGGCCCCAGGTCGCGCAGGCCGAAGCGATTGCTGACGCCGGAGAGGTCGACTTCGCGCGGCTGATAGTCGAAGTCGCCGTCGCGCGGCCCGGCATTGCTGAGCGCGAAGTCGATCGCCGCGGAGCCGGCTGCCAGGTGATAGTTGCCGATAGTGGCGTTGACGAAACCTGGATCGAGAACGAGCACGCTGTTGTCGTTGTTCGGCAGGGTCGCCACTTCGTTGGCAATGACATTTTCGATGAAGCGCCCGGCGGCAGGGCCGCTATAGCTCAATACGGGCTTGCTCTCGTGCACGATGCTGTGGCTCATGATGATCTGGCTGTCGGCTTTGAGGGCCGTGCCGCCGCCAAAGCTATTGTCGGCAAACGTGCAATCGTCGATCGTCAGACCACCACTGCCGCCTTCGATGAGGTTTTCTGACACGTCGTTGTGGTCCACCAGGCACGTGTCGAGGTCGACAAACGTCGCCACACTGGCGCGCACCAGCGCGTGAGCCGTGTTTGCGCTGATGCGGACGCGCCGCAGCAGGACCGAGGTGCTGGTGCTGCCGTCGCCGGCATCGACCACGGCCGGCGTACCGCCACTGGTCTCGGTGTTGTTGCCGAACCGATTGCAGCCATCGGTGATCGCGGCGCAATGCTGCGCACCAAGGGCCGCAACGGCGTTGTAGTCGCAATCAGGGTCACCCGACGGATTCACAGCCAGTCGGCCACCGCCATCGACGAACACGGCGACACCCAAACCCGGTGCATGATTCGTCGTAAGGCTCGTGTCAAACAGGCAGGCCGTGGCGTGACCGCTTACGGTCTGTGCGCCCACATAGACCGCGCCACCGTAAAAGGCGGCGCTGTTGCTGTCCAATATTGTCGGATTCAGCGCATCGGCGCTGAACAGGCGGAGGACGACGCTTGGGCTATACGCCGACAAGGCGATTGCGCCGCCAAACCCTGCAATATTGCTGAACATGGAATTGCCTGGAAGGGCGATGTCTGCAAAGGCCGAACCACCGAATAGCAATCCACCGCCGGTTCCGTTGATGTTGCCCGTTTCGCCCGCTTGGTTGAAGTAAATCGCGACCCGGCCCGGGCCAGCCGCGGTGGCCCTGAGGTGCACGTCGCCGGTTGCGAATATGCCTCCGCCGCCGAGCGTCGAGATATTGCTGCTGATCGCTGTCGGCAGGGCCGGGTCGTCGACGATGGTCGCTTCGACATGCCCCGCAGAACCGGTGACGCTCACTCCGCCGCCGAAATTGCTGGCGTGATTGCCGCTGATCGATACGCCGTCGAGCCGGAGAAAACCCGACCCGCTGTACGCGACTCCACCACCTTGCACTGCGTTGTTGCCGCTCAGCGCGACATTGGTCAGGTTCAGATTGCCGCTGCCGCTGTAGCTCACGCCGCCACCGCCGTCGCTCGTGCCGCCGTAGCCACCGCCGATCGCCAGGTTGGACAACGTCACGTGCGCGGTCCCTGTGATCGTGAACACGCTGTGTGCGCCATCGCCGCCGACGGTCACTTTTGGCGCGGCAGTCGCGAGCGAGTCCGGGTTCGGCGTACCGCCGATTACTGCGCCGCACTGTGGAGACCCCTTGATGGTCACGGTGCGGTTGGCGATCGTCACGACCTCATTGGGATAGGTCTGATCGTCAGAAACGTCGAATTCGATCGGACAGGTGCTGGCGTTCGTCGCATCGATCGCCTCCTTGATCGTGTGGTACTTGCAGCTTGAATCGGCAGCCGGGCCGACGTACACCGGCAACGGCGAGCAGATTACCGCCGCCACGTCGCAGCTCGTGAGGGCCAGCAGTGCCGATGCGGCGAGCAACAGGCTGGCTCTAATACCGTTTGTGATGACAGCGTTCATTGCGCCTCCCCTTGAATGCGGTGTCTTGACGTGTTGGAGAACACCGCGTGGAGGGTATTTGCGACATCGATCCGGTTGAATATCGCTGTGGCTACGACGGTTCCTGCTGCGATGCCCGTCGCAACCGTCAGTTAGCCATGGCTCGCGTCAGTCGAAGCCGCACTAAAGATCACATCGATGCTGCGCGCGTAAGAGTGATTCCGCCCTAGGGCGGGGTGGCGTTGGAGTAGAAGAGCAGCGCGTTGGACGCTTTGCTCAAAAGACCGCTGCCACGCACGCGTGTCGGTCGCGATGGCGTTGACGCAGAGCGCAGAGGCGGTCATGTTTTCGTCAGCGCAAGCCGATTGGTGCATGCTGCGGATACGCGGAGCGCCACAACGCCCGCGTATGCAGCTACGTTTGATCGGTCCAACGCGACAACCGTGCCACGCGACTCGAGCGCCTGGTCAAATCACTCGAAACTATTGCAGAAAATCGTGTCCGCGGCGCCGCAACTTGCGCTCTGCAGCTCGAAGGCGCCCAGATCGCGCGGGCCGAACGTATTGGCTTTTGGCGCCAGGTTGACGTCGCGCAGTTTCGACTCGAGATCCTGATTTTCGTTGGCGTCGGCCTCGGCGTAATCGACCGCCGGCGACCACTGCTGCAAGTGGTAGTCGCCGATCGCCGCGTTGACGAATAACGGATCACCCGAGAACGCGTCTACGCTCGGGCCGCCCAGGCTGGCTACGTCGTATTTCGACATAACTCGCTGCACGGTCAGGCTGCCACCGCCATGGCTCAATGCAGTCTTGCCCGGTTGGCTGATGATCAGCCGGCGCAAGGTCGTATCGCCCGACAGCGACAGCACAGGGGCGGCCGTAAACACGTTATTGGCAATGGTGCTGTCCTGGAGAAGGTCTGTGGTGCCTTCGACGACACTTCCCGTCACGGTGTTATCGACAATCAGCATGTTCTTGAACGTGCCCGCGTTATATGACGCGGAGCTGTCGACACGAACGACCGGCCCGCCGACGTTGCCGCTGATCCGGGCTCGGTTGATATAGAAACCGAGGGGGGACTGGCTATGGATGATGGCGCCGTTCGTAGGCTTGTTGGCCGCGTCGACACTGTAGTTGCCCTCGATCAGGCTCGCGCCGATGTCCATGAACGGACCCACGGCATCTCCAAAGTTGCTGTCCTCTTCGAGGAAGATCGCGGCCCCGTCGGGTGCCGCGTTGTCGGTCACCTCGATATGGTTGCCGATTTGGAGAAGCGCGTGGTCCAGGCGGGTCACACCTGTGTAGTCCTTCGCAAAGATCGCCCCGCCGCGATGCCAGGCGGTGTTGCTGAGGAGCCGCGTCGGGTGCGCCGCGTCCGGACTGAACATGCTGAAGTGCAGGTCGCTTTCGTTGGGATCATCCTGGGCGACCAGTGCGATACCACCGCCGTTGTACGCTGTATTGAGATATATCGGTCCGAGCCCGCTGACACCGGCGGTTGTCACATACACGTAGCCATCCAGGCTGTCGTGGTTGGTGAGGTAGATACCGCCGCCAGAGCCATTGTCCGCATGATTGTTGTCGATGATCGTGTTGGCGCCCTGCACCGTGAGTACGGTGCCGTTGGCCCAGATACCGCCGCCATTCGAGCCCGCCGTGTTTCCGCCGACGACCGTACCTGCATCTAAAGTCAATTCGGCGTTCGTGCCCGTGGCACTGGCATAGATCCCGCCGCCGGAATAGGCGCTGTTGTTCAATATGCTGGAAGCCACCAGCGAAATGATGCCGTCGCCATCCGAGAACAGACCGCCGCCCACGCCGGACGCGGCATTGAGGTGAACCGTGGTCGAGGTCAGGGTCATGTTGCCGTTTCCGCCGAACGCGATCCCGGCGCCGTAACCGGCCTCGCCGGAGTTCACGTCACAATTGGAAACGTCGAGCGATCCGCCGTCGTAGAGCAGAAGGGTTCCACCGTAAGACCCGCTGTCGGTACGGCCGCCGCCGAGGCCGAGTCGGCGCAGATGCACCGTGGTGCCTGCCGGCGCATCGATCGTCAGCACCCGGCCCAGGGTGTTGTCGTAACCCTTGTGACCGTCGATGTAGGTGGTCGTGCCGTCGGACACCACTTGGCCGCAGCTGCCGTAACCGCCGGTGATGGTCAGGTCCTTGCCGGCCGGTACCACGATCGAGAGGCTTTCCTGATGCCAAGGGTAGCCGTCCGGCGACAGGCCGCCCGGTCCCTGGTAGTACATGATCCGCACCTCGTCGACGAGGTCGGGATCGAAGTTGGTGTCGGCGACGAAATCCAGTGCGTATTGAATGACGCTGAAGTCGCAGCCCGGGCCCGTGCCCACGGTAATGATTCGCGCCGGCAGCGCGTGCCACGCCAGCGCGCATAACAGAAGGCAGGCGACACGAACGCCCGCCGACGCACGAGCGAAACTGGGCGAATATGGTTTGGTGCATTGGCACGAATCAAATGCGTTGCCGGATGTCGCGGATGCAGCGCTGGCCATGACTTTCTCCCCGTTCGAATCGTCCTTGCATACGGGGAACACGAGAGCGCAGCATTTTGCGACATGCTTACGGAGCGCGCGGCCTGCGTGGCAGGTTCAAGCGCGGACGCGGCTTGGTGACGGTTGCGACACATGTCGACCTCGCCGATTCCCCGCTTTTTTTTGGGCCGGGCTGGCGTTGCCGCCCCCGCCTGGTCTACTCGGGTGACTTGGATGCGGTCTCCGTGAGTTTCCCTGCCCACAGACGCAACGGATGATTCAGAGGTTGTGCTCCGATGATGGCGTCGGCGAGTGCCTGTTCCCGACGCGCGCTCTCGATGTCTTCGAGTGCCGAAAATCCTGTCGCGAGTACCGCGTGTGCTTGTCCGGCCCAGGAATGCCTCTCGCCGATTTCAGGCAGCGCAACATCGAGCCCGGCCTGCACGCGATCGATGGCGGCCCGTGGTTTGCCGTTTGCGAGGTCGATTTCAGCCAGCGCCATTTGCGCAGGCAACTGATACGGGTGATGAGCGAAGCGCGGATCAACCAGAACGCTTTCGGTCTGAGCTACCGCGTCGGCGGCGCAGCCCTCGCCCGACGCCTTGACGCAGGCCAGTGCAAACCACGCGAACGCCCGCGGTGCGCGCTGGTTGGTCCGCTCCGCGGGCCCGACCAACGTGCGCAACAGTTCGCGCAGGTGGACGTAGTCGTGTCGGGCACAGGCGACGCTCGCCTCGACGAGATAAGCACCTTTGATGATGCGACTCTGGTCGCCGTCGGCGTGCGCAAGGATTTCGCGCGCGCGTGCCAGATCGCTAGCCATGTTATCGACCTTGCCCAGCAGAATCTGCGCCGAAACGTTGCGGATCAGGGCAATGGCGAATTGCTGGTGATTCGCGCCGAACTTGTCCTGCGCCACCGTCAGGACCTCGCCGCAGTAGGCTTGCGCCGATTCGCGCTCTTCCAGCGCAACCGCCTCGTCGCACAGATAGGCCAGCAACGGGATGCGATTCGGATGTCCCTTCGGGCGAAAGCGATCGAACATGTCCAGGGCGCGCTTGTGCTCGACAAAGCCTTCGCGCCAGTGTCCCATCCAGTAATGCGTCGCGCCGATGCGCAGCAGGTCGCCGGCAAAGCTGAAATTTTCCACACTCGGTCTGCTGTCGAGGTCGGATGCCTTCTGATACCAGGCCAGCGCCTGTTCGTACTCATTCATGTTGTGATAGATGACGCCGACGTGGCTGTAGGCTTCCGCCAACTCGTGTGGCCGGGTCGCCGGATCGCGCTCGTATTCTCCCAGGGCTTCCATCGAAAGCGGGAGCAGCTCCTTTTCCGGCCCGCCCAGCCGGGTGCGCGCAAATACAAGATTGTTGAGTGCCGAGCCGCGCACGCTGCTGTGAATCCCGCGCCGCGCCATGATCTCCAGGATGGCTTGGAGGTGAACCACGCTTTCGGCAGGTTTTCCGGCCCGGTTCAGTGAGGTTGCAAACGTGTTGCGCGCATTGAGCGTGCGCTCGTCATCGGCTCCGTAGGCCTGTTCGTTGAAGCGGTAGGCGCGTTCGAGCAGGTTCAGGCTCGCAGTGACATCGCCGATCTGGGAGGTGATGCGGGCGAACAGCGCGGTGAGGTCGGCGCGCAGCCTGATGTCATTCGGAAACGCCTGCATGGCGCGTTCGAAACCTTGTTGAAATGCATCCTGCACAGTCAGCGGTTTGTCTTCGGCGATGTTGTATTCCAGCGGATCGAACATGTTCTCGATGAACGTCTGGATCTCGCCGGCGCGATCTGCCTCGCGCCGCGCGACTTCCGCCTCCCACAACGCGAGTCCGAGCGAGGTGAGAATCGCGATCAGGAACAGCGCGCTTACGGCGACGCCGCCGCGATGGCGCTGCACGAACTTGCGCGTGCGATACCAGCGCGACGGCGGGTGGGCGACGACCGGCCGTCCGTCGAGCAGCCGCTCGATGTCGTCGGCCATCGCGCCGGCGGAGGAATAGCGGCGCTCGGGTTCCTGGTCGATCGCCTTGAGCACGATGTTGTCGAGATCGCCACGCAGCAGCCTGCGCGTAATCCGCGGCGTCGCCGGGAGCACACCCGGATCGCTGTGCTCGTCGACCTGGCCCGACGGCGTACGCCCGCTGCCGTCGTTCAGGCGCTGGCCGGTGACCAGTTCGCCGAGCAGGATGCCGAGCGCGTAGACATCGGTCGCGGTCGTGATCAGCGCGCCGGTGCGCTGCTCGGGCGCGGCGTACGCGGGCGTGAATACCGGCAGTCGCGTCTGTGTTTCATCATCCGCATCGAGCAGCTTGGCGATGCCGAAGTCGAGCAGCTTGACGTGGCCTTCGCTGGTGACCAGAACGTTGGACGGCTTGAGATCGCGATGCACGATCAATGCGCGATGGGCGGCTTCGACGGCGCGGCACACACGCAGGAAAAGGCGCAGGCGCGCCGGCAGATCGAGCATGCGGGTGCGCGCGTGCTCGGTGATCGGCACGCCATCGACGAGTTCAAGGACGATATAGGCCAAGCCGCTCTCGGCGACCCCGCCTTCGATCAGGCTGGCGATATCCGGATGGCTCAGTTGCGCCAGCGCCTGGCGTTCGCGGCGGAACTGGCGTTGTGCATCGGCGGTATACAGTCCGCGGCGCAGGAGTTTGAGCGCTGCCTCCTGGCCTACGCCCGCATGCTCGCGTACTGCACGGAAAACCGTCGAGGAGCCGCCTTCCCCGATCAGCGCGATCAGTTGCCACGGGCCGATCTGCTGGCCGGACATCGGCATCGGCGGCGGCGGCGGTTCGTAGAGAGCACCGACCAGCGCCCCGGCGTCGACGTACAGCGCGCCGTCGCCGGTATCGGTATCCGCCGCCGCAAGCAGGCGTTCGACATAGGCGCGCTGCGCGCCGTCCAGGCCCGCCAGGAATTGCGCGCGCGCCGCGCCGCTCAGGTCACGCGCCGCGTCGAACAGGCTTCGTAGCGATGGTGCTCCGGATTGCATGCGTCCCCTGGGAAAAACCCCACGCCTACTTCAACACCGCCCCGCGATGGTTTGCGACATTGCGTCAGTCCGGTGTGCCGAACTCGACCTTGAGAAACGCGCGAGCAAAAACCCAGTCGCGATCGACCGTTCGTCGCGCGACCTGAAGGCTCTCGGCTACCTGTTCCAGGGACAGGCCGGCGAAATAGCGCAGCTCGACGACGCGAGCTGCGCGCGCGTCGGTCTGCTCGAGCCGTTCCAACGCCCGCTCGAGGTTCATCACGTGTTCGGCCGTATCGAGTGCAAGTCGCTCGTCGCCATTGGTCAACGTTATGCGCAGCCAATCGCCGCCGGCGCGCAAACTCAGGCGGTCGCGCGCGCGATTGATCAGCAGGTTGCGCATGGCGCGTGCCGCATAGGCGAAGAATTGCCCCGGATGGGCGAAAGCCAAGTCGCGTTGCGTGCCGACGCGCAGGTAAAGTTCATGCACCAGGGCTGTCGTATCGAGCGTGTCGTGGGCATGGCCGACAAGCTGGAGGCTCGCCATGCTCTTCAGGCGCTGGTACACGCTGTCGAAGAGCACGTCGACGCCTTGCGGCGCGGCCGCAGGCTCCAGCGCAGAAGTCTCCGGCGAAATCGTGTTCACCACTAGCCCCCTTGCGCGGGAGTCTAGCTCAAAGGGTTCCGCCTTGCATTGGCAGGACCGCGGATCGGCCTGTGTCTGATAGTCCCGGTCGACATCGCCGCCCGCGGGTGCCGCCGCGGGCCGACCCGGGACCCGCGACGCCAGGATCCCCGGTCGCAGCTGCGAGTTCCCTGCGCGCTAGAGGGCATTGAGGAATGCGACCAAGTCGCGCTTCTCCTGGGCCGTGAAACCGACGCTGAAACGCGTGTCGTAGAAGTCGATCGCCGCATCGAGCGACGCCGCCATGCCGTTATGGAAGTACGGCGCGCGCGCCGCGAGCCCGCGCAGCACCGGTCCCTTGACCTTGCCGATGTCGGCCCACTTGCCGGTGATCAGCGCCCGGCCCGGATCGGTCGTCTGCACCAGGGCGCCGGTCGCGTTGTTGCGCAAAGTATACAAAGGCATATCCGGCGTGCGCAGGCTGGCGTCCGCCGTGCCGATGTTGATCGGCAGCGCGACCGAATGGTTGCCGACGTTCGGCGCGTCGTGGCATGTCGTGCAGGTGCCGGCGATGACCGGCAGGCCCAGCGCGTCGTTGAGGCCGCCGACGCCGGTGATCGAGATCGGTTTGGTGTTGAACAATTGTTCGCCGCGCGCGATCGAGCTGCGCGCCGCACCGCCGCCTGAGTTGCCATGTTCGGGCAGCCAGCCGTCGAACAGGGTCATCGCCGAGGAATTGAAGCTCGCCAGGGTTGGATCTGCGCCGAGCACGTCGTTGATGCCGACATGGAAGTCCTGGTTCGCCAGCATGCGCGGTCCGCCGATCGCATCGTCGCCGCTGAGGTAGCCGGCGTTGTTGTCGAGCCATTGGGTCGTCGTCAGCGCCATTTCGAATTCGACGATCTGCCGGACCTGCGCATCGGTCGGCGCGGCGGCCGCCTGGGCGTGGCCAAGCGTCGCGTTGATCGCCTGGCCCTTGAAGCTCGCCACCAGGTCGGCCATGTTGCTGCCGGCATCCATGGGCGGCTTGAACGGCGCATGCGTTTCGCGCCCATCGGCCATGACCGTGGTCAGAAAGCGCAGGTTCGTCGACGGCAGCGGCCGGCGGAACAGCGACAGTTCGCTCGCGCTGGCGAAACTGTACGGATCGTCGACGCTGTCGAGGCTGAACTCGGCGTTGGCTGGAATCGGCAGGCCGACGCGGATCACGGCCTTGTTCAACAGCATGCTGTAGGCGCGCTTGCGTGCATCGGGCGTGGACACGTCGGCCAGCGGCGAGTTGGAACCGTCGTTGGTGCGGAACACCGGATCGGTGCCGCCCGTGGCGTTGAACCGCGCCTGCAGGCTCGCCGGCGTGACCGACCATGCGGTTTCCGGGCGATGGCAGGTGAAGCACGAGCGCCCGTTCGTGCCCAGACTCTGGAAAAACGGATTGCTCGTATCCAGGTTGCCGCCGGCGATGTACGTCCTGATCATGCCGGTTGCGTCGGCCGCCGTCAGCGCGTCGACGTCGGACGAGCTGGCACTCGCAGTTCCGGCTGCGAACGAAATCATCAGGCTCAGCGCGGCCGTGCGCACGAGATGTTGTTGCTGCAGTTTCATTACTTGCCTCCCTGGGCGCGACCGTCGTCGCGCTCGGGTCCGCGACGCTGCTGGCATCGATCGGACCCATGATCCCCTGCGCCTGCAATAAACGCCGTTGCTGCGCAATTTGCGTCACGAAGTCGCGGATCTGCCGTTCAGGGAATCGACGAACGTGGATATGCGCGTCAGCGCCGTCGGTGCGATGGGGTTCTGCTAATCGGCTTCGAAGCCGTCGCAGAACAGCGTATCGGTGGCGCCGCAGGCCGATTGGCGCTCGTAGGCACCAACATCACGCGGCCCGAACTTGTTGGCGGTGCTCGGCAGATCGACGTCGCGCGGCAGATAGTCGAGATCATCGCCGCCGATGCCACCGGCGAAATCAATCGCCGGTGAAGTGCGTTGCAGATGATAGTCGCCGCCCGCCGCGTCGTTGAACTTTGGGTCGAACAGCTGCTGGATCGTGACATCTGCGGGTAGGTGTGAGATGTCGCTGGACAGAACGTACTTTGTCGTCGCCAACGTCATGGCGCTTCCGACCGCAGTGCCGGGCTGAAAGATCAGAGAGTTGGTCAGCGTGTCGAGCGACGGAAACACCCAGCTTCCGCCGATCGTGTTTCCGGCGATCGTGCAACCGTCGATCGTGAACACCTCTGCCGCAAGATCGAGGAGATCCTGGCTCGTGCCGTTCCCGGCGAGCAGGCAGTTGCGCAGCAGGCCGACGTCGCGGTAGTTGGTATAACTGCCGCCGACGATATTGACGAGCCGGCCGGCCGTGTTGCTGCGCATGGCCACGTGGTCTGCCTGAAAGGTCGAGTCGCTGCCGATGAGGATCAACGCGCCGCTGCTGGGCTGGCCGAGTGTGTCTTTTGTGGAATTGTGATCAATCAGATTGCACGGCACGTCTGCCGCGCAACGCACGCCGCCGCCGCCGCAGGCGCCGCGATTGAGCAGCAGCCTGCCCCCGACATCCGGATTCAGCAGCGAACTGTCCCAGTCCACGTACACTGCCGCGCCATCCGGCGCGGCGTTTTCATCGATGCGGAACTGGCTCGCGCACAGAAGTGCTTCGTTCTGATTGTTTTCCTGATCGACGTGGCCTTTGCCGTATATCGCACCGCCGGCAATGGAGGCCACGTTTTCCTGGATGCGCACCGGATTTTCCGGATCGGTGGTGAACAGGTTGACGACGCCAGGTTCGGTGAAAAAACCGTTTCCGCTGGCGAACACCGCTATGCCACCGCCATAGGAGGCGTCGTTGGAAAAGATGACGCCGAGTCCGCCATAGCCGCCCGAACCGATATCGGCGCGCGCCGGGCCGAGCACCTCGACTCCGCCACCATAATCGGACAAGGCATTGTTGAACGCGATCAGCGTCTGCGCAGCGTTGGCGACCAGGTTGGCGCTGCCTTCCAGCCGCACGCCACCGCCGGACTGTTCCGCGGTGTTGCTGAGAATCAGCGTATTCTCATATAGGTTCAGTGTCGCATTGCCGCCAGTGCCCTTGATGTTGATGCCGCCGCCGTAGCCGGCATAGTTGTAGCTCACGGTCGTCGCCGTGAGGTTCAGCATTCCGGCGCCGTCGAAGCTGATCCCGCCGCCGCTGCCGCCGGCAAGGGTCATTCCGGCGGTAATCGTCAGGTTGCGCAACGAAACGATACTGCTGCCGCTGATCGACAGCGTGCTGCCGGCCGTATTGCTTGCGCTGATGGTTATCTCTGGCTGCGTGGAAGTCTGCGCGCAGCCGCTGATCGGGCAGAAGTTCTTGAGCGACTGGCAGGTGACGCCGTCGCCCCAACCCAGCAGAGTGATCGGCGGGCCGCCAGCGATGTTCAGGTGATGAGACGTGTAGGTGTGCTCACGTGTGATATTGACGATGACGGGACAATTGCCTGCCGCAACCGCGTCGATTGCCGGCTGGATATCATCGTAGTCGCAATCGGCATCCAGCGGCGGATCGCCGGCTTTGTTGCCGACATAGAGCTGCGCGATGGTGATCGGACACTTTGCGCCGGCTGCAGTGCCGGCACACGCCAGCAACAGCGCCGAAAAGGCGACGAGTAACGGTGCGGGTGCCATGTCGGGTTTCTCCGAAGCAGAAACCCCCTGTGAGCTTGAACGATTAACGCCGCCGCGATCGTTTTTGCGACAAGCATCTGCGATGCGGCCGGCTGCCGAGTGCGTTCAGGCGGCCCGCATGCGACCGCCGGCACCGGTCATTGATGGACGTCCAGGCAGTTGCCGAACAAAGGCGTCGGCTGCGCAGGGTATGGTCGTTCGGACGTGCCGATATCGCGTGGGCCGCAGGGTTCGCCGGCTCGAGATCGACGCCGATCGAAGGCGCACGGGAATGATCGTCGGTGCCGCCCGCGTTCACGCAATCAAACGACCCTTGAACGTGCGGGCGGACGGCAGTGAGGTTATTCGGTGCTACCAGGAATATTCGAACCCGTTGCAGAAGAACGAGTCGGACGTGCCGCACTGGAACCTGTTCTGCCGTTCGTAAGCACCGATGTCGCGCGGGGTGGGATTGCCCGGCACGCCGGAGAGATTGACGTCGCGTGGGTTCCCGTCGAGATCCTGACCGCCCTTGCCGGGAGCAAAGTCGACCCCGGTCGATGTCGGCTGCAGGTGGTAGTCCTTGTTCGCAGCGTCCACGTACAGCGGTTGGCCCTGGTCGATGCCGGCGGCCGATGGCAGCGTGCTGATGTCGGTTGCCAAGACGCCGCTGACATTGAGACCAGCGCCGGGCCCGGCGTAATTCAGCGTATTGATGCCCAGTTCGTCGATGATGCTGTCGGTCAGCTTCAGTTGATAGGCCGAGTAGATCACCGGCGCGCCGGCGTCGCTGTTATTGACGACGGTGCAGCCGTCGATCGTGGCGTACCCGTCGGCAGTGCCGTCGTTCTCGAAACGCAGCATTTCCGCTGTCAGCGTGTTGTCGGCGATGAGACAGGTATCCAGCGTGACTTGTCCATCGAGCGTGCGGATCGCATGCTGACCTGTATTGTCGCGCATCGCAAAGCGCGCGCCGTTCAGGGTGCCGGTGTCCTGGATCAGGATGACCGATCCCGGCTTTGGAGTATTCGAATTGTCTTCGGCGACGTTGCCGTTGAGGGTATTGCACGCGACGCCGGCCGCGCAACGCACGGCGCCGAGCGAAGCCACCGGTTCGGGTGAGCTGCAAGTGCCAAGGAACGTGCTGTTGAGACTGGCGAAGCCGCCCACGTTGCCGTTGCCGACGCTGGAGTCGGTATCGGAATAGATTGCCGTGCCTTCCTGGGCGATGTTGTGGTCGATGCGGAAGTCGAACGCGCAGAAGGCCGGATACACCTCGGTGTTGCTGATGCCGGAGATGAAGGGATGCATCCAGACGCCGCCGCCCGTGTGCGACGCGGTGTTGTTCGACACCTGTACCGGGTGCTTCGCGTCGACCGAGAAGATTCGCGTGGTCACGTCTGCGTTATCCGGTGCGGCGTCCATGCCGATGCCGCCTCCGTACGCCGCCGTGTTGGAGTCGATGACGGGCGCGCCGTTGTAACCCGGGGAACCGATGTCGGCCTGTGCCGGCCCGACCACCGCGATGCCGCCGCCGTAACCGTTGTCCGCGTGGTTCTGGAAGATGTACGTCTGCGGCTGCAGCGCGAACAGGCGCGCCTGGCCGGTCAGGCGGATGCCGCCGCCGTCGTGTTCCGCGGTGTTGTATATGACCAGCGAGTTCGCGTCGAGGGTCAGCGTCGCCGCGCCGCCGTTGCCATTGACGTCGATGCCGCCGCCATAGCCGGCGTCGTTGAGGCTGACGGTCGTCGTATCCAGGGCGAGCGCACCGGTGCCGTTGAACAGGATGCCGCCACCGGCCGCGCTGGCGTCGGCCGCGCCGCGCGTGATGGTCAGGTCGCGCAGGGTGAGCGTGCTGTTGCCGGTGATCGTGAGCACGCTGCCGGCGGTATTGTTGCCGTCGATGGTGACCAGCGGCTGGGTCGTGTCGGCATGGCAACCGCCCCGCGGAAGGCAGTGCGCCAGTTGATAGCAGGTGACGCCGTCGGCCTCGCCCTGCAGGGTCAGGGGTTTGGTGGTGCCAGTGAGGGTCAGGTGTTGCGTGGTATAGGTATGCATGCGCGTGATGCGGATGGTGGTCGGGCAGGCGTAGGTCGCGTCGAGCGCTTCCTGAATCGAGTTGTAGGTGCAAGTGCTGTCGCTGGCCTTGTCGCCGACATAGACCTCGTAGACGACGCCTGCCGAACAGAAGGCCGCGGCGTCGTTGGCGACGAGTAACAGCGCGGCAGCCGAGAAGGCGATACGCAGATACTTCAACATGGGAATCTCCCCTCATTGATGTGCCTGCACTGGTACAACGCCGTCTGATGCGTATTTGTCGCATGCTCCGCATTCACTTGGGTGCTCGGCATGGAACCGTCGCGTCCGCGCTTCGTTGCTTCGGTGGTCGCCCCAGTTCCACCGCTCTCCTCGTGGGTCGCCCCACCTACATGCGCTACGGACGATTCGAAACTTGCCTATCCGCTGGCGGTGCATGGCGGTGGGGAGGGAGATAGGGATGCGCCCCTGGTGCCTACTGTGCAGGCGTCGCCCTCTCTCAGCCCTCCATCAAGGAGGAGCGGCTTTAGGGCGGATCGAGTGTTGTTGCTTCAACCCAACAGGGGTGAAGTTCAAAACAGAACACTAGAGCTTCTCGGACGTGGTCGGCGGCCGCACTTCTTCGCCAAGGCGCAACAGCCATTGCGGCGGATTGCGCAGGAC
>DASRTK010000408.1:0-12038 GCA_035655975.1 Rudaea sp.
TTGAACGAGATGACCGAAAAGGCGCGATGCACCGGGAGCGATCTCGAGTACGAGCACCGGCTCCTGATGCCCGACTGCTCGGTCAAGTATTTGCACCTGGTCGCTCACGCCACCCGGGACCGGGATGGTCGAGTGGAATACATCGGAGCGGTCCAGGACGTGACGCGGCGCCGACTCGCGGAAGAAGCGCTTGGCAAGGCGCGCTCCGAGCTCACGCACGTGGCCAGGGCCACGACACTCGGAGTACTGACGGCGTCTATCGCACACGAAGTCAATCAGCCGCTGTCGGGCATCATTACCAACAGCAGCACGTGTCTGCGGATGCTGGCTGCCGACCCTCCAGACGTCGACGGTGCGCGCGAAACCGCCCGGCGCACCATTCGCGATGGCAAGCGCGCTTCCGAGGTCATCACGCGTTTGCGCGCGCTCTTTGCCAAGAAGACTGCCGCGACCGAGCCGGTGGACCTGAATGAGGCTACACGAGAGGTGATCGCGCTGTCGTCGAGTGAGCTTCAGAGAAACCGCGTCAAATTGCGAGCAGAACTTGCTGACGGGCTGCCATCGATTACAGGCGATCGTGTCCAGCTTCAGCAGGTCATCCTGAATCTTCTTCTGAATGCCTCTGACGCAATGAATGGCGTCCACGATCGCCCGAGGGAGCTGACGATCAGAACCCAATCAGACCAAAGCGATTGCGTGCGTCTGACCGTTCAGGATGCGGGAGCGGGTATCAACCCCCAAGCCACGGAAAAGCTCTTCGAGCCTTTCTACACGACCAAGAGCGGCGGTATGGGCATCGGCCTGTCCGTCAGCCGCTCGATTGTCGAGAGCCATCGTGGGCGGCTATGGGCGGAACCGAATGATGGCCCGGGAGCGACGTTTTCATTTTCCATTCCGCGCGAGTTCGATGCCGAACAGCGAGTAAGTGGTTCACTGCAAACGGTCTCGACGTAAGGGAGCGAATCTGTGCGATCACCTCCGCGATCGCTCCCGGGGATGAGGAATGCGCGCCGAACGATCCAAGTCCGCCAGAATTGAAGACCGCTGCTTTCAGCCGCTGACACGGTTTTTTTGCGGCGACAGGGTCCGGAAAGCTCACCTGAGAAAGCGGACCACGCCTACCCGGTCGCGATAGCGGTAGACTTCCTCCACCTGAACGCAAGGGTGAGACGGGCATTGCACGAAAAGGCCGATTCCAACACCGAACTCGCGCTGGAATACCTGTCCGGCGGCGGGGAAATGGGCGCGCGCATGCGTGCCCTGGATTGGTCGCGCACGCCGGTGGGTCCGATGAAGGACTGGCCGCAGAGTCTGCGAAGCGCAGTGAGCATGTTGTTGCCGTCGAAGGCACAGATCATCCTGTTCTGGGGTCCGGAATTCGTCGTTTTCTACAACGATCCGTACCGGCCCGTATTCGGCGTCAAGCACCCGGTCGCGTTGGGCCAGCCCGGGCGCGAGGCGTGGCCCGAGATCTGGGACAGCGTGCTGCACGAACTCCTCGCCGGCGTCGTGCGGACCGGTGAGGCATTTTCCGCGCGGGACTTGTTGTTCACGCTCGAACGCCACGGCGTTCCCGAAGACACCTATTTCGACGTTTCTTACGATCCGGTGCGCGACGAGTCGGGCAAGGTCGGCGGTGTCTATTGCATCGTGTCCGAAACCACGGCACGCGTGCTCGGCACGCGCCGGCTCGCGCTGCTGCGCGATCTCGGCACTCCGCTTGCGGCGGCGCGCACGGGTCATGATGCGTGCCAGCTGGCGATCGATGCGTTCGCGTGTGCGGGGCAGGACATCGCGTTCGCCCTGGCGTATCTCGATGGAGAATTGGCCGCGTGCACTCCGGACGCGCTCGCAGGGCTTTTGCAGGCGCCGGCAGACTCGGTGCAGAGGCTTGCGCTCGTGCGTCCCGGCGGCGCGGCCATCGGCGCGCTGATCCTCGGGCTCAATCGGCGTCTGCCGTTCGACGATTCGTCGCGCTCGTTCGTGCAACTGATCGCCAGCCAGGTTTCCACCGCGATCGCCAACGCACAGGCATACGACGACGAACGCCGTCGCGCGGAAGCGCTCGCCGAGCTCGACCGCGCGAAAACCGCGTTCTTCAGCAACGTGAGCCACGAGTTTCGCACGCCGCTCACGCTGATGCTGGGACCGCTGGAGGAATTGCTTGGCGCGGACGCCGGCCCGAACCGCGATCTGCTGCGGGTCGTCCACCGCAACGGGCAACGCCTGCTCAAGCTGGTCAATACACTGCTCGATTTCGCGCGCATCGAAGCCGGGCGCGCCAAGGCGTGGTACGAGGCGCTCGATCTCTCCGGACTGACGGCCGACCTGGCCAGCAACTTCGAGACTGCCTGCCAGATGGCGGGACTGCGGCTGGAAGTGCGCTGCGGCACGGCGCTCAAGGCCTGGGTCGATCGCGAGATGTGGGAAAAGATCGTTCTGAATCTGCTGTCGAACGCGCTGAAATTCACGCTCCAGGGCTCGATCGCGGTCACGCTGCAGGATACCGGCGAACACCTGAAGCTGAGCGTCGCCGACACCGGCATCGGAATGCCGCGCGATGCGCTCGCGCACGTGTTCGATCGCTTCCACCGGGTCGAGGGGGCACGCGGCCGCAGTCACGAAGGCAGCGGCATCGGATTGGCCCTGGTGCAAGAACTGGTGAAGCTGCACGGCGGCACGATCAGCGTGGAAAGCGAACCTGGTCAGGGCACGACATTCGAAGTCACGCTGCCCAAGAGCGGCGATCACCTGGCGCACGACCAGCAGGCAACGCGCCCGCCGGAAGGTTCCAGCGGGCGCGCGCACGCGTACGTCGCCGAGGCGCTGGGCTGGCTCGGGTCGACCGAACAACCCGGGCCGGCCGACGCAGCGGGCGCGCGCAGCGGCCACGTGCTTTTCGCCGACGACAATGCCGATCTGCGCGATTACGTATCCCGGCTGCTCGCCGAGCACTACACGGTCGAAACCGCCGCCGATGGCATCGCCGCGATGGAGGCTGCACGCGCGCGACGCCCGGACGTCATCGTCACCGACGCGATGATGCCGAAGCTCGACGGGTTCGGCCTCATACGCGCGTTGCGCGACGACGCCGAGTTGCGCACCGTGCCGGTGCTGGTACTGTCGGCGCGCGCCGGCGAGGAAGCGAAGCTGGAAGGATTGCAACACGGCGCGGACGATTACCTGGTCAAGCCTTTCAGTGCACGCGAATTGATCGGGCGCGTCGAAGCGCTGCGCCAGGCCGACGCGATCCGCCGCAACGCGCTCGAGGCGTTGCGCCAGAGCAATGCGCAGAGCAAAGCGCTGCTCGACCATGCGCCGCTGGGCGCATATCTGGTCGACGCCGACTTCGTCATGCGCGAAGTCAATCCGCTTGCGCTGCCGGTGTTCGGCGACATTCCCGGCGGCGCGATCGGGCGCGATTTTGCCGAGATCATCCACATCCTGTGGCCGGCGTCGTTCGCCGACGAGATCGTGCGTCAGTTCCGCCACACGCTGGCCACCGGCGAACCCTACGTGGCGACGGAGACGTCGGCGCGACGGCTGGACCGCGGCATCACCGAATATTACGACTGGCGCATCGATCGTATTCCGCTGCCGGACGGCCGCCATGGCGTCGTCTGCTACTTCCGCGACATCGCCGAGCAGGTTCGCGCGCGGCGCACGCTCGAGGACAGCCAGGCTGCATTGCGCGAAGCCGATCGGCGCAAGGACGAGTTCCTTGCCACGCTGTCGCACGAGTTGCGCAATCCGCTCGCGCCGATCCGCAATGCATTGCATCTGCTGGAAGGCAACCATGGCGAAGCGATCACGCGGCGCGCCCTGGAAATCATGGGACGTCAGCTCAACCAGCTGACGCGCCTGGTCGATGACCTGATGGAAGTTTCGCGCATCACGCGCGGCAAGCTGGAATTGCGCCGCGAGCGCGTGCTGGTTGCCGACGTGGTGTGCGCCGCGGTCGAAACCAGCGAACCGTTGATCCGCGCCGGCGCGCATCGCTTGCTCGTGGACATGCCGAAGGATCCGATCTGGATCGACGGCGATGCCATGCGTCTTGCGCAGGTGCTCGCGAACCTGCTCAACAACGCGGCGAAGTACACCGCGCAGAAGGGCGTGATCGAACTGAGCGCTCGCAGCGACGGCGTTCAGACCGAAATAAGGGTTCGCGACAACGGCATGGGCATTCGCGCCGACGTTCTGCCGCGCGTATTCAACATGTTCGAGCGCGGCCGCGGCGACGCCATGTCCAGCAAGGATGGATTGGGTGTCGGCCTGGCGCTCGCCAAACATCTGGTGGCGCTGCACCACGGCACGATCGAGGCGCGCAGCGAGGGCGAGGATCGCGGCGCGGAGTTCCTGGTGAGGCTACCGGTCGCGGCGGAATTGCCCCGGCCCCTTCCGGCAACCGTCGCGGATTCCGGTTAGGACGTTCAGCCGTCCATACGGCTCACGCGCTTCCGGCCACCCGCAGCGTGCCCCCGCAGTGCTTGCAGAACCGCGCATCGGCGTCGTGGTTCTCGGCCTGGCACGCGGGACAGCTGAGCCTCGACTCGGACCGTCTGACGCTGCGGACCGTCATCTCGGCGGTGACGATGCCGGTTGGAACGGCGAGGATTCCCCATCCCAGGAGCATCATGCAGGAGGCGATGAAACGGCCCAGGTCCGTCTTCGGCGTGATGTCGCCGAACCCGACCGTGGTCATCGTGCTGATGCCCCAGTACATCGCCACGGGGATGCTGGTAAAGCCGTTTTCGGGACCTTCGACGACGTACATCACGCTGCCAAGGATTGCGACCAGGATCAGCACGAAGCCGATGAAGACGATGATCTTGCGCCGGCTGGCCACCAGGGCTTCACCGAGAAAGCCGAATTCCGAAACATATTCGCTGAGCTTGAGGATTCGAAAGATCCGCAGCAGGCGCAGCAGCCGCACGTTGAACAGTGCCGAGACCGGCGGAACGAAGAACGCGACGTAGGTCGGCAGGATCGCCAGCAGGTCCACGAGGCCGAAGAAGCTCGTCGCGTAGCGCAGCGGGTGCCGGATGCTCGCGAGCCGCGCCAGATATTCGATCGAGAAGACGATCGTGAACATCCATTCGAGGACGTCGAACAGCACATCGTGGCCTGCGGTGAGCGAATCGACGCTGTCCAGGATCACGACCAGGACACTGGCGAGGATCACAGCAATAAGGGCGAGATCGAACCGCCGCCCGGCGGGCGTGTCGGATTCGAAGATGATCGTGTAGAGCCGCAGGCGCCACGGTTCGTCGGGCCGGCCATAGCGGGCGGCGAACGCCGATTGCGCGGCCGCGGCAGAAGGAGCCGAGGTCGAAGCCAACCCGATTGTCGTCATCGATCAGTGCCTGCAAAAACCAACGCGTGGCAAAACGTAGCACAAGGCCGGTCAGGCGGCGAGGCGAAGGTCATTTGAGGTGTGCTTCCGTGTGACGTCGGGCGACCCGCCCGTCGACCGCGCGCCGATTCAGTTGCTGGCGTTTCGCGCCTGGAGCGCCTCGCGCAGCCCTCTGGCCAGCCCCTTTGGATCGCCGCGCCGGATCACGACGCGCGGCGTTTCGTGCCAGTCGGCACTGGCTTGAATCGCCTCCGCCACGTCGGCCACGAGTGCGCCGTCCACGTTCACATCCGGCTCGAGGAAGATTTTCTTGACCTCGAATGTGCCGTCGACGCGGTGCGCTTTCGCATCGAGGCGGCCGACGAGGCGGCCGCGCCGCAGGATCGGCAGTACGAAGTAGCCGTAGCGGCGTTTCGGCGCCGGGGTATAGCACTCGAGCGTGTAGTCGAAACCGAACATCGCGCTCGCCCGGGTGCGGTCCCAGACGACCGGGTCGAATGGCGACAACAATGTCGTGTGGGTTGCGCGCAGCCGCCCACGCTGCGCGCGCTCGAGCAACCCAATGTGATCGCGGTGCACGTAACCGCTCGCATCCCATCCCCTGACAACGACGCGCAGCAGATCGCCGCTGTCGACGTAGCGCTGCAGATCCGAATCCTTGTGTTTCCTGCCGCTGCGAAAATAATCGGCGATCCAGCCCGCCTGCGTGATGCCGAGCGCGCGCACGGCGCGCAGCACGTGTTCGCGGCGAATTTGGCTGGCCTCGAGCGGTTCGACGGACTGCAAACCAAGACGCTCGACGACGCGCTCGGTCAGGTCATAGACGCGCTGGAAATTCTCGCGCCGGGCGATCATCAGTTCGCCGAGCGCGAATAGCGCTTCGAGCCAGCGCTTTTCGTCCTTCCAGCCCCACCAGCCGGCGCCGCCCTTGCGCGGGCGTTCGAAGTCGGATGACTTGACCGCGCCATGCTCGCGCACATGCGCGAGCACCCGATCCATACCGGCGCGATGATCACGGTGCATGCGCTGCGCATGTCTGCTCGCCCAGTGGTTTTCGCGCGCATTTGATCCGTGCCGGTGCAGCCCATAGTCGGCAATCGGTGCGAAGCAGGCTTCATGCGCCCAGCATTCGAAAATCTTTCCGCGCGCAAGGGATTCGTCCAGCCACTGCACCGGATAGCTGCCCAGACGCGAGAACAGCACGAGGTACGGACTGCGGGCGACGACGTGGATCGTGTCGATCTGCAGCAACTGCATGCGTTCGATCGCGGCCACGAGGCGCTGGCGCGTGGTCCGCGCGCGCGGCGGGCGCAACAGCCCCTGTGCCGCGAGGTGCAGGTTGCGCGCCTGCTGAACGGAAAGCGAACCGCATGCGGGTGTTATCTCATCGTTCACGCGCCACCTGAAACAATCATCGCAGGCGCAAGGATATCAGCGCGCGAAAGAAACTCGACCGCGGCCGCGCTACGCGCCAAGCGCGCAAGTGGACAATGGTAAACCGCGTCCGATCCGTCCAATCAGGAGACACCCATGAAAATTTATTCCCCAATCAGTGCCGTCCCCGTCGCGTGCAGCTTGCTCATGCTGTGCGCTGCCGCGTCGGCTCAGAACGCCTCTCAGGATCAAGTCAACCGCTACACGCAGCGCGACGGCACCCAGGTCACGCTGGTCTCCGGTCAGCCGCACGATCCGTCGTATGGCCCCAAGCCGGCGTTCGAACAGCTCGACACGAATCGCGACGGCTTCATCGACCGCGCCGAGGCAGACGCCTACATCCCGCTGGCCAATGACTTCGACCACCTGGCGTTCCATACAACGCGGATTTCCCAGCAGGCGTACGCGCACTGGGACTATCGCTAGAGGGGAAACGCGTGTCCATATTGCGTCACAACGCCACGTCGTGAGGCGCTACGCGGCGTAATCGGCAGTTTGCGGCCTACCCCCTTTTCACGAGCGCGTGAATGCTGCAGCATGTGCGCGCGTTGAACGGGAGGCTAGGATTTATGGGCATTGCTGGGGGTTCTCCGGAAAGCGGTGGGCTGCGCGCGGTGTTTCGCGAGGTGCGGCTCGCACTTGGCGATCTGGTCGGCGGCAAGCTCGATCCTTCCCACGAAATCATGCTCCAGGTCCTGTTCGGCCTGCTCGGCGCATTGGCCCGCGCCGACGGCGTGATCTCGAGTGAGGAAGCCGACTACACGAACTCGTTGATGGACGAACTCGAACTCGGGACGCGCGCACGCCAACTGGCGACCGAAGCGTTCCAGAGTGGCCGTCGCCAAGTCGATCTGGAAGCCGAGATTCAACGTTTTCTGATTGCGTTTCCGCACGGATCGACGGAAGTCGACCGGCTCTATGACAGCCTGCTGCGCCTGGCCGCCGCCGACAAGCGCATTCGCCCGGGAGAGCGCCAGTTTCTGGAGCGCGTGACGGTCGGTCTTGGCTACCTGCCGGAAGTTCTCGAGCAGCGCCTGCGCAACGTCATGCGCTGAAAAAACGACGCGCCTCCTGGGAGGCGCGTTCGGAAGGCCGATTCTGACGAAAGACGGCTGGGTCTTCAGTGAGGTGCGGGGTGGTGACCGCCGCCACCGCCATGGCCCCCGCCACCACCGTAGTGGCCACCATGACCACCGTAGTATCCGCCGTGAGAGTGGCCGCCGTAGCCGCCGTAGTAGCCGATGCTCAACGCGAACGGCCAGCCGTAACCATAGCCGTAGCCATATCCATAATATGGGTAGTACCCGGCGTACGCGGGGTAGTAGGCAGGCGCATAGGCATACCCATACGAGGAGCCTTCGTAGTAGCCGCCCGTCGAGTAGCCGTTGTCATAGACCACGCCCGGATGGGTGTAGTACGGGTAGTAACATCCGCCGAGCATCAACAACGCACCGCATGCAACGGCGATTCGAGCCAGACGATTCAAACGCGATTTCATGACGCTTCTCCTGAAAGCACAGCGAATATGCTACTGCGCGATCGGTAAATCAATGCTGACCTGCATCAATCGACATTCTGTTCAGTCTCGTGGCTGAACGAGTTGAAACGCGTTCATGAACGGTAGGGGAAGCGGAGGTTGTGATCGTTACTTCGGCGACAGATTTTTTGCCCGCGGCCAGTGGTCGCGACGCAGAATCTCGAGCTGCACTTCAATGCTGCAGCCTGAACTCCGGATGCATCAAACTGCTGAGGAACAGCGACAGCAACCGCGGCTCCATAACGGCGGTGAACGCCACGCCATAGGCGGCGCCCCACAGGTGCGCGCTGTGGTTGACGTTGTCGCTCGAACGCTGGTCCATGTAGATCGAATAGGCGATATAGAGCACGGCGAACACGATCGCCGGCACGGGCAGGAAATACACGTAGATCGTCGCCCATGGCTTTATCAGGATGAACGCGAACAGGACCGCTGACACTGCGCCGGATGCTCCGAGGCTGCGGTAGTGCGGATTGTCGCGGTTGTCCAGGAACGTCGGCAGGATCGACACGATCAGGCCTCCGATGTAGAACCCGGCAAAGCCGAATGGTCCGAGATATTGCGTGTACTGGCGCTCCATCGCTTCGCCGAAGAAGAACAAGGTGATCATGTTGAAGATCAGGTGGCCCGGGCTGGCATGGACGAAGCCGTAGCTGACCAGCCGGTAGTACTGCTTGCCGCGGCTGACAGCCGGCGGCCACAGGATCAACCGTTCCAGCAACGTCGCATTGTTGAATGCGACGAACGAAACGATGCAGGTGATTGCGATGATGATGAGCGTAGTACTCACTGGCGTCCTTGTGTTGTGGTTATTCAGCTTGTGCGGCGCCCACTGCACGATGCAGTATGCTCGCTGCAAATGGTAGAGGAAAACCGTGCTGACCATTTATCCCAAGCAGTCACGCAAGCCGGATCAAGACCACGACAGCGCAGTCGATCACGCGATCTGGCTGGACCTGGTAGAACCGAGCGAGGAGGAGCGCAAGCGCGCCGCCACGGTGCTGGGCGCCGATCTGCCGACGCGTGACCAGATAAGTGCGCTCGAGCTGTCGAGCCGGGTGCGCGTCGAAGACGAGTTGCTTCGGATCAATATTCCGGCGTTCGCGCGCGGCGACGGCGGCCGCGGCGTGCTCACACCGCTCGGCGTCCTGCTCTCGCCTTCACTGCTGGTCACTCTTCGCTATGCCGAATCGCCGGCATTCGATCGCCTCGCGAAAACCGCGGAAGAAACCCGCCCGCGCACCAGCGTAGACGCCTTCGTTACGTTGTTCGAATCAGTCGCAGGCACTGCTGCGGATCACATGCAGGAGTTGTCCGGCGAACTGTCGGAACTGTCGCGCGCAACATTCTCGGATCGTCCTGGTCACTCCGGCACGCTGCGCGGCGTGCTGTTCGAGATCGGCCACATCCAGCGTCACGTCACGCAGATCCGCTCGGCGTTACTCGGCGTGCAGCGCGGGTTGAGCCACCTGTGCGATACGGCGCCAAAATGGATCAGCCGGCAGCAACTCACGCGCCTGCAAGTGGCATTGGGCGATCTGAAGTCGCTCGGTGAGTTCGATCAGCAGCTCGACGACAAGATGCAGTTCCTGCTCGATGCCGCGCTCGGCTTCATCAACAACGACCAGAACGACATCATGAAGGTGCTGACGATCGTCTCGGTCGTCACGATCCCGCCGATGATCCTCGCCGGCATCTGGGGCATGAACTTCAAGACGATCCACGAATACGACTGGCCGTACGGCTACGTATTCGCCCTGACGATGATCGTCTTGAGCATGTTGCTGCCGCTGGCATGGTTCAAGTGGAAGAAGTGGTTTTGAAACCGGACTGACGACGGTAGCCGAGATCGGTTTGACGAACGCTCTGTCGAGCGGCCGTCCTGCGGTTCATCCCAACACCATCCCCACCCAACCCTCCCCTTGAAGGGGAGGGCTATTGAGGGTGGCGCGAAACCTTCTTCTACTTCGAACTGCCGACGTTGTCGGTCTTGTCGATGAACGCAGCGACGTTGTCGTGCAGTTGCTTGAGCGAGTCCAGGTGGGCGTACACCATGTGTCCTGATTCGTAGTAATGCGTTTCGATGTTCTTGATCAGGCTGTCCGGAATCGACAGGTGGCGCATCTCGTAGTCTGCCGTATAGAACGGCGTGGCCAGATCGTAGTAGCCGGAGTTCAGCATGACGTGCATGCGCGGGTTGTACTTCATCGCCGCCGACAGATCCGGGATCACGTTCGGGAATCCGGGAATCGCGAATGGCGCGCCGGGCTGCTTGTGCTCGAACTTCCAGCCCGGGAAGGTGCCTTCGGCGAACAGCTGGTAGCTCTGGTCCTCGCCGAACTTCAGCTGCTTGCGTACGTAGTCGTTGAATGCCGACACATAGGCCGACGAGATGGCCGCCGACTGCGGATCGTAGGCGGCGCCCTGGTTGAGCGCGTCCATGGTCGGACCGGAGAAGCGCGAATCGAGACGGCCGGTCGTCAACCCGCGGTCGATCTGCAGGGTGTGCTCGAACTCGCCGCCATTGACGCGCAGGTTGGCGCGTTCGATGTACTCGACCGGCAGGCCGGTGTAGCTGTGCAATTTTTCCGCGATCGCATGCTTGCGCGCCGGATCCAGCGCGTTGCCGGCGGCGAGTGCGACTGCGTACTCGCCCATCGCGAATTGCTCGACTTCGGCCAGGAAGGTCTTCAGGTCGGCCGGCTGGTTCTGCAGTTTCTTGTGATACCACGCCGTCGCGGCGTAGGTCGGAAGCACGAGTTGGTAGGAAAGATCGACGCCCGGATTGATTTCCGGAAAGTCGATCAGCATCGCCATGTTCAGCACCTGCGAGAGCAGGATCACGCCGTTGAGGTCGATCGCCTTTTCACTCTGCAGGAGGTTGGCCAGCACGGCCGAGCGCGTGGTGCCGTAGCTTTCGCCGAACAGGTACTTCGGCGAATTCCAGCGTCCGTACTGCGACATGAACTTGCCGATGAATTGGGCGAATGCATTCGCATCCGGGTCGACGCCGAAGTATTCCTTCGGCCCCTTCTCCTTGTCGGCGAATGTGCTGAAACCGGCGCCCGGCGCGTCGATGAAGACCAGGTCGCTGACGTCGAGCAGGCTGTATTCGTTGTTGACCAGGCCGTAAGGCGCCGGCGCGGTGTGCTGGTCGTCATCGGTCACGACACGCTTGGGGCCGAACGCACCCATGTGCAGCCATACCGTGGCCGAACCGGGGCCGCCGTTGTAGATGAACATGACCGGGCGCTGGGTCGGTTCGGCGAGCTTCTTGAAATACGCCGCGTAGAAGATGCTGGCCGTTCCCTCGCCTTTCTTGTCATCGAGGATGATCGTGCCGGCAACGGCCTTGTAGTCGATCTTCTTGCCCTCGACGGTGACACTGCCTTCGGTTTCAACGTGCTTCGGTGCGAGCTTCTCGGACTTGGCGGTCTCGGTCTTCGTCTCGGTCCTGGTTTCCTTCTTGGCCGGCTCGTCGTCGGCGAAGGCCGGGGCGGCGAGCGCGAAGCATGTGGTCAAAGCAAGTGCGATCGAAGTCTTGCGCATGGTATTCCTTATGGCCGTGCAGGCGGGTGCCGGGGTAGCGCGGCATAGTGTCGGATTCGGGTGGGCGTTCACAATCCCGAAAGTCATGCCCTACCGGCGCAGAACTCGTGCGAACTTCGGGCGTCGATGCGGGGCCGTACCCTCATCCGGCGCTTCGCGCCACCT
>DASRTK010000409.1:0-10541 GCA_035655975.1 Rudaea sp.
GAGCAGGCGCAGAATGGCTTCCTGGTTGCGCTGGTTCAACTCGGCGGTGATCTGGTAGCGCTGGCGCTGGCTGCGGATCTGGGTGAAGCCCAGCCACAGGACCAGGATGATCGCCAGGCCGGCAGCAGCGACGCCGTACCACGGATTCGGCCAGGTGCGGGTCGAAGCCAGGCCGGCGATGCGCTGGCCGAGCGGCTCGGCTTTCAACAGCATCGTCTGCGAATCGATCGAGGCCTGGTCGGCGGCCTGCTTGACGTCCTGCAAACCGGACGCCGCATCGAGCAGCTTCTTGACCGGATCGGCGAGTTCGACCCACTGCTTGTTGATCTCGGAAAGGATTTCCTTGGCGCTGGCATTGTCCATCGCGCGGATGTTGAGATCCGAGTTGCCGTTGATCAGGCCGGAGAGGACCACACCGTAGAACTGCGCATCGCGCGCCAGGCCGTCGGCGGCCGACTGCGCGTCTTCGCCACCTTGCAGGATCGATTGCACGCGGCGCTGCATGCGGTCGGCGAGCAACATTTCGCGCGACGAAATCATGACCTGGCCGGCCGAACCGTTCTTCTCGGTCAGCGCCTTGACCACTTCCTCCATGCGCGAGTTCAGCACCGGCATCTTGCTGTTGAAGTCCGCCGCAACCTGCGCGGTATTGAGCACCTGCTCCTTGCTGGACAGGATCTTCGTCGCGTCGGTGTTCAACTGCGCCCAGGCCCGGTCCATGTTGGCGATTTCGGTCGTCAGCTGCGACTCGGTTCCGTAGGCGCGCATGCCACCGGCCGGATCGCCCTTCTTGAACTTGCCGAGCAGGTCGTCGATCGTGTTGCGCGTCTGCTCGAGGCTCTTGAACGCATCGATGTTGCCGCCCGCGGCATCGTTCGCCACTTTCGACAACTGCTGCGAAAGCACCTGCACTTTCGTGACCAGCGCACCGGCTTTCGCGTCCTGTCCTGCGTAGTACGTCAGGTAGCCAAAGTCGACGACCGCGCCAACGATCGCTATGACCAGCACGAACACGAGCAGCGTGTTGGCGCCTCCTGCCCGTTCTCTTCCGCCTGCTGCGCCTGTTATTGCACTCATAAATTCGCCCCTTGTATACGTTGTATGCGCGCCGGCGTCATGTCGGATTTACGCTCAGGCCGAAGCCTGGGCAAAATCCGGCGTGCGCACCAGCGCCGCCATGCTGAACAGGCCCCAATAGACCTCGCCCAATAAGTATTTTTCGCCGACGAAGCGGCGGTAGCGATCGTCTTCTTCACCGATCGCGTCGGCGCGCTGCTCTTCCGAGAAGTTGCGCTGCCCGAGCACTTCGTCGACGAGCAGTCCGACGCTGCCGCCCGATTGCCGCACGAGGAGCACGCGGCTCGACTCGGTCAACAGCGCGCGCTCGCCTTCCAGGTACTGCTTGAGGTCGATCAGCGGCACGAGATTGCCGCGCACATTGGCCACGCCGAGCAGCCACTGGCGCGTGCCGGGCACCAGCGTCAGCGACGGGAATGTCAGGATTTCGTTGACCTCGTTGATGCTGCTGACGAGGTAACGCGTGCCGATGCGGAAGCCGATGCCGCGCCACAAGCCGGGCGCGTCGATCTGTTCCGGCACTCCGGCCACGTGGGCCAGGCTGCGCTTTTCGTATTCCGCCAGCGCCTCGAAGGGGCTGAGCGCAAGCATGTCGAGTGCGATGGCCATGGCGTCGGCGCGGGTCAGTTCGGCAACAGGTTCTGGATGCGGGACATCAATTCCTGCTCGCTGACAGGCTTGGTCAGGAAATCCTTGGCGCCCTGGCGCAAGCCCCAGACACGATCGGTCTCCATCGACTTGGTCGTGACGATCACGATCGGAATGCTCGACGTGTCGTTGTCCTTGCTGAGCGTACGCGTCGCCTGGAAGCCGTTCATGCCGGGCATGATCACGTCCATGATGACGAGGTCCGGCCGTTCGCGCTTGGCGCGGACGATGCCTTCTTCCGCGCTCGGAGCGCTGCTGACGCGGTGACCATTCCTCTCCAGCAGCGTGGTGAACACGCGCACGTCGGTCGGTGAATCGTCGATGATCAAAATATGCGCCACGTTTTCCCCTTGCGTCGGATCAAAGCTGCCTATCGGATTCCGACGTGCCGCCGGATCGCCCCGAGCAATTCCTCGCGGGTGAACGGCTTGGTCAGATACTGCTCGGAACCCACGATGCGTCCGCGCGCCTTGTCGAACAGGCCATCCTTCGACGACAGCATGATCACCGGCGTGGACTTGAACATCTGGTTGTTCTTGATCAGCGCGCAGGTCTGGTAGCCGTCCAGCCGCGGCATCATGATGTCGACGAAGATGATGTTCGGCTGCTGGTCGGAAATCTTCGCCAGCGCCTCGAACCCGTCGATCGCCGTAACGACGTCGCAGCCTTCCTTCTTCAGCAACGTTTCGGCAGTCCGCCGGATGGTCTTCGAATCATCGATGACCATGACCTTCAGCCCCGTCAAAACGCCGTTTTTTGCTGTCTCTTCCACGCACTACCCCCTGCCTGCGGAGTTCCAGTCCAAAGCGGCTGCGGGCCATCGATGCCGGCCGGGAGCTCCGAACCACGTTCGCAGTGCATCCGGCCGGTCGCCGTGCGGATCGGGCCCGTGCACCGCTATGGAAACTTTCGCCGTATTAACCAATACTTCGCAATCCTGTCAAGGCTTACCGCTAAACCAGCGGCAAGTCTGAGGAAAGTACCTGAACAAATCGACGGTTTTTTGGTGCTGCCAGCGACCCGGCGGCGCCGATGCGCCGCCATGCCGATGCTAGTATAGACCGTGTTTTTTCAGGGTATGTGTTTCTTTTCACGTTTCATTCACAAGCACACCGCGTGCCAATGAGCAGCTGCTCCGCTTCCCGTCCCGCCTCCTGCGAGCCCCGCCGATGACTGCGACCGTCGCCGTTCTGATGGACCCGATCGCTGCGATTCATGTCGAAAAAGATTCGACCTTGGCGCTGATGCTCGAGGCCCAGCGTCGCGGCTACCGGCTGCTGTACATGAACCAAGGCGACCTCGCGCTGCGCGGCGCCGAACCGTTCGCGCGCGCGGCCGATGTGCAGGTGCGCGACGATGCGAACGACTGGTTCACGCTCGGCGAACCGCGCTGGATCGATCTGCGCGAAGTCGATTTCGTGTTCGCGCGCAAGGATCCGCCGTTCGATTCGCAATTCCTCTACGACACGATGGTGCTGGAACTGGCCCAGCAGGCCGGCGTGCGCGTCATCAACGACCCGCGCGGATTGCGCGATGCGAACGAGAAGCTGTTTTCGCTGCATTTTCCACAATGCATACCACCGACGATCATCGCGCGTGACGCCGCCGAGATCCGCCGCTTCGTCACCGAGCATGGCGACGTCGTGCTCAAGCCGCTCGACGGCATGGGCGGACGCTCGATCTTCCGCAGCGGGCGCGGCGATCCGAATCTCAACGTCATCATCGAGACGCTGACCGAGGAGGGCCGCAACTTCACGGTCGCGCAACGCTATATTCCCGAAATCAAGGACGGCGACAAGCGCATCCTGATGATCGACGGCGAGCCGGTGCCGTACGTGCTCGCGCGCATGCCGCAGGGCGACGATTTCCGCGGCAACCTGGCGCGCGGCGGCAAGGGCGTCGGCCGGCCTCTGTCCGAAGGTGATCGCCGCATCGCGGCACTGGTCGGCCCGGAGTTGCGCCGCCGCGGCATGCGCTTCGTCGGCCTCGACGCGATCGGCGACTACCTCACCGAAGTCAACGTGACGTCGCCGACCTGCATCCGTGAACTCGATGCGCAATTCGGACTGAACATTGCCGGCATGCTGTTCGACGCGCTCGAGGCCAAGGCATCGTGAGTGCTCCCGCAGTAGGCAGCGGCGACCGCTTCGGAGTCACCCTGCTGTTCTCGTTGATCGCCCACGGCGTGCTCGCGCTGGGCCTGACCTTCGAATACGAAAAGCCTGCGCAGAGCCTGCCGGCGCTCGATGTGATCCTGGTCCAGTCGGCGACGGGCACAAAACCCGAAAAGGCCGATTTTCTCGCCCAGGCGCACAATTCCGGCGGCGGCGACAGCGACAAGCCGTTGCGGCCGAGCGAGCCGCTGTCCAGTCCGATCCACAAGCCCGACCCGGGCCTTGCTCCGCGTCCGCTGCTGGCCGGCGCGCCGAAACCGCAGCCTGAAACGCCGCATGAGCTGCTGACCCAGCAGAAGTCGTCGTTCGCCGTGCACACCGAGAAGGAGTCGCCCGAGCGGCAGGAAATGCCGCTGCCGACCGCGCGCGAATTGATGGAAAAAAAGGTCGAGATGGCGCGCCTGGCCGAAGAAGTGCAGCGCGATTCGGTCGCCTACGCCAAGCGGCCGAAAAAGAAATTCATCTCGGCCAATACGAAAGAATATGAGTACGCGGCCTACATGTCGGCCTGGGTCGCTCGCATCGAGCGCATCGGCAACCTGAACTATCCTGACGAAGCGCGGCGCCAGCAACTGCACGGACAGCTCGTGCTCACGGTCTCGATCAATCGCGATGGCTCGGTGCGCAGCGCCGACATCATCCAGTCGAGCGGCCACAAGCTGCTCGACGACGCCGCGCTGCGCATCGTCAAGCTCGCCGCGCCGTTTCCGCCGATCCCGCCGGGCGAGAAGGTCGACGAGCTCTACGTGACGCGGACCTGGCAGTTCCTGCCGGGCGATGTGTTGCGCAACCGCTAGTGTGCGGTTCGGACAATCAAGAGCTTGAACCACGGAGAACACGGAGAGAAGCCAGACAGGTGAACCTGAACCCAAGCAACGTCAGGTATCAGTGCGATTTTGCCACTTCCATGCTCCGCATCTTTTCTCCGCGTTCTCCGCTCTTTCTCCGTGTTCTCCGTGTAGATGCTTTTGTTCCGAGGTCGGCCAAATCGGCAGACGCCAAGTCGGCCAAGACCGGCGCGAGCGGGTACAATAGCCCCATGTTGGCGATGACGACACTCACCAATAACTTCCTGATCGCAATGCCGTCGATGCGCGATCCGAGTTTCAAGCGCGGCGTCGCATTCCTGTGCCAGCACAGCGAGGACGGAGCGATGGGATTACTGGTCAATCGCCTGTCCGAATACCGCCTCGGCGACGTGCTGGCGCAGATGAATCTCAGCACGTCCAGCGCCGAGATCGGCGACTCGCCGGTGCTCATCGGTGGTCCGGTGCAACCGGAGCGTGGCTTCGTGCTGCACACGCCGCACGGCAGCTGGGAGTCGTCGTTCAAGATCTCCGATTCGATCTGCGTGACGACCTCGCGCGACATCCTCGCGGCGATGGCCGAAGGCCGTGGGCCGGAGCGCGCGCTGGTCACGCTCGGTTACTCCGGCTGGGGCGCGGGCCAGATCGAGACCGAGCTGAAGGAAAACGCCTGGCTGACGGCTGACGCGACCGAACACATCCTGTTTGAAACGCCGATCGAGCAACGCTGGGATGCCGCGGCCGCGCTGGTCGGCGTGACGATTGCGAACCTGACGAGCTACTCGGGGAGAGCGTGAAGGAAGGGGCGAGGGACGAGGGACGAGGGGCGAGGGGCGCCATTGAAGCCCCACCCGCACGTTTTCTTTCCCCTGTCCCGACAGCGGCGCCGTCGCAGCGCCGGCCTCGCTGCTCTTACCCTCGTACCTCGTCCCTCGCCCCTCGTCCCTCGTGATGGGCGCGCCAACGACGATCCTGGGCTTCGACTACGGCACGCGCCGTATCGGCATCGCCGTGGGCAACATGATCTCGCGCAGTGCGCGCGCGCTCGAAGTGCTTGCGAATGGCGAACGCGGCCCGGACTGGGCGCGGCTCGAAGCGCTGCTGCGTGAATGGCGGCCGGATGCATTGCTCGTCGGGTTGCCATTGACCGTGAACGATTCCGAACAGGTCACGAGCCGCGCCGCGCGCAGCTTCGCGGCCGAGCTGGAAACCCGCTATCGCCTGCCGGTGACGTTTGTTGACGAACGTCACAGTTCGCGCGAGGCGGCACAGCGTTTTGCCGAGCGTCGCGCCGGAGGCACGGCGAAACGCAAGCACGCCGCCGCGCTCGATGCCGAAGCGGCGGCCATCATCGTGGAGCGTTGGCTCGACCATGCCTGAACAAAAATCATCCGAAGCAACCCTGCAATGCGACGGTGAAGGGCGTCTGCGTCACTTGCTGACGCTGGAGGGCCTTTCACGCGAGCGCGTCGTCGCCCTGCTCGACCGCGCCGACGCGATGCGCACAGCCAGCCGCGACGGCGCGCAGCCGCTGGACCTTCTGGCCGGCCGCACGGTGATGAACCTGTTCTTCGAGCCGTCGACGCGGACACGCACCTCGTTCGACCTGGCCGCCAAGCGGCTCGGCGCGCAGGTCATCAACTTCGACATCGCCAGTTCGTCGACGGTCAAGGGCGAAAGCCTGCTCGATACCGTGCACACGCTAGAAGCGATGCACTGCGACGCTTTCGTCGTGCGTCACAAGGAATCGGGTACGCCGGCGTTCGTCGCCCGGCATTTGCGCTCGCGTGCTACCGTCCTCAACGCCGGCGACGGCAATCACGCGCATCCGACCCAAGGGCTGCTCGACGTGCTTGCGCTGCGCCGCCACCGGCCGGATTTTTCCGGGCTGCGCGTCGTCATCTGCGGCGATATCCTCCATTCGCGCGTGGCGCGCTCGGACATCCACGCCTTGCGCGCCCTCGGAGTCGCCGAGTTGCGCCTGTGCGCGCCACCCCAGTTGCTGCCGGCCGACGGCGAATTCCCCGGATGCCACATTTTCCACAATTTCGACGAGGCGATCGCCGGCGCCGACGTGGCAATCATGCTGCGCCTGCAGAAGGAACGAATGGAAGGCGCAGCGATTCCGTCCGAGTCGGAATACTTCGCCCGTTACGGCTTGTCCGTGCAGCGCCTGGGCCGGGCGCAGCCGGACTGCCTGGTCATGCATCCCGGACCGATCAACCGCGGCGTGGAGATCGCCTCCGAAGTCGCCGACAGCCCGCAATCGCTGATCCTCGAGCAGGTCGCCAACGGCGTATTCGTGCGCATGGCGGTCCTCGCGGAGTTGCTGGCGGCAGACAGTGCGGTAGTAACACGCGCATAATTTGCCGGTCGGCCGCGCGGAGTGCGCGGCGCATTCCGGGGACTTGCATGCGCCTGACCATTCGCCTCGCTGCACTGATCGCGGTTGCCGTCCTGTTTTCCTCCTGCAGCAAGCCGCCTACGGCGGATTCGCCGCTTGCGTACGCCCCGGCGGACACACCGTATGTATATGGAAATCTCGAGGCCCTGCCGGCAGCGACAGTCGAGCAGCTTTCCAAGCCGATGCAGGACTATTGGCCGACGCTTTTCGACCTGTACGAAACAATCCTGAAGGACGCCAAGCCTGCGATCGACGACACCTCGCAGAAGATCGCCAGCGCGCTGCTCGAAGAAATCAAGACGCACGACAGTTGGGACAAGCTGCGGCAGATTGGCCTGAAGCCCGATGCGCGCATTGCCCTGTATGGCGTCGGTCTGGTGCCGGTGCTGCGCATGGAACTCGGCGACGCGGCCGCCTTCAAGGCCGAGGTCGCGCGCGTCGAGCAAAATGCCGGGGCGAAGCTTCCCGTGGCCAGGACCGGCGATCAGGAGTATTGGCAGCCGGGCAACGATACGCTGGCCGCGGCGATCGCGGTCCAGGGCAACCATCTCGTCATCACGCTGTTCCCGCCCAAGGCCAGCGATGACCTGAAGCAGACCCTGCTCGGCATGAAACGCCCGGCCCGGAACATCGCCGATGCCGGCACGCTGCAGGCTCTGGCGAAGCAATATGCGTATTCGCCGCATGGCGAAGGGTTTGTCGACTTCGTCCGGCTCGTCGAGATCCTGAGCAAGCCGTTGGCCGGCAGCGACGCGCAGTTCGCGCAAGCGCTCGGGCTGCCGGCGATCGCGAGCGACCCGGCCTGCCGCGCCGAGTACCTGGATATAGCGCACAACTTTCCGCGCGTCGTGTTCGGCGCCGAGGAAATGTCTCCACAGCGCATGCGGATTGCGACGCAGCTGGAGATCGACACTCGCATCGCCCAGCAGTTCGCCGGCGCGATAGGCGCGGCGCCGGGCACCGGCGCCGCCAGCGAGGGCGCGATCGATTTCAGCATCGCCCTGCCGGTACTCAAGCTCAAGGATTTCTGGATCGCGCAAGCCGATGCGGTCGCCGCCAAGCCGTATGCGTGCGAGAGACTGCATCCGTTGAACGACGGCTTCGCCGCTTCCAAGGCCAAGGTCGATATAACCGTGCCGCCGCCGCTGAGCGATCTGACCGGACTGCGGGTGAGCATGAGCAAGTTCGAACTGGCACAAGGGTCATCGAAAATTCCCGACGTCGCCGGCAAGCTGCTGCTGGCGACGAGCAATCCGATGGCCGCGCTCGGCATGGCGCAGCTCGCGCTGCCGCAGTTGCAGAAGGTCAAGATCAGCGCGGATGGCAAGCCGGTCGCCCTGCCTGCCGACCTGCTGCCGCCCGGCGCTCCGCCAGTCACGGTTGCGATGTCGGACAAGGCAATCGCATTTGCGACCGGCGCCGACGACGTCGCCTCCCTCGGCACGTGGCTGACAGCCCCGGCTGCGGCGACGCCGGTCTTCCTGCGCATGCATTTCAGCGGCGTCGTCTATGGCTGGATGGCCCGGTCGTTCGAAGCGATGAAGCAGTCGATGCCGGCGGACAAGCAGAGTCAGCTCCAGCTGCAGACGCAGATGTTCGGCATGTACGAAAAGTGGCTGCGCTCGAGCGACTTCACGCTGACGGCGACGCCGACCGGCATCCGCATGCAGCAGACGATCGAATTGAACTCACCGTAGCCGTATTTCCGGGATCGCTACGGTCAGAATCAAGAAAGATCATCGACACGAAGAACACGAAGGAGAGCGCACGAAGAACACGAAGAAGAATCGATGAAATCGGTTCGCATTTTGAAAGCGTCCGCGCAGTTCAGGAAGGCACACATCTTGTGCCTACCTTCGTGGCTCTGTCCTTCGTGTCCTTCGTGTCCTTCCATGGGCAGGAGCCCGAGTGCCTCGGAGGCCATGGATGGCCGAGAGAGGCCGTGGTTCAATGTTTTTTGCAAGACTGCGTGACGCAAGCCCAGGGCATCAAAATCCCAGGCGCTTGCGCGCGATCAGCCAGATCGCTGCGCTGAATTCGCGCAGCGGCCAGATGGTTTCGGCCGCACGCAACGGCTGGGCCCAGCGCAAGGCGCCGCGCAGGACGGCGACTTCATCGCCGCGCGAAGGCAACGTGGTCGGTGGAAAATGATGAAACCCGCATTGCTCGACTTCGAAACCGTGGTCGAGCAATTTCTGGCCCAACGCACGCGGCCGGAAGCGCCGTACGTGTGCGAGTTCCGGCGCAGTGCGTCGCGAGACCCATTCGCTCCACGATCGCGCGTTCGGCAAATGCGTCAGCAGCAACGCGCCGCCGGGGCGCAGCACACGCCACAACTCGGTCAGCGATTCGCCGACGTTCGCCACGTGCTCGAGCACGCCGGCTCCAATGACGGCGCCAAAGAAATCGTCGGGATAGTCGAGGCGCCAGGCATGTTCGAGGCGCCGATAGGTCATTGCCGACGCCTGGTGCAGGGCGCGGTATTCATCGGCGTCGCAAAAGTCGGCGCCGTGCAGGTCGTAACCGTCGCCAAGGTCCGCGCGCACGAGTTGCGCGCTGGCGCCGTGCCGGCAGCCCCAATCGAGCACACGGTGGGCCGCCGCAAGTCCGGGCCGGATACGCAGATAGCTGCGCACGCGTTCGGCGCGGACATACGGCGTTTCCTTCGCGTCGAGGTACGCGTCGGCGCCGGGTCCGCGAAGTTGCGACAGGGCTTCGAGCGCGGCTTCCAGCCGCGCAACGTCCGGCGGCGGCAACTCAGCCTGCATGCGCAGGCTGCGCAGTGGCAAACGGCGGCGGCTCGAAACGAGCGGAAACGCGCAGCAGGTCAGCCTTCAACCAGTTCGACGCCATCCATGCCTTGCGAAAGCGTGTGCGCGTCGCCGCCCTGGGCAAGCTTGATCTTGAGGCGGACTTCGTTCGACGAATCGGCGAAGCGCAGCGCATCTTCGTACGAGATCTCACCGGCCTGGTACAGCTCGAACAGCGCCTGGTCGAACGTCTTCATGCCCAGGTTCGTCGATTCCTTCATGACGTCCTTGAGCTTGTGCACTTCGCCCTTGCGGATGTAATCCTGCACCAGCGGCGTGCCGAGCAGCACTTCGACCGCGACGCGACGCGCCTTGCCGTCCGGCGTCGGGATCAGCTGCTGGGCGACGACGCCCTTGAGGTTCAGCGACAGGTCCATGAACAGCTGCGGATGCCGGTCTTCCGGGAAGAAGTGGATGATGCGGTCCATCGCCTGGTTGGCATTGTTCGCATGCAGCGTGCACAAGCACAGGTGACCTGTCTCGGAGAAGTTGACCGCGTGTTCCATCGTTTCGCGCGTGCGCACCTCGCCGATCATGATGACGTCGGGCGCCTGGCGCAGCGTGTTCTTCAGCGCGTTCTCCCACGAATCGGTGTCGATGCCGAGTTCGCGCTGGGTGATGA
>DASRTK010000410.1:0-1668 GCA_035655975.1 Rudaea sp.
GGCGCAAAGGTCGTTCAGCGCCCGGCACGAATTGTCCCAGTATAAACCCTTTCCCGAGATTGACTAACGGCAGGCATTCGGAGCTATCCTGCGCTCCCGGGGGCTGCAAAAACACGATCGGAACCCATCAGTGAAGCCTGCGTTACAACTGCGCCTCCATCAGCAACTGGCCCTGACGCCGCAATTGCAGCAGGCGATCCGCCTGTTGCAGCTGTCGAGCATCGAGCTCGAGATGGAGCTGCGCCAGGCGATGGAGTCCAATCCGTTGCTGGAACTGTCCGAACCCGAAGGCGAAGAAGAAGCCAACGGCGAATACGTTGCTCCTCCGGAGACACCTGCGCCCGAGATCAATCACGAACTCGACGCCACCAGCGCCAATGACGAGGCGCGCGACGACCAGCGCCGCGACGAACTCAACGGCGACAACACGATCGACTTCGAATTCGGGCGCACCGACTACGGCAGCCCGGTGCCTGACGACAACGACGATTTCGAATCGCAGGACCAGGAACCCGAGGACCTGCGCGACCACTTGTTGTGGCAGCTGAACCTGTCGCCGCTGTCCGCGCGCGACCGTGCGATTGGCGCCACGATCATCGAGGCGATCGACGACGACGGCTATCTGCACGAATCCAGCGAAACGCTGCGCCAGAACCTGGCGACGCTGCACGATGTCAACGTCGATGAAGTCGAAGCGATCCGGCACCGGATCCAGCATTTCGATCCGCTTGGCGTTGCCAGCCGCACGCTGAGCGAATGCCTGCGCGCGCAACTCGATGCGTTCGATACCAGCACCCCCTGCTGGGCCGTGGCGCGTGAACTCGTCATCCATCATCTGGAAACGCTTGCCCGCAACGATCGCGCGCGCCTGTGCCGCGTGCTGCACGTCAATGCCGAAGAGCTCGATACGGCGATTGCGCTGGTGCGCTCTCTCGACCCGAAACCCGGCGCGCAGATCAGTCCGAGCAAGGCCGAGTTCGTCGCGCCCGACGCCTATGCGTTCAAGCGTGCCGGCCGCTGGCAGGTGTCGCTCAGCCAGAACTGCCAGCCCAAGCTCAGCATCAACGCGCATTACACCTCGCTGATGGCGCGGGCGCAGCGCGACGACGCGAGTTATCTGCGCGGCCAGTTGCAGGAGGCGCGCTGGCTGATCAAGAGCCTGCAGACCCGCGCCGACACGATGCTGAAAGTCGCCACCGCGATCGTGAAAGCGCAGAGCGCGTTTCTGGACTACGGGCCGGAAGCCATGCGCCCACTGGTATTGCGCGACATCGCCGAGCAGATCAGCATGCACGAATCGACAGTCTCGCGCATGACCACGCGCAAATACCTGCACACGCCGCGCGGCACCTACGAATTCAAGTACTTCTTCTCGTCCGGCGTATCCACGATCGACGGCGGCGCGGCCTCGGCAACGGCGATCCAGGCGATGATCCGCAAGCTGATCGGCGAGGAGACCCATACCAAGCCGTTGTCGGACCAGGCGCTGGCGGTCGAGTTGAACCGCCGCGGTATCGAAGTTGCAAGACGCACCGTGGCGAAATACCGCGAGGCGCTGAACATCCCCTCGTCCAACGAACGCAGCCGCTTCGGCTGAAGGAGGCCCTTCCCCGGAACCCTATCGTGCTTCATCGGTCTCAAAGGTTATACCCGCCGCGCTGACGCGCA
>DASRTK010000411.1:0-7976 GCA_035655975.1 Rudaea sp.
GCGCGGTTTACGAAGACACCCGCACCGTTACCTACGGCGTACCCTCAGGTCAAACTGCGGTGATTCGCAGCGACGATCCGGATGCCGAAGTCCTGAACGCACAACCCGCGTGGGACGATGATGAATACGTGGATGACGAAGTCGCCTATTACGACGACGACGATTCGCTCCCACCTCCGCGTCAGGAACGAAGATGACGTGGCCGTGCGTTTGATCTGAAATTGAATCGCTGATGCGCCGGGTCGAGCAGCCTCGACACCGGCGCATTTCGTTCGGGGCAACGATCCGCGAACTCAGAACGGAATTTCGTCGTCCTCGAAACTGTCTCCGGCCGGCGCCGGCGACGCCGGCGCGCCGCTGCGCTGCGGGGCGGTTTGCGGACCGCGCGCTGGCCCGCGTTCACGGCGCTCGTACCCGCCGCCGCCACCGCCGCCACCACCGCCTTCGCCGCCGCCACGGCTGCCGAGCATTTGCATCTCGTCGGCGATGATCTTCGTCGACCAGCGCTTGACGCCCTCTTTCTCGTATTCGTCGGTGCGCAGCTTGCCCTCGATGTAGACCTGGCTGCCTTTCTTCAGGTATTCGCCGGCGATCTCGGCAAGGCGCGCGAAGAATTCGACGCGATGCCATTCGGTGCGTTCCTGCTGCTCGCCGGTCTGCTTGTCCTTCCACGACTCCGAGGTCGCGATGCGGATCGACGTGATTGCCGTGCCGCTCGGCGTGTAGCGCGTTTCCGGATCGGCGCCGAGGTTGCCTACGAGGATGACTTTGTTGATGCCGCGTGCCATGAGGTTTCCTCTGCGTTGAATCGACGTTGAAGGTGAACACAGAATACCATGGCGCCGTCCGCGGCCTGTCGGCGAACAGCGCCCAAAGCTGTAGGAAATTTCTGCTCCGAAGCCGGCGGCGCAGCGGCCACGCGAAATTGCCCGCTATAATCGATCCGGGGTTCCCTCAAGACCGCTGCGATGTCGACTGTTTCACCCGATCTTTCCCGTTCCATCAGGCACTTCTCCGACGTACAGGCGCTGGCGTCGGCCGACATGGCGCGCGTGGACGGCCTGATCCGCACCCGGCTGGCCTCCGACGTCGTGCTGATCAACCAGGTTGCCGAGCACATCATCGGCGGCGGCGGCAAGCGCCTGCGGCCGATGCTGGTGTTGCTGGCGGCGCAGGCGAGCGGCTATCGCGGCCACGATCACGTGCTGCTTGCCGCGGTCGTCGAATTCATCCACACCGCCACGCTCCTGCACGATGACGTCGTCGACGAATCCGACCTGCGGCGCGGACGCCAGACCGCGAATGCGCTCTGGGGCAACGCCGCGAGCGTGCTCGTCGGCGATTTCCTGTATTCGCGCTCGTTCCAGATGATGGTCGAGGCCGACGACATGCGCGTGATGCGCCTGCTTGCCGACACCACCAACCAGATCGCCGAGGGCGAGGTGCTGCAACTGCTCAATGTCCACAATCCGGACACCGACGAGGCCGCTTACCTGCGCGTCATCGAGCGCAAGACTGCCGTGCTCTTCGCCGCGGCGACGCGCCTCGGCGGACTTCTGGCCGGCATGCCTTCGGGCCACGAAGAAGCGCTGGCCCGGTTCGGTCTCAATCTGGGCTTTGCATTCCAGATCGCCGACGACGTGCTCGACTACGTGTCCGATGCCGGCACGCTCGGCAAGAACATCGGCGACGACCTTGCCGAAGGCAAGGCCACGCTGCCGCTGATCTACGCGATCGAACGGGCACCACCCGAACAGGCGGCGAGCCTGCGCCGCGCGATCGAGACCGGCGGCCTGGATTCGCTCGACAACATCGTTGCTGCGATCCGCGATACCGGTGCGATCGCACGCGCGCGCCAGCGCGCCCAGCAGTACGCGGATGCCGCAAAAGCGGCGTTGTCCACACTGCCGCATTCAGTGGCACGCGATGCGCTGGCGGTGCTTGCCGACTACGCCCTGCAGCGCAATCACTGAGGCGGCCCAGACCGGCGCTTACCGGGCACCGTTCGCGACGCAAACCAGCCTTACCGGTTCGTCGTTCGCATGTGGAGTTTCGACTGCCCCTTCGTCCTCCTAGGCCTCTTCGGGGTGCGCGCCGCCTTCGTTGCGCGCCTTCGCGGCCAATGCTTCATAGCGCTCACGCAATTTGCCGAGGATCTCTTCGTCTCCATGCTCGAGGTCCAGCATGGAATTGCGCGCCTCCTTGTGCGAACGGATCAGTTCGTCGAGCTTGAGGTGGATCGCGGCACTGTCGCGGTTCTGCGTGTTCTGGATCAGGAACACCATCAGGAACGTGATGATCGTCGTGCCGGTGTTGATCACCAGCTGCCAGGTATCGCTGAACTTGAATAGCGGGCCAGTGATCGCCCAGACCGCGACGACGATAGCGGAAATCATGAATGCCGACGGATGCCCGGTGGCCTGGGCCGCACTGTTGGCAAAACGCGTGAACCAGCCCGAGGGTTTCATCGTGCGTTCCTGTGCTGTGGACCTGCGCGCGCGCCAGCCGCGGTGCGCGCGCAGAGTGGCCGGACGGCGTTATTTTGTCGCGAATACATCATCGAGGAAGCTGTGCATCAATGCGTAGCCACGCTTGGCCGCGCGTTCGTTGTAGAGGCAACCCGGCACGGTGTTGTCGGCCGTCGGGATTGCGAAGCAGTGCACTGCGCCGCCAAAGCTGACCAGCTGCCAGTCGACGTTCGCATCGCGCATTTCCTTCTTGAACGCGACAATCGATTCGTCGGATACAAACTTGTCGTCGCCGCCGTTCAGCGCAAGCACCTTGGCCTTGATGTTCTTCGCCAACGCCGGGTCGTCGGTCGACAGGTTGCCGTGGAACGACACGACACCCTGCACGTCGGCGCCGGAGCGAGCGAGATCGAGCGTGGTGGCTCCGCCGAAGCAGTAGCCGAACGCACCCCAGTGCTTGCCGTCGAGCGGCGCCTTGCCGGCCTGGGCCTTGAGCTGGGTCAACGCCGCGTTGATGCGCGCGCGCAAGTCGCCGCGGTGCTCGTACATGTTCTTCGCCGCGGCGCCGGCTTCGTCCGCATTCTTCGGCCGCACGTCGGCGCCGTAGACGTCGGCAACTAGGATCACATAATCCTTGCCGGCAACCTTCTGCGCCAAAGCGACCTGATCCTTGTTCATGCCGAGCCAGTCCGGTGTCATGACCAAACCGGGCCGCGCAGTCTTCACGGCGTCGTCGTAGACCAGGACGCTTTGCATTTTTTTACCGTCGACGTCGTAGTCGACGTTGCGCGCGACCATCGCCGCCTGCGCAGCGCCGATGCCGAAGCAGAAGGAAAATCCCAAGGCAATCATTGCTGTTCTCATGAAACGACTCCGTGCGGGGAAACCCTAATGATACTGCGCCACCCGACGCCGGTCTTGGTGCACCGCAGGTCGTGTTGCTAGACTAGCGGCCCTTCCCTGAACCGAACCAACGGAGCGCTGCATGAGCTTTCGGATCGCAATGCTGATCCCCCTGACCGTCGGCTTCGCCGCCACGGCCGTAGCGCAGATGAAGCCCGATGTCGTGATCGAATACCGGCGCAGCGTAATGACCATGGTCGGCTGGAATTTTGGCCCGATGGGCGCGATGGCCAAGGGCAAGATCCCGTTCGACGCCAAGGAATTCGCCAAGCACGCCGAGCGCATCGAGTTCCTCGCGCCACAGGCGCTGGAGGGCTTCCCGAAAGGTTCCGAAAAGGGCGCCGAAACCGACGCCAAGCCCGACATCTGGGCGAACTTCGACGATTTCAAATCCAAGCTCAACGACCTTATCGAACAGTCCAAGACGATGAGCGAGGTTGCCAAAGGCGGCGACGAAGCGAAGATGAAGGAACAGTTCAAGAAGCTCGGAGGCACCTGCAAGGCCTGCCACGACAAGTACAAGCAGGACTAGCGTCTCGCCTCAAAAACACGATCGGTGCGCGTAGGGTGGGCCTTGGCCCACCGCCTTCTCTTTTGCGCCAAAAAGAAAAACGCTGGGCCAAGGCCCACCCTACGGGCCTGCGTACCAGACCATTGCCGCCACCGCGGCCACGCTCAACGACAGCAGCAGCAGCGCAAGCCACGTGCTGGCAAAGCGAGGACTGTCCAAGGGTCCACCCTGCTTGTGGCCGGTAAACATCGGCGTGATCAGGTTGTCATGCTTGATCAGCAGATAGAACAACACTGCGGCAACATGCAGTGCGATCAACAGCAACAACACATTCTCGTTCCAGTTGTGCAGGCGGGTCATCAGTTTGACGGTGTAGCCCGACACGGCCCCGCTGAAGGGTCCGTCGGTGTCTATTCCGTCGCTGGCGAACAGGCCGGTAACGCTCTGCAGCAGCACGCTCAGCAGCAGCGCCAGCACCGACCAGCCGCCAAGAGGATTATGCCCGACGCTAAAATGCGCGTTTGTGGATATTTGCGCCTTCACGTAACGGCCGACAGCAGCCGGCCCGCGCACGAAGTCGGAGAAGCGGCTGGTCTGCGAGCCGAACAATCCCCACGACACACGAAACACGATCAGTGCGAGCGTCGCGTAGCCGAGCCAGAAATGCCAGCGCATGTCGAGCATGCCGAACTCGCCGCTGGCGTAGAGGAGCGCGACAAGCGCCACCAGCAGCCAATGGAACAGCCGCGTCGGCAAATCCCAAACGCGAATGCCGCTTTTGCCGTCGCTGCCAGGCGTCATGCGATTCCCATCCCTTCGATCTGCGCAATCGCGGCCGGATCGAAACCGGCGAGCCGCGCGAACTCGCGTCCGCGCTCGGCGTAGTCGTGAAACTGGTCGAAACTCGGCGCACCGGGTGAAAGCAGGATCGTTCCGCCTGGTGGAGTCAGCGCCTGTGCGCGCGTGACGGCGTCGGCCAGCGCCGTGCTCGACGCCAGCGTGAAAGCCGGCGCCGCGACCGCCGCGAGTGCCGCCGCTATCGCCGCGCCATTCGCACCCATCGTCACGACCGCGTGCGGCGGATGCCGGGCAACGTGATCGACGAACGCGCGCCAGCTCACGCCGCGATCGAATCCTCCGACGAGGACGGTCGTCGCCCGGCCGGCCAGGCTGAGCAGCGCCTCGATCGTTGCATAAGGCGTCGTCGCAATGCTGTCGTTGATGTAGCCGATCTGGCCACGCGTGCCGAGTGTCTGCAGGCGATGCGGCAATGGCTTGAACGTCGCGACATGTGCTGCGAGCGTTTCGGCATCGAGGCCGGTCGCGTCGATCGCGGCCAGCGCGGCACAGACATTCTGTGCGTTGTGCAGACCCGGCAGCGGCAATGCCGGGAGCGCCAGCACGCGATCGGCGCCGCGGCAGATCGCATTGTCTGCTACGTGCCAGCCGTTCGGCGAGCCAAACTGGCTGCGTTGCGAGTTCGACGCGGTGGCCGCCAGCAATTCGGGCTGCGCATTGACGACGATTCGCTCCGCGTGCGCGGCAATCGCAAGCTTGTCGGTAATGTAGCGCTCGCGCGAACCGTGCCAGTCGAGATGTTCCTCATACAGGTTGTTGATCACGGCAATCGTCGGCGCACCATCGAAATCCCGCGTCTGGAAACTTGACAACTCGATGACCCACCAGTCCGGTGCTGGTTCCTGATCCGGCGCGCCAACATCAAGCAAGTCGAGCAGCGGCAGCCCAATATTTCCAGCCAACGCCACACGCAGGCCGCCCTTGCGCAGGATGTGCGCGATCAACGCTGCCACTGTGCTCTTGCCCTTCGTGCCGGTCACGCAGATCGTTCGTGCCTGCGGGTGTTCTGCGAACCACAGCGCCGTGCCCGACGTGAAGCGCACCCCGGCATGTTCTGCTTCCGGCGCCGGCGACTTGTAGGGGCTGATGCCGGGCGACTTGATTACGATGTCGAATTGCGCGAGTGCACCCAAGTCAGGTTGCGTGGTGAGGATCCTGGTACTGCTCTCTGGCTGCGGGTTCGAGGGTCGGGTTCGGCAGTCCGTGCGCTGCATATCCTCCGCGACTTTGTCAGCCTCCGCCTCGCTGCAGAACAACGTCAATGCCTTTGCCGGAAAACGGCGGCGCAACGCCGTCAGCGCCGCGCGCCCTTCGCGGCCATAGCCCCAGATTGCGACCTTGCGCCCGGCAAGGTCTGCCAGGCGCAACGGCGCCCGCGTCGCCTCAACCCGCGGCATGCACGAGGCCCCGCAGCCGATCCGGCAGGAAATGCGTGGACGACGGCAGCAGCAACGCCGCCAGATCGAGTTCGCCGCGATCGAGCTGCGGTGCAATCTCGGTCGCGAAGCGCGCAACCAGTGCATCCTCGGCCCACTCCGGCCGCTGTGTCAGCGCGTGCATCGCGGCGCGCGACTCGCGTCCTTCGCCGACGCACTCGAACGGTTTGTGCCCGCGGTATTCGAGCAGGGCATCGAACCCCGGCGCCAGGGCGCCGTCGTCGAGCAGGTTGCGGCCGAAGATCGCCAGCAGACGCGGCTTGGCGACGAACGGCGCCAGGGCGAGAAACACGAAGTGGCACTTGGGGCATTGCCCGCACCAGCGATCCGACGGCCGCGCGCCACGGATGCGGAAATTGCGGTTGCAACTGGAGAACACGTCGTCGTATTGCGTGCGCCGGGCGAACTCTCGCGTAACTGCGAGCTCCGACAAGGGCCGCAACAGCGAGAAGTAGTCGACGTCTGCGGCGATGTGCGACGTCGTGTAGTCGCGCAGCGCGCGCTCGAAGTCCAGTCCCTTGCTCCACTGGTGATTGACCAGCTGGCCGTCGTACTCGAGCGTCGCCACCGAAGCCGAGCGTTCGTTCGAGAACGCGATCGCGTCGTACCCATACAGGATTGCCGCGCACAGCAGGATCGCCGAGTTGATCGCGGTAACCGGAACGTGGCCGTTCAAGGCGCCGAGCCGGTTGTACTCGAACAGCTCCGGGGCAAGCGTGCGCTTGAGGTTCAGCGTCGGCAGGCCGGTGCGCTGGGCACACGCTGCGATCAGCGCCGAGTCGCCGATCCAGACGGCAGTCGCCGGCTCATGCACGCTTTTCAACATTTCCACACTGACGAGCGAGTCCTTGCCGCCGCCGATCGGGACCAGCGTGCGGCGCGGGAGATTCAACGCCATGGCAGATCGAGATTGCGAATCCAACGCGGTGTGACTCTTATGCTCGTCATTACTCGCCGCATCCGCGGCTCGCCCTTCGGGCCAGCTTCGCTGTTCGCTTCGGCTTCCTGCCGCCGCAGTCCGGCGGAAGCCGGAGTCCAGTTCCTTGCTCTCTTCGAAAGGCGCTGGATCCCGGCTTCCGCCGGGATGACGAGAGTAAGGAAAGCGGATTCCTCCTCGCAGATCGAGCTTGTTCTGGTAAGCGAACTCGGCAAGCCCGTGAACATAGACCTGCTCGAGAAACCCTGCGGTTGCCGCATCGAGCGATCCATCTTCGACGCGAATCTCGCCCGGCACGCCGGCCTTGTAGTAGCTGACGCCCGCGATCAGGTGCAGCAGAGTCAGCGCGGCTTCGAACGCCGCCTGGCGCTCCGGCAACAACGGCGGCGCGTCAGGAAAACCGACACGCTCGATCATTTCCGCGTCGTCGTCGAACGCGTAGACGAGTCGCGCCTCGCTATCGGCGTACTCGTGGCGCACGAAGCGGAACGCCTTTGCCTTGCGCGGATCCGACAGCGCGCTCACAGCACGATCTCCGCCGCGGGGTCGCGCAGGTTGTAGTGCGACGCCATCACCGCGCCATAGGCGCCAGCTTGCGCGATCAGCAGCACGTCGCCTTCGCGCGTCGGTGGCAGGCGGCGGTTGCTGCCGAGCACGTCGCCGGATTCGCAGATCGGACCGACGATCTGCACAAGTTCACTTGTGGATTCATGCATCCGGCTCAAGTTCACGATTTCGTGATACGCCTCGTACAACGCCGGGCGGATCAGCGAGTTCATGCCCGCGTCGACGCCCACATAGCGCACATCGCCCTTGCGCTTGAGCTGGGTCACGCGACACAACAGAACGCCCGCGTCGGCGAC
>DASRTK010000412.1:0-5570 GCA_035655975.1 Rudaea sp.
AGCGCCGCGGCGCGCGAGAGCGGCACCTTGTGCGCGGACAGGCCCATCAGGCGGATGCTCGCGCCCATCGCGCCGGAGAGGTTCAGCGTATTGGCCATGCCGTTGGCGATGAACGCCAGGCGCAGGTATTCGCGCGCGGACAGTCCGAGCTTGAGCCAGCGGCCGATCAGCCAGTCGACGCCACCGGTGAACAGGACGGCGAAAACGGCCAGCGCGCCGACGCCGAGTGCCGAGGCGGTCGGCACGTCGAGCAGCGCCTTCTGGATGTCGGGCAGCGGGAATTCGCCGACTTCGTGCCACAGCAGCCACGCGACTACCGCGAGAAACGCCGCGGGCACGATCCAGCGCAGGCGCGCGAACGTGCCGCGTTCGGCTGTCGCGGGAAGACGCTCGGCGCTCTCGCTCATGGTCGTGGCAGGTGGCGGCGGATCAGCGCTGAGCGTCGGCGACGCGCGCCGTAGCCTGCGCCGCATCGAGCAAGTCGAGCAGGCCCTGGCGATACTGCGGCATCCAGTTGCGCGGCACCGAATAGCCGTGTCCGACCTTTGGCAGGATCACGACCTGGCCACCCTGGACCTGCTTGACGAATGCTTCGGTCGCAGGCGGATTGCAAACCTGGTCGATATCGCCCTGCAGCACGATCCATGGCGCCTCGACCCGCGGCACGGCGTTGAACACGATGCCGTACGGTGGCGTGGTCTGCTTGTCGGCAGTCAGCCCCGCGCCTTGGCAGAACGGCTTGTGGATGATCAGGTCAGGGCAGAAGCCGAGTGTCATCGCGCCGCCAAAGCGCGTGTCGCCGGCCTGGGCCAGCGCGGCATACATGACCGTGGCGCCCGACGAATAGCCGATCAGGACCGGGCGCCAGTCGGCTGGCAACTTGAATTCGTTCTTGACCTTGCTGCCGACGTGGTCGAGCAGGCCCGATGTGTCGCTGCATTCGCCGTCGCCGTTTTCCAGCGCCTTCAGCAACGCCGGTGTGCTGAACCCGGCGACCCAGTAGCCCAGGTCAGCCGCGGTGTGGGCCATATCCCAGACGCCGAGATTCCACGCGCCGTCGCCCGATGCGAATAAGGCCAGTCCCTTGGCTTCGCCCTTTGCCGCGTAAACGGTGACCTCGCCGAGTCCGGCAAGGTCGACGATGCGCGTGGCCGCCGGATCGTGCGCCGGCGGCTTCGGCTTGAGCTTGCCCTTGCCGGTTGCCTTGGCCGATTTCGCCGGCGCGGCCGCAGGGGTTGCGGCCGCAGCCGCGGGCGTCGAGCCGGACTTGTGTACTTGTCCACTTGTTACAGTCGTTGCCGGCGCGGCCGCCGGAACGGTTTTGGGCGCGGCAGGCTCCGCAGCGCCGAGCGCCGATCCCGCGCAGCAAAATGCGAGGACGGCACCGGCGATACCGAGCGGGAACTTCGGGAACATGCGTGGAGTACCTGACACGATCGACTTGCCGGCGGCGCCGGCTCCTGATGGCGGTGGCCGCAGCGGTGATGCGGATTCCTGTGAATTATTGCACAGCGCGGATGCTTTGGTGCGTTGCCGCATGCGCGCGGCGCGCGAACACACGAACTGGCTTGTCAGCGCGGCGGATTGGACTCGTCGGCCGGTTGTTGTGACTGTGCATCGACGTGCAACTCGTACCACATCGCGTTCAGGATCGCGAACGCACAGGCCAGACCGATGCCGAGTACCCAGGTGAAATACCACATGCCGGACTCCTCAATACATTCCGTGCGACGAACGAATGTGTTCCAGGCTTACGCGGCCGCGCAGCACGCGATAAACCCATCCCGTGTAGGCCAGCACGATCGGCAGGAACACCACGACCGCGAGCAGCATGAGTCCGAGCGTGCTCTTGCTGCTGGACGCGTCCCAGAGCGTCAGGCCGCTGCCTGGATCCAGGCTCGACGGCAGCAGGAACGGAAACAGGGCGAAGCCGGCCGAGAGGATCGTCGCGCCGATCGTCGCAGCGCTGGCGGCAAATGCAGCCAGATATTTTTGCCGCGCCGTCAGCGCTACCGTTGCCGCGGCCGCGGCGAATGCGAGCAGCGGAGCGATCCAGAATGCCGGATGCGCCGCGGCGAAACCGGCGAACCAGTTCTCTTGCAGGACGACGCGCTTGAGCAGAGGGTTGGACGCGGCGTCGCTCATTGCGGCGCCGGCCAGGGCATGACCCGGCACGCCAAGCACCAGCCATAGACCCGCGACTGCATAGGCGGCGATAAAAACGATCGTCGCGACCCGAGCCGCCTTGCCGCAGCGCTGGGCGAGGCTGGCATCGGACTTCAGCGCGGCCCAGGCCGCGCCGTGCGCGAGGATCAGCGCCAGGCTGGCCACGCCGCACAGCAGCGCGAACGGATGCAGCAGGTCGATGAAGCCGCCGGTATATTCGATGCGCATGTCGCGGTCGAAGCGGAACGGCACGCCGAGGAACAGGTTGCCGAACGCGACGCCGAAGATCAGCGGCGGCACGCTGCCGGAAACCGTGAGCGCCCAGTCCCAGGCGTTGCGCCATTGTGGATTGGTATACTTATTCCGGTAGCCGAAGCTGACCGGACGCAGGATGAACGCGGCGAGCAGCAGCATCATCGCCACATAGAAGCCGGAGAACGCGACCGCGTACAACAGCGGAAACGCCGCGAATGTCGCGCCGCCGGCGAGCACGAACCAGACCTGGTTGCCCTCCCAGACCGGCTCGACCGTTTCGATCAGCGCACGGCGCTCGTCGTCGTCGCGCCCGAGCACGCGCACGAGGGCGGCAATGCCGAAATCGAATCCGTCCATGATCGCGAACCCGATCAGCAGCACGCCGAGGATCAGCCACCAGGCGAGGCGCAGGAATTCATAGGTCATGGCGTGCTCCCGCAGGCCGCTCACGCCTGGTGTTTGCTTTGCGCTTTTTATTGTTTGCCATTCCGGCGAAAGCCGGAATCCAGCTCCTTTCTTTTGACGTCATTCCCGCGCAAGCGGGAATCCATGTTGATCTTGCGTCTTGAAGTGCAATGCTTCCACTCGCCCTGCGGGCGAGCGGGTTACTTTCTTTGCTTGTGCAAAGAAAGTAACCAAAGAAACACACCCCCGGTGGCGCGCTCTCCGGGCATCCTGCCCTCCGAGTGCGCGAGCGGGCTGCGGGGTTCGCTGAGCGCACATCCATATGCGCGCAGCGAACGCGCGCGCATCCTGCGCGCGCCCCTTCGGGCTTTTTCTCCGCCCGCTCGCCGCGCCACAGGGGGCCCCATTTGGGCGGCATCCTGCCGCAGAAGCCAGAGCTTGGCAGCTCCAATCGTTTCCCAGGTCGAGGGAAGAGCAAAGGAGCTGGATTCCGGCTTCCGCCGGAATGACGAGCTTTTAGACTCGCGGCTGCGCCTTGCCGACACATGAAAGGGCGATCAAGTGCCAACGGCATAGTCAGCCCCCTCGTCGCGCGGCGCCGGCGGCCACATGCCCAGCCCGTCCGGCCCGTGCCGCGTGTACTTGAGCATCAGCACGATGTCGACGACCGCGAGCGCAGTATAAAAAGTCACAAATCCAATCAGGCTGAACAGCACCTGGCCGACCGAAACCGAAGAGACGCCGAGCGCCGTCGGCAGCACGCCCTCGATGGCCCAGGGCTGGCGGCCGTTTTCGGCGACGACCCAGCCCAGTTCGGCCGCAAGCCAGGGCAGCGGCAGGCTCCACAGCGCCAGTTTGAGGTACCAGCGTTTCGCCTCGAGCTGACGCTTGCTGGCGAGCCAGAACGACCAGGCGAACAGGGCGATGAAATACACCCCGCAACCGACCATGATGCGGAACGACCAGAACAGCAACGGCACGTTCGGTATCGTGCTCTCGGCGGCGCGCTGCACGTCGGCGGCAGTCGCGTGCGCGGGGTCGGCCATGTCGCGTTTGAGCAGCAGCGCGTAGCCGAGATCGGCCTTGTGCGCATTGAAGTCCGCCCGCGCTTGGGAGTCACTGCTGTCCGACCGCAGGCGTTGCAGCGCCGCGTAGGCGATCCGGCCGTTTTCAATGCGCTGGGCCGCGTCGTGGACCAACTCGTTGATGCCCGGCAGCACGCCGTCCAGTGAGCGCGTGCCGATGATGCCCATCAGCCACGGAACATGCACCGCCATGTGCGTCGTGCGCTCGGCGACATCGGGAAAGCCGAACACGGTGAACGATGCCGGCGGCGCTTCGGTATCCCACATCGCCTCGATCGCGGCGAGTTTCATCTTCTGGTTTTCCGAAACGGTGTAGCCGGACTCGTCGCCGAGCACGACCACGCTCAACGCCGAAGCCAGCCCGAAGCTCGCGGCGACCGTCATCGAGCGCTTGGCGAACTCGATGTTGCGGCCGCGCAGCAGATACCACGCGCTGATCGACAACACGAACATCGCGCCGACCACGTAGCCGGCGCTGACCGTGTGCACGAATTTCGACTGCGCGACCGGGTTGAACAGCACCGCGGAGAACGAGGTGACTTCCATGCGCATCGTGTCGAAATTGAAATCGGCGCCGACCGGATTCTGCATCCACGCATTCGCGATCAGGATCCACAGGGCCGACAGGTTCGTGCCGAGCGCGAGCAGGCAGGTGACGGTCAGGTGCTGCAGGCGGCTGAGCCGGTCCCAGCCGAAAAAGAACAGTCCGATGAACGTCGCCTCGAGGAAGAACGCCATCAGTCCCTCGATCGCCAGCGGCGTGCCGAACACGTCGCCGACATAGTGCGAGTAGTAGGCCCAGTTCGTGCCGAACTGGAATTCCATCGTCACGCCGGTCGCCACGCCCATCGCGAAGTTGATGCCGAACAGCACGCCCCAGAACTGGGTCATGCGTTTCCAGATGTCGCGGCCGGTCATCACGTAGACCGCTTCCATGATCGCCAGCAGCCACGACAGGCCCAGCGTCAACGGCACGAACAGAAAGTGATACAGCGCTACCAGTGCAAACTGCGTGCGCGAAACGGCGACCAGGTCAGGATCGATCATCGCGACGGACCGCCGTGCTGGCTTCGACCAGATGATCGCGCATCGCCGCGGGCGAGGTCGGCACGCGTGTCTGCGCGAACAGGAAAAAATACAGCAGGATCATGACGATGACCTTGGCGAGGATTATCGCGCCCAGTTCGAGAGCGAAACGCAGGCCTCGCGGGCTCCGGAACCAGGAGCGCTCGATACGGTCGTCAGCAGTGTGCGTCGCGCCGTCCATTTGCGCCCCACATTATACGCAGCGTCGTTGAGCCGCAACGCAACGTTGTCGCTGCCGTCGCAAAGCTGCAAGCGGCCTCAGGCGGCCGCCGCAAAAGCGTCGCGCGTGAGATTCTCCGGCGCGCCCTCGGTGCAGGCCACATCGTCCTCGATGCGGATGCCGCCATACTGGCGAAACCGGTCGACCTTGTCCCAGTTGACGTCGCTGGCCTGCGGCTTGCCCTTCAACTCGGCCAACAGCATGTCGATGAAGTAGATGCCCGGCTCGATCGTCATGACCATGCGCGGCTCGATCGTGCGAGTCAGGCGCAGGTACGGATGCCCGGCCGGTTTGTCGATCGTGCCGCCGGTGTCGTCGCGCTGGAAACCGGCGACGTCGTGCACCTGCAGGCC
>DASRTK010000413.1:0-11091 GCA_035655975.1 Rudaea sp.
TGGGTTGCCACGAGCGGCGCCCACTGGGGCCAAGCCCTGAGATCTACACCGATCACGCCGGCCTCAAGGGAGGCCCGACGGCGGCGATAATCCCGGGGAGTGACCTGGACATTCGTGTCGTGCCTCGAGAGGACACTGGAACGGGGCGAGAGCGCGGCACGAAGGTCGGAGACTGGAGTCGGCACAATCCAGCGCCATGACGGCTGCGGACAGGAATCCGCAGCGGCGCATGCCGGGCCAGCAGGACGGTGGGAAACATGAGCGCGCCGAGCGGTGCAACGTCGGGTCGCATTCAACGTTCCTTACAGTCGAGGAGGATTATCATGAAACTGGTGCTCAAAGTTGGCGTCGCCGCACTTTGTCTGGCTGCTTTCCCCGCAAGCGTGTCCGCAGATCAACCGACCCTGTTGCCAACCCCTGAGCCTACAGGGTGTGATCTTTTGCCGGATCAGGGTGAACTTACCGTGGCCCTGATTGCGGCGGTCGCGGTTGAAACCTCCGGACTGGACTTCCAGATGTGGGCCACGCTCGTCGACCGCGATGGAGTTGTCTGCGCCGTTGCCTTCTCCGGCCGCGATCGCGGCTCGCAGTGGCCTGGCAGCCGCGTGATTTCGGCGCAGAAGGCCAATACCGCGAATGCTTTCAGTCTCGACAATCTGGCGCTGTCCACGGCTAACCTCTATTCGGCCGTACAGCCGGGTCAAAGCCTGTTCGGATTGCAGGCGAGCAATCCCGTGGATACCGGTGTAGCGTACAAGGGGCCCGCGCAGGCTTATGGCACGAGCCACGATCCGATGATCGGCAACAGGATCGGAGGTGTGAACGTGTTCGGCGGGGGGCTGGCGCTCTACGACAGAACCGGAAGCGTCAGGGGTGCGGTGGGCGTGAGCGGCGACACCTCGTGCGCCGATCACATGATCGCTTGGCGGGTCCGCAAAGCGCTGAACTTCGACTATCTGTTCGGGAGGGGCGTTTCAGGGGACGCCGATCGTCCGGACAACATCATCTACGACATCGTCGACGGCGTGAGCGCCAGTGGGTTTGGCCATCCAACGTGCATCAATACGGCTCCGGCGCTAAGTCTCCCAGCCGTCCAGACTGTACCGATTCCACCACCCGGCCCGACGCCTCACTAGCGCCTTCGAGGGCAGGCCTCGCCTTGCGGGCCTGCTCTTTGTCGGAAGGAAAGTCTTCGAAGCATGGCGCGTGCATCGCGCCGTCGTGAGGTTGCCCTGTGCCTGTAAATTGCCGGAGTCTGCTGCGGCGTTTGCTGGCTCACGCATTTCTGACGGCAGAAAGCGGCGCGCACGCCGCTTTCCACCTGCCACTCACGCAGCTTCCCGCTGCGCCCCGATACTCAACGTCAAAGCGATTTTTCGAACTCGCTGATCTGTTTCTTCGCTTCGTCCCTGGCGATTCCATAACGTTCCTGCAAGCGGCCAGCGAGATACTCGCTGCTGCCGTCCACCCGCTGCAGGTCGTTATCGGTGAGCTTGCCCCACTTTTCCTTGAGCTTTCCGGCAAGCTGTTTCCATTGACCCTTGATTCTGTCCTCGTTCATGACTGCTCCAGATTGGTCGAACAAATGTAGATGGGCTCCGTGCGATCAGTCGCGCGAGCTCAAGGCCGAAGAATCGACGTCCCGCACACCCTTGACCGCCTTGGCGACGGCTACGGATTTCTGTACCTGGGCCTTGCTGCTGACGGTGCCCGACAGGGTGACAAGACCGTTCTTCGTCGTGACGCTGATGTCACCCGACTTGATTCCTTCGGTCGTGGCCAGTTCGCTCTTTACCTTGGTCGTGATCCACGTGTCGGTAACCGGCTGCTGAGACGACTTCGCACTCGTATCCGTGTTAGCGGCGTATGCAGTTGCAAGGCCGCCGCATGCCAGGGCCAGCCCGAATGCCATTGCGCATAGTTGACGTTTCATAGACAACACCTCGTTTGGTTGGAGACGCATCGCAGATAGAACAAGTTGCGTGCCAGCTGCCACGGATAACAGTTTCAACCAGTTACACGCACGGCGCGTTTTCCGGCCCGCGCAAATTGCCCGCTGCCGCTATCGGCAAATGCAATTTGCAAGCAGGCCGTGGCAGTCCCTAGTCAGCTGCTGGCCAGCTTCCGCAAAGGGACACGCGCAGGTTCGCCTTTCTTGCCGAGTTCCTCGAGCAGCGAGCTCAAGTCTTCCGCGTGCTCTTCCTCCGATGCGAGAATGCCTTCCATCATGTGCCGCGTGGTCGGGTCATCATTGCCGAGGTACTGGATAATTCCGCGATAGGTGTCGATCGCAATTCGCTCCGCCACGAGGTCTTCTTCGATCATCTCGACAAGCTCCTTGCCCTCCACGTATTCGGAATGACTGCGCGACGCCAGTCCTTCCGGCGAAAAGTCCGGCGCGCCGCCGAGTTGCACGATGCGCCTGGCGATTTTGTCCGCATGCGATTGTTCTTCCACGGCGTGCTCGAGGAACTCCGCTGCAATGCTCTTGGCATGTATGCCGGATGCCATGAAGTAGTGGCGCTTATAGCGCAGCACGCAGACGATCTCGGTGGCGAGCGCGGCGTTGAGCAGTTCGAGCACGGTTTTTCTATCCGCCTTGTAACCGTCGGTGACCGCGCCTTTTTCGATGTTTTGGCGGGCACGCTTGCGAATTTCCTCGATGTCGTTCAGGAATTGCTTGGGAGCCGGCATGGGGATTAGCCTCCTTGGTTGCGAGAAACGGGACACATTGAGCGCTCGTCGCGCGACGACCTGAGGCGAAACAGGGCAAAGCCTGTGCCACGTGACTGCGAAGCAAGCGTTGATGCGGCGGCCGCGTGTTGCGGACCGCGTTTTGCGTAACCGATCAGGAGTACCCGCCCGATCAGGCGTACCCGCCGATGCAAATCACCACCGTTTCATGGGCTCGCCGTGCAAAACGCGACACTGCCGTCGAGAAAGCCGCGCGACCTGTCGGGAGAAGCATGCGGGCCGAGGCGCTCATCTTTCGCATCACGCGCCAATCCGTCGCTCGATCCGCGACGGTATTCAGCTGACCGGCCGCGTCGGCATCTCGAATACGAAGACCGATCCGCCGCCCGGGCGCGGCTCGTAGACGAGGCTGCCGTGCATCGCTTCGACGAGTTGCTTGGCGATAGACAAGCCAAGGCCGGTGGATGATTCGCCGGAAGTCGGCCGCGCGCTCAGGCGCACGTAACGCTGGAAGAGTTGCTTGCGATCGGCCTCGTTGATGCCGGGGCCACGATCGAGCACGCGTACCCGTGCCGTTCCCGGATTGCCCGGTTCCAGCACGACGCGGACGCGACTGCCGGGCGGCGCGAATTTGATCGCATTGCTCAGCAGGTTTTCGATCACGTGCTCGACTGCCAGCGGATCTCCGAAAGCTTCGAGCGGTTCGGCAGGTGCAAACTCGACCCGAATCTTCTTTTCGCTTCCGTAGTGGTTGTAAATCTGCACGAGGGATGAAAGCAGGTCGCGCAGTGCAAACGGCTTGAAGGCATCCAGAGAGACCGTACTGGCAGCGGCATTGCGATTGAGAAAGTCGTCGATGAATGCCAGCGTGCGGTCAGTCGAGTCGACCAGGGACGCGAGCAGATCCTGCAGCCGCTCTTCGCGCAGCGCCGGCTCCTCGGCGAGCATCTGCACGCTGAAGCGAATCGACGCGAGCGGACTCTTCAAATCGTGCGCGACCATTGCCGTCAGCGTGTCGCAGTCGCGTGCCTTGAGGACCAGGCGGTCACGCGAAAACTTCAGCTCCAGATGCGTTCGCACACGCTGCAGCAACTCCGCCGGAACAATCGGCTTGCTGAGAAAATCGACCGCGCCGGCCTCGAAGCAGCGCACGAGATCTTCCTCGTCTGCAGTGCCCGTCACGAAGATGACAGGAATAGCCGCCAGTTCGGGAATCTCGCGGAAGCGCCGGCACAGTGCAACGCCGTCCATGCCCGGCATTTTCAAGTCGAAGATTGCCAAGTCGGGTCGGCGCGCCACGCTGCGTGCCAGCGCCTCTTCGCCGCTCAGTGCGGGCAGTACATCGTAGCCACGCTCGGTCAGCAGGGCGCTCATGAGTTTTACGTTGATCGATTCGTCGTCGACGGCCATCACCAAAGGTGCGCGCCGTTCTTTCCCGGATGGAACCGGCGTGTTTCGGCTGGCCATGCTTGGTTGTCTTTTCCTTGGTAGGGGTACGGTGCGTATAGGTGGCGAAAGCTCATCGAACTCGCAACGACGCGCCATGCCGGCACTTGCCGGCGGGATGGGCGTGCGTTGCAACAGAGCCTTTCATGGCCGCAGTCCGGCGGCCAAGAATGGCGGTTCCGGGTATTGCTTTGGTGAACAACCGATAAACAAGCAACGGCGCGAGAATCGGATTCGTACCCGTTCATGCGCGCCATCGCGCAGCACTTCAGCCGCCGTGCTTTTGGGTGTTCGACGCCGTGCGCTTGGCTCGTTCGTATGCGGCTTTCTGGTTGGAAGAAAGAATTCTTGTCTCGGGCTGAAGACCAGCAGATCCGCTATGCCGCCAGCGCGAATTTCAGGTTGCGCATTTCATCGTGGCAAAGGCGAACCTTCGGCAGATAGCGCGTAATGATCGTGCGCAACTCCGGATCGTCGGCATCGGCAGCAGCCTGCTCGAAGGCGCAGAGCAGGCGGTCCTCGGCTGCTTCGAGCTCGGCGACGAACGTCGTGTCGGTGTGAGCCGACAGTTTCGCGCGCACCTCGGCGTAAAGTTTCTGGAAACCTCCGGCGAGTGTGCCCTGCGCGGATGGTTCCATGCCGCGTGCGCGCACGTGTTCGGAAAGGGCGCTGATCATCTTCGTCTTGACGTCGATGAGCGCGCGAAAAACAGCTTTCAAATGCGGATTCGTGACGCGGCAGACAGCGTCGGTATAAAACGTCTGGCCATCCCGCGTGATTTCGATCAGCTCGTTCAATGCGGCGGCTGGATTTGTCATGGCGGTCCTCCTTGGGTTTCAGGGACAGCCCGCCAGAGGCTGCCGATTGATTACCCTCAAGTTCCATACCATGCCGGGCAAGTTCGATAAAATGCATTAAAAGCAATGCGCTACAGAGGTATCCGGCGGCTTGCACGCTCGCACAATGCACGGGGGGCCAAAACGCAACGGGCGCGCTGCACTGCCTTGCGAGCGGACCCAGCGGTTTCAAGTGCATTCACAAAAACAGCACCACGTGCAGTTAGAGTGCACGCAGAATTTCGATGGAGCGTGAAGACCAATGCAAATCGGAGACGGCGAGCGCGGGAACATTTTGCTGGTGGATGACGACAAATCCATCCTGCGCAGTTTTCGCTATTGTCTGGAGGATGCCGGTTTTGCGGTCGCCACTGCCCAGACCGGTGAGCAGGCGCGCGTGCGTGCGAACGCAGCGGTTTTCGATTCGTGCTTCCTCGATCTGAATCTCGGCGAAGAGTCCGGGCTGGACTTGCTGCCGCAGCTGCGCGAGATCGCGCCGTGGATGCGGGTCGTGATGGCCACTGCCCAGTCCGACGTAGGCACCGCGGTCAAGGCGATCCAGGCTGGGGCCGTGGACTATCTGGTCAAGCCGTGCTCACCCGAACAGCTGCGCTTGTCTGCCGAAAAGCAGGTGCACACGCGGCATCTCGAGCTGCGCCTCGAACAACTCGAAGCCGACGTGGGCCTGACGGTCCGGGCCGAGATGAAGAGCGGCAATCCGGCAATGAGCGCGGTCGTGCAGATGGCGCGGCAAGTTGCAACGACGGATGCGAACGTGCTCGTTCTCGGCGAATCGGGCACCGGAAAGGGCATGCTGGCGCGCGCGATCCACCAATGGAGCGCGAGGTCGAAAGCCGGATTCGTCACGATCAGCTGCCCGTCGCTGTCGCCGGAACTGCTCGAAAGCGAGTTGTTCGGTCACCAGAAGGGCGCCTTCACCGGAGCGACCGAGAGCACCGAGGGGCGTGTCAGCCAGGCCAACGGCGGCACGCTGTTCCTCGATGAAATCGGCGATTTCCCCCTGCCTCTGCAACCGAAGCTCCTGCGCTTCATCCAGGACAAGGAATACGAGCGTGTCGGCGACCCGAAGTCGCGCACCGCGGATGTGCGCATCATCGCGGCGATGAACCGCAACCTCGAGGAAATGGTCAAGCAGAAGACGTTTCGCGAAGATCTTTATTATCGCCTCAACGTGATCAGCCTCGTACTGCCGCCCCTGCGCGAGCGCGCGGAAGATATCGGGGCGCTGGCTGAAACCTTCCTATCGCGCTATGTGAAGGCGTATCGGCGGCCGGTCTCGCGCTTCAGCGATGACGCGATGAAACTGCTCAAGGGTTATGCATGGCCTGGCAATGTGCGCGAGTTGCAGAATGTCGTGGAGCGGGCATCGATCATCTGCGATGGTCCCGAAGTGCAGGTCGTCCACCTGGGCATCGGCGACAGCAACGCCGAGCGCGCAACGCGACCGCGGGCCGGCGATCATCTGAGCATCGCCGACCTGGAACGCGAGCACATCACTGCCGTGATCGCCAACGCCGATTCGCTGGACGAAGCCGCGCGGCTTCTCGGAATCGACGTTTCCACGTTGTATCGCAAGCGCAAGCAGTACGGTATCTAGGTACCTGGCCGGTCGGGGCACGGACGTCTGAACGTCCACCCGTCCAACTGAGGAGCAGTCTACTTGCTGGCCAGCTGTTTGGCCGAATCCTCGTGGTTCTTGACCGCCGTCAGCGTGTCCGAAGCGAACCTGGCGATATCCGCATCGTTCGAATTTCCGGCAATCTTCTCGAGCAGACTGTCGATATTTGCCTGATCGGCGGCTATCGAATCCAGATATGCGCGCTCGGCTGCCTCGGGGGAATCGGCACTGCGCAGCCTGGCTATGACCTGGCCGTGCGTTGCGTCGACGCGCGGAGCGACCGCGTACTTCTTGTCACGGCAAAGCTCGAGCAAAGCCTGGTAGTTTTCGCTGTGGTCCGAGGCGATCGTTTGCGCGAAATCCCGCACTTGCGGCGATAGCGCCTGCGCCGCGACGACGCGGCTGAGCTCGACTTCCGCGGTGTCGCTCGCGGCCATCGTGTCGAGAAAGGCCTTGTCTGCGTCGCTGACTTCGGCGCGCGCAGTGCCAAGGCCCAGGGCCAAGCCGACGGCGAGCGCCATCGCCATCGGCTGGATTTTGGACGGGACTCTGGAGTTCATCGGATACTTCTCCCGAACTGGAGTCGCGGGGCGCGCGAAACCAATACCTAGTTTCTTCGCAAGCCGCCTGCAACGAGCGAGGCGACGAAGAGAACCAGGAAGACGACGAACAGGATCTTGGCAACACCGGCTGCCGCTCCGGCGATTCCGCCGAAGCCCAGCGCAGCTGCGATCAATGCGACAACCAGAAAGACCAAGGCGTAATGAAGCATGACGTATCTCCGTTGTGTGAAGAGTTGTGTGACCCGAGGTGGCGCGTGGTGCTGCGCCTCCCGGAAAAAGAAATATCAATAGGCGTGCCATCGTAATCCGAGTCGTAAGCGATGGATTGATATGGGAATATTCGGAAAGTCGGCGTTCGCCTCGCGGCAAACTGCACGATGCAGGTGGACGGGTGGGCATCGTGCACGACTCAGCAGGGCCGGTGCGGAAGCGCGGCCAGTGCGCGCTGTCGCGTGAGCGTATTCCGTGAGGCGGAGACCGGAAAGAATTGCCGCGGCGAAGAACCGCGGTGGAAATTCGCTGATACGCCGCGCATCGCGGCGCACGCCTTCAGTGTTCGACGTCGCGGAACTGGCTGCGCCGCTCGCGGCGTGACAGGGAGCGCTCGTTGCGCTCACGCACCTCGTGCTCACGTCTGATTGCGCGCAGCGTTTCAAAGTCGTCTTCACTGAGGTCACGCCAACCTTGCAGCGCCTGGTGTCGAATCTCGTGCCAGGATTGCTCGCCGTGATACCTGCTCATCAAAACTCTCCTGTGAACATTCTGGGCTACGCTGCCAAACGTGTTCGCAGCCGTGACATCGCCCGCTGGCAGATCGAAAGTTCCGAGTAATACGATTTCAGAAGTTGCCGGAGCGCTGGCACCCGTGTTCCTTCGAAGGCACGCTCAGTCAGCTTGAGCAACTGGTCTTCGCCAAACGTCAGTGCATGCGCCACCGGGGCCGGCGCCTCGCCCTTGAAATGCTCGCGCACGTCCGCGTAGAGTTTTTCCAGCGCAGCCACGGTCGCGCTGGCACTCTGGCCCGAGGGAGCGGTCGGCGTCCATGTAGCCAGACTCTCGAGGAGCCGTCTCTTGACATCGGCTACATAATCGAATGCCTCGCGCACCTCGCCTTCGCGGGCGCGCGAACCGAGGTCGGCAAAGAGGTCGCGCCCGCTCTGCGCGGCACGGACGATGTCCTGCAGAGCGTGTTCGGTATCGATCATGTCCGGTTCCTCCCTGGGACTCGATTGGCGGCAGTACGCTCAGGCGGTCAAGAAGAAACGCTGTCCAGGATTGCTTGGCTTTCCCTTGAACCGACCTGGGCCGACTACGGCAGGTAGTTCGGCCCGGGCTTGCGCGAAGCAAGGCGGGTGATCGGGAAGCGGCGCACGACCGGCATTTCGATTCCCGCCGTGACGGACGGCGAATGGAAGGCCGCCAGCCATTGACGCAGACGCTTGCCACGCGCTGCCTTAGCTGCCAAGGCAGCCGCTTCTTCCGCTCGAATTGTTTCTGCCATTTCCCAGAGAGTCGACATGCTCGCGCCTGTATGTTGTGGTTGCCGGTGCCAGCCCAACGCATCGCAACGAGCGTGCCATCGGTCAAGTGGCGAAAACACTGGATGGCATCGACAGGGAGTCGTGCAATTTGCGGTGTGCAGACTTCGTCGCGTTGCAAATGCCATTTCGCAATTCGACGGAAATTCGAAGATCAACTCGAACGCGGAAGGCTGATCGTCGACGCCGGATCCGGAGGACGGAAACAACAGGCACACGCCTGCGAGGGCTGCGAACCCGTCGCGACCTGCGGTCGCTCAGAACGCCGTGCTGACCGTCAGCACCAATCGGTTGCTGTGGCTATCGAACAGAAGGTGCTTGAGGCCGGGATCACCGACATATTGGGTGAGGCCGAACACGAGGCGCCCGATCCGGTGCGAAACGCCGACGTGCGCGTACCAGTAGTTGAAGCGGCTGATGACGACGCGTCCGTACCCGAGTTCAGCGCTGGTGTTAAGCGAGAATGGTTGCTGCAACCACGCCTCGGTCGTGCGCGTGATCGTGTTCGAGCCGAGTCCTTCCGGACTCCACGAATACGAGATGCCGACGCGATCGAAGAATTCGACGGCTGCCGTCGCTTCGGACCAGTCCCGCGTGTCGGGACCGGGAAACTGGTAGCGCGAGACCAGCAGACGTGCGCGGCAGTTGGGACCGCAACCGAAGTCCGCGCCGGCATAAAAGTCGAGTTGGACGTGATCGTTGACGTCCTGGAAGTACAGCCACTGCCGGTCGATCCTGACGGCGGAAACGCCGGCGATGAAATTGTCGGCGAAGCGGCCTTCGACACCGCCTTGCAGCGCCGGTCCGGAATCGAGCAGGGAAACGCCACGATAGATGTAATCGGTGCCGATGCTGGCATAGCCGGTCCAGTCCACTGCCGCGGCGGGCACGGTCCAGATCACGGCAAGCGCCGCCACGACCGACACAGTCTTCGCCATCCAGGCGTTCCGAGTAGCGCACGCGCAGTGCGGCGAGGAAGCCTAACCTCGGGGCTCGTTTAGCGCAACGTCGCGGCGTCCGCCAATACGACTTCTGCCGACAGATGCTCATGCGCCGTCAGCAAGGCGCGGATCTGTTGCAGATCGAGTCGCCGCAGCGCGCGTGCCAGCGCGACGACACCGCTGACATGCGCAGCAGCGAGCGAACTGCCGCTCGCGTAGTCGTAGCGGCCGCCCGGGAATGTCGTGAGCACATCGGTGCCCGGAGCGCGAATTCGTGCCGAGCCCATGCGTGCGCCGGCGTCGCTCAATCCGACCACGATGACCGAAGGTACCGACGCCGGGAATCCGTGCGTCAGGTCGCCGGGTGGGGGTGCCGCGACGACGACGCAGATCGCGCGCGTCTCGGCGACTGCGAGCAATCGGGCGAGCAGGGCGTCTTCGGGACCGGCGAGGCTGAGGTTGATCACGTCGACCGTGCTGGTGATCGCGAAGTCGAGCGCCTGGGCAAGACTGTAGCTGTCGCAGCTTGCCGCCGAGTCGACGTTGCCATCGCCCCAGCAGGCATGCAGGTCGAGCAGTTCCGCGTCGGGCGCCACGCCGACGATTCCGGCGCCATTGTCGCCGCGGGCGGCGATCACTCCGGCGACTTCCGTTCCGTGGGGCGCCGCATTGGTGCCGCTGGCGAAATCACGCCGGGTCTGCACCGCGCCGTTGAGGTCGGGATGGGTCGCATCGACGCCCGAATCGATCACCGCCACACGCACGCCATGTCCGCGTGACAGCGCATGCGCGCGATCGACATCGAGTTCGTCGAGCGAGTGCTGCAGTGAGCGGTAGGACTTGCCGGTCGCGGTGAGTGTGTGGAACTGGCTCATCGGCTCGGCACTGTCGACCCGCGGGTCCTGCGCAAGGCGCGCGGCGAGCGCGACCGCATCGACGCCCGCTGCGACCGAATAGACCTCGCAGTGCACGCTGAGCGAGCGCATCGGCCAGCCATTGACGCGCACCAGACCGTATTCCCGTGCCAGGGCGTTGAGAACCGGCTCGACGTTCGCTCCTGGCCCGTAGTCGTGCGGCCGGTGGTAGCGTTCGATCGCGTCGCCATGCAGCTGGTCGACGGCGTCGTAATGCAGCGTGACCAGGATACGCTCGCCTTCGACACCTGCGGCGAGCGCGCTACCTGGCGTGACGCAGACAGCGGCGATCAGGCTGCACAGCAGCAGCAGGCTTCGCAGGCTACGCATCATGATTTGAGGCTCAGCGTGGAACCTGTGCGACGAAACGCAGGCGCGGATCGGCGCTCAGACGCGCGATGATCTCTTGCGCGCGGGCATGCGGCACGGCAAGCGTCGCCACACCATGTTCGGATGGCCCGCTAAGCACGCGCACCTGCGCATCTGCGGCCAGTTGCGTCAACGCGGCCGCGTCGACTCC
>DASRTK010000414.1:0-7075 GCA_035655975.1 Rudaea sp.
GCGTGCGGCGGTCGAGGAAGGCGTGGTCCCGGGCGGCGGCGTTGCCCTGATCCGTTCGCTCGAAGCGATCAAGAAGCTCAAGGGCGACAACGAAGACCAGAACCACGGCATCCTGATCGCCAAGCGCGCGATGGAATCGCCACTGCGTGAAATCGTCGCCAACGCCGGCGAAGAGCCGAGCGTCGTGCTGAACAAGGTCGCTGCGGGCAAGGGCAACTACGGCTACAACGCGCAGACCGGCGAGTACGGCGACATGATCGAGTTCGGCATCCTGGATCCGACCAAGGTCACGCGTACCGCGCTGCAGAACGCCGCGTCGATCGCCGGCCTGATGATCACGACCGAAGCGATGGTTGCCGAGGCGCCGAAGAAGGATGCGGCGCCGGCCGGTGGCGGTCATGACCACGGTGGTGGCGGCATGGGTGGTATGGACTTCTGAGTGTTATCCACGCGCTTCGCGCGTGGACAACTCACCTCGTTCGAGCGGCCTCGCGGCCGCTCAACTCGGCGGAAATCAACAGAGTGCCCCGCAGCGATGCGGGGCATTTTTTTGAGCGAGCAATAAGGCGGAATTGCCGGCGCGACTGCGAACCGATCGCTGCTGCCGCGCCAGAATTTTTCCTCGGGGTCGAAGCGTGGCCGGGTTGCTCAATACGCGAGCAAGACTGGATCGCCGAACGTGTCGATAAAAATTCGGTCCGCGTAGTTTTGCATTTCGATCGCGCCGAGATCACGCGGCCCGTAGGCATCGGCGACGCCGGCAAGGTCCTGGTCGTGCGGCGCGCCGCGAACATCGACATCGTTGCCGGCGATCGCCGGGGCGAAATCCAGGCCGAGCGATTTCGTCGTGACGCCGCCGCTACGGCTGTAGCGCAGCCGGTAGTCGCCGTTGGCGGGATCCATGAAGGTCGGCACGCCGAGTGCGATCGTCGAATCCACCGGCAGCCCGACGTTGTCGTCGACCAGCATGTAGCTCACATGCAGGTTGCCGGCGTCGCCGGAGTAGTCGAGTGTGGCCGTGTCGGCGACGTCGATGATGCTGTTGGTCAGCGTCAGCCCGAGTCCGTTGCGGATCACGTATGAGCCGTCGACCGTGTTGTTCGCGATCGTGCAGCTGTCGATCGTCGACGCGTTGTTCGGCGCAAAGCCGCCATCGTGCTCGGCCGAGATGATCGCCTGGCCCGCGTGATTGTCGACGATCAGCGCGTTGCGCAGTTCGGTCTCGCGCGTGCCTTTGAGCCGCATCATGTAGTCGGCGTCGTTGTTGCGTATGACGACATGGTTCAGTTTCAGGTCGGAATTGTCCTGCGCAAGAAATATCGCGCCGAGACTTTGGGTTGCGATGTTTGCGTCGACGAGGTTGCAATCCTCCCCGAGCGTACATGTCACCGCGCCGAGCGATTGCACCGATTCGGGGCCGCAACCGGTGTCGCCAAGGTAGGCCTGGCCGCCTTGATACAGCTCGCCGCCGGCGCTGCTCTCCTCGTCGGAATAGATGGCCGCTCCATTCTGGGCCAGATTGTTGTCGATGCGGACGTTCGCTCCGCACATCTCGGCAAAGGATACGTCGTTGTCGACAGCGGACGACAGGTATGGAAGCAGGTACAACGCACCGCCCTTGGAAGTCGCGGTGTTATTGGAAATCCGCACCGGGTGAGTCGCATCGACGTTGAACAGCCGCAGCGTCGCATCGATCAGCGAGCCATTTTCGCCCGCCACGACCGCGATACCGCCGCCATTCACGGCCTTGTTGTCGTAGATCGCGCCCAGGCCGTATTTGCCCGGCGAGGCGATGTCAGCCGAAGCTGGGCCCTTGACAAAGATACCGCCGCCGCTCGCAGTGCTTCCGGCGGTATGGTTGATGTTGGCCTCGTTGAAATAGATGATCGAGTTGGTCTGGATCATGAACAGGCGCGCATCGCCGCCGATGTAGATGCCGCCGCCGTCGCCGGTCGACGTGTTGCTGCTGATTTCGCTGCCGGCGTTGACGTGCAACTCGGCGCCGCTGCTGCCGATGAAAGCGATGGCGCCACCGCCGCCATTGGTGGCGTGGTTGTCGAACAGGAAAACATTCGACAAGTTCAGTTTGCCGCTGCCGTTGAAAGCGATGCCGCCACCGACATTGGCGTTGTTCGTTTCGACGTCCGACGTGATCAGGTTCAGGTCGCCGGTGCCGACGTAGTCGATGCCGCCGCCATACGTGCCGCCGCTGTGGTCGGCGCTGACACCGCTGCCCTTGGTGATCGTCAGGTACTGGATCGTGACGTTGCTCGTGCCGCGAATCTTGATATTGCCCTCGATCGTCTGCAGCGGTGCGGTCGGGCACGGAAAGACCGGTCCGCAGACGACACTCAGGGTGCCGCACTTGGCGCCGGGTGCGCGTGCGATCAGGGATACGTTGCGGTTCTGGATCAGGATTTGCTGCCCCGTGTAGTCGACTTCATCGGTCAGGAAGATCTTCGTCCCGGCCGGGCAGGTCGCCGCACTGACTGCGGCCTGGATCGTGCTGTAGTTGCAATCGGAGTCGGTCGTCGTGTTGCCGACGAGAAAGACATCCTGCGTGGTGGCAGAGCAGGCATGGGCATCGATCGCGCTCAATGACGCGCATGCGACCAGCAGCAGGAACAGGGCGCGCAAACTGGGGGTAGACACGGGTGGCATCTCCTTCGCTCACCGGATGGCGGGCAATAGCGAAGAACGCCGTTTCGCTGCGGATCACATCATTGCGAAAAATCGCACTTTGCGGTCACCTCCCGCGTGCCGGTGCCTCTGGCGTTCAGGCGCGCCACGAGCGGCGTGTTCGTGCTCCGGGACCGACTTGTCTGCGCCTGTTCGAATCCATCCGCGAACAGGAAGTCGGCGCCGTCGCCACTGCGCGCGTAGCTCGTGCCGGCGACGATGTGCCACGGCTCGTCGACCGTGAAGCTGTCCAGTCGACTGCCCGCGGATGATCGCAGGACGCCGAGTGCCAGGATCGCAAGCAGCACCAGTACTCCGGCGAGACGGCGGTCCGTCTCCGATTCCAGAACACGGTAGCGATATGGAAAACTCCCAGGCAACGCGATGGCTGTCACTGACAGATAACGCAAGCTGGCTGGCCCGGGGGCCACGGCATCGTGCGCTGGCGGTACAGCGGACGGCGTGACGCGCCGGCATGCGCCAGACGGCGCGCGCAATCGCGCGACGTGACCGTATACTGCGCCGGGTGGAGCGCGCGCGGCTCGGGCGTGCGCCAGGATCAGTCCTGCGAACTGGCCGAACACGACGGGGGAACGAGATGGCCCGCACACGATTGGTGGACCTGCTGCAACGCGCTGCCGCGATCGCGGCACAGGCACGTATTTCCGGCGAGCCGCTCGACGAAGCGATCGCGCGCGAGCGCGAATTGCGCGTGTTGCACGCGCGCCGTCGCTTCATGCAGCAATCGGCCGGAGCTGCCGCCGCGTTGACACTTGCAGCGTGCGCGCAGGTGCCGTTGTCGCATCCGCAAGATGCCAATGACGTGGTCATCGTCGGCGCCGGCGTCGCCGGTCTCACCGCTGCGTGGCGCTTGCGCCAGGCCGGTGTCGGCGTGCAGTTGTACGAAGCGCAGGAACGCATCGGCGGACGCATGTTCAGCCTGCGCGGCCACTTCGCCGACGGCCAGGTCTGCGAACTCGGCGGTGAGCTGATCGATACCGGCCACGCGCGCATGCGTGCGCTCGCAGCCGAACTCGGACTCGCGCTCGACGATCTGGCCGAGGATCCGACCACCGAGTTCGGCGACGTCTGGTTTTGCGCCGGACGCCGCTACAGCGAAGCGGACATCCTGCGCGAATTCGCGCCGCTCGCCGCGGCCGTCGCCCGCGACAAGGCGGCGCTACCGGAAGAGCAGATCACCTACGCGGCTCCTGGCGGCATGCAGGCGCTGGACAACGAGACGCTGAGCCACTGGCTCGATCGCAACGGCGCATCGGGCTGGCTGCGCACGCTGATCGAAGTGGCTTATACCTGCGAGATGGGACTGCAGTGCGACCAGCAGTCGGCGCTGAACTTCCTGACCTTCATCGATCCGGACACGGCGAAGTTCAAGATCTTCGGCGAGAGCGACGAACGCTTCCATGTGCGCGGCGGCAATGATCTGATCGTGCACGGCCTCGGCGCGAAGCTCGGCGACGCGATTCACACCGGCTACGTGCTGGAAGCATTGAGCCAGGGTGCCGATGGTACGTACACACTGAGTTTCAAGCATGGTACCGGCGCACGTGCGGTGCGCGCGCGCCGGGTCGTGCTGGCGCTGCCGTTCACGCTTTTGCGCAACGTGCAGATCAGCGTCGACCTGCCGCCGGCGAAGCGTCGCGCGATCGCGGAACTGCGTTATGGCACGAACGCCAAACTCATGATCGGCTTCAACGAACGCATCTGGCGCACGCGCCATGCGAGCAGCGGCAGCAGCTACAGCGATCTCGCGCTGCAGACGACATGGGAAACCAGCCGCATGCAGGCCGGCGCGGCCGGTATCCTGACGAATTTCGTCGGCGGGCGGCATGGCGTCGAGATCGGCAATGGCAGCGCGAAAGAGCAGGCGGATGCCGCGGCGCGCGAGCTCGATGCGATCTGGTCTGGAATTTCGGCGGCGCGCGCCGGCTCGCGCGAAGCGCGCTTCCACTGGCCGTCGCATCCGTGGACGCTCGGCAGCTACGCCTGCTTCACGCCCGGCCAATGGACGACGCTGCGCGGCGCGATCGGCGAGCCTGTTGGAAATTTATACTTCGCCGGCGAGCACTGCGCGTTCGACAACCAGGGATTCATGGAAGGTGGCGTGGAGACAGGAGAATGGGCAGCGAAGGCGATCATCGAAACGCGCGCCGCTCGCGCCGCTCGCGCCGCTTGACGGGCGCGAGCGAATCGCCGATTCGCAACGCTCAGTGGACTGTAACGTTTAATCCGGGAAGCAGTCTGCGAGTATCCAGCCACGATTGCCCCCATCCGCCTGACTTTCGCCATCCTTGGCGCTCGCCCTTCGGGCCAGCTCCGCTGTTCGCAGCCGCTCCGGCGGCTGCAGTCGGCACTTTCTTCCGCGTGCGGGGGAAGGTGGCGGCAGCCGGAAGGGGGCGCTCCGTGCAGCGGCGTAAACGTACTACAGATCCAAACGCTACAGCCCGCTAGTGCGTGAGCGGGAATGTCTTGACCAGCGGCGCGTCGAATTCGACCGATGTCTTCACGCCCGATGTGCCGATCTTGAACGTGCCGGCGACGCGTTTGTCGGTGTCGGCGCTGAGCTTGAGATCGCCCTCCTGACTCATGCCGCTGTATTGCATCGGATGGACGTGCGCCCACCAGCTCGCGGTCGGCTCATCGCCCAGCTCGACGGTCATGCCGTCGCTCGACGAAAGCGTCGCGCAACTCACATCGCTGCATGCTTCGATTGTCGCGCGTTCGTCGGTCTTCGTGAACACGATGCGCCGTGTGATTTTTTTCGGATCGAACGTGTCGGGGCCACTGACCAGATACGCGTGCGCCAGTTCGATACTTGCTGGCTTGCTTTCGGTTTCGACGGTCAGCGTGCCTTTCGCACTGTCGCTGCCGGCGGCCAGTGCCGAGGCTGCCGGCACAGCCATGACGATGAAGGCCAGCAGGCCGACCGTGGTGAGTCGCAGATGACGGATCATGGCAATCTCCCGGGAAAGTTGACGCCTGTTCGTTGCGACGTCTGAAGCCATACACGCAAAGCGGCGCCGCGTGGGGCAGTCTGGCACGACCGGCCGCCCTTGTTGAAGTCTGCGGCATTGCTTCCCGGGCTTTGAGCCCTTTGCCCGACGGGTTATCCTCGGCGGCAGTTCGCGTCAGCCAATCCAGGGGAGTTTCCATTGAATCGTCTTGTCAATCTTTCGGCGTCACTCACGCCGCCAATGGCGGCGCGTCTGATCGCGCTGAGCGTGCTCGCCTTCGGCGCAGCGTATGCGTCGGCTTCGACGCCGGACCAGCGCTTCGGCCTCAAGCAGATTTTCGACCTGCAGTGGGCCGCCGATCCGCGCATCTCGCCGAACGGCAAGCGCGTCGTGTTCGTGCGCTCCGGCTACGACATCATGAACGACGATACGCGCCACAGCCTCTGGGTCGTCGGCGCCGACGGCAACGGGCTGCGCGCGCTGACGCCGCCGGATGAAGACGCTTCGTCGCCGCGCTTTTCGCCGGATGGCACGCGTCTGATCTATGTCGTCCAGCACGAGGACAAGGCCGGGCACAAGACCGGTGAGATTCGCATGCGCTGGATGGACAGCGGCGACAGCGCGCGGCTCGTCTCGCTCGAGCATCCGGCGCGCGAGTTGACGTTCTCGCCGGACGGCCGGCGCATCGCCTTCGCGATGTTCGTCGACGATCCGCCGGATGCGCCGATCGCGAAGCTGCTCGATCCGCCGAAGGGCGCGAACTGGGGACCGGAGATCAAGGTCATCGACCGTCTCGTGTACCGGTTCGACGGCCGCGGCTATCTCTCGCGCGGCCATTCGCACCTGTTCGTCATGACGGCGGACGGAGGTTCGCCGCAACAAGTAACCGATGGCGCGGTCGACGACGATGGCAGCCTGGATTGGACTCCGGACGGCAAGCACCTGATCTTCTCGGCCAACCGCCACGACGATGCCGAATACCATCCGCTGAATTCCGAAATCTACGAAGTCGCTGCGGACGGCGGAGCGGTGCGCGCGTTGACCGACCGCAACGGCCCTGACCATTCCGCCGTCGTGTCACCCGATGGCAAGCACATCGCCTACATCGGATTCGACGACCGGCAGCAGGGCTATCAGGTCTCGCACCTGTACCTGATGGATCGCGACGGCGGCCATGCGCGCGTGGTCAGCGGCGACCTCGATCGTGACGTGGATAATCCGCAATGGGACAGCGCTGGCAACGGCGTGTATTTCCAATTCGACGACGAAGGCGTTACGCGCATCGGCTACATGAGCCTGGACGGCAAGATGCACGCGCTGGTCGCCGATGTCGGCGGCCTGGATCTGGGCCGGCCCTATTCGGGCGGGCAGTACACCGTTGCGGCGCAGGCCGGGACGATCGCGTTCACGCTGACCTCGCCGCA
>DASRTK010000415.1:0-4083 GCA_035655975.1 Rudaea sp.
GTGGGCCTTGGCCCACCATTTTATTTTCTTTGTCCGGAAGAGCCGGACGGACCGAAGAGGGTGGGCCAAGGCCGAAGAGCCGGTGGGCCGAGGCCCACCGTTTTATTTTCTTTGTCCTGAAGAGCCGGACGGACCGAAGAGGGTGGGCCAAGGTCCAAGAGCCGGTGGGCCGAGGCCCACCCTACGGCAGGATGCGCGCCAGCGCGGTGCGTGCCGCGGCGAACGAAAAATGCTCGTGCACGTTGGCCAGGCCGCGGTCCGACAGCGTCGTCCACAATGCCGCATCGTCGTAGGCGCGGCGGATCGCCGCGGCGAATCCGGCCGCACCGTCGGCGACCATGACGTCGACGCCGGCGCGCACGTGCATGCCCTCCACGGCGATCGACGTCGCCACGACCGGCAGACCGTAACTCATCGCCATGTTGACCTTGCCCTTGACCCCGGCGCCGTAGCGCAATGGCGCGACCGACAGCCGGCAGCCGTCCATGTACGGCGCGATGTCGGGCACGAAGCCGTGCACGCTGACATCGTCGCCAGCGAGTTCGAGCACCTCCTGTGGCGCCTTGCTGCCGATGACGTGCAGATGCGGCGGCGCGCCGCTGGCGCGCAACAGCGGCATGACCTCGCCGGCGAACCAGCGCACGGCATCGATGTTCGGCGGATGCTGGAAGCCGCCGACGAAAACCAGGTCGCGGCGCTCCTCGAACGGGGTACGCCGGCCGTGCACGGCGTGCACGTTCGACAGCACCTCGATGCGCGCGTTCGGCAGTTCCTTCTGCAGCAGGCGCTGTTCGGCGGCGCTGACGACGAGCGTGACGTCGCACTCGCGCATGAGCTTGAGCTCCTGCAGCTTGGTCTGCGCGGCATGGCGCGCAAGCTCCGGCTTGCCCTCGAGTTCGGCGGCGCGCTCCTCGCGCAGGTAGTGCAGGTCGACCGTGTCGAAGATCAGCCGCGCCTGCGGCGCGTACAGCCGCGCAGCGCCGATGTAGTTCACCGCGACGTAGTGCCGCGACAGGATGATTGCGTCGAGGCCAGTGCCGTGTTCGCGCAGCCAGGCGACCGGGTCGGACACGTACGGGTGGTACAGCGCCTCGATGCCAAGTGCCTGCAAGCCTTCGGTGTAGCTGCCATCGTGCGAGCGGTTGTCGGGCAGGAACGCGACCGCGTAGCCGGCCTCGCGCAGCAGGCGCATCAGATTGACCATGCGCAGCGAGCCGGAATCCTGGTCCGGGGTCGGCGTATACGAGTCGGCAATCAGCACGCGTCCGCGTGCACGCCAATTCGCCGCTGCCGGAGCCAGGCGCGCCTCATGGATCGGCGCCGGCTGCGCGGCGAGTTCATTTTTCCACTTTTCCAGAAACTTGTCGCGGTTGACGACCTGGAAACGTTTCATGCCGCTGGCGGTGTCGGTGCCGGCGGTCACGCCTTCGAAATGCACCACGACGGCACGCGGTTCATAGAAAACCTTCAGGCCCGCAGCGCGCACGGCGAAAGCAAGATCGGTATCCTCGTAGTAGGCGGGCGCATAGCGGGCGTCGAAGCCACCCATCTTGGCCAGCAGTTCGCGCCGGATCAGGATTGCCGCGCCCGAGCAGTAATCGGCTTCGCGGCGGAAGTTGTAGCGCGGATCGGCCGGGTCTTCGAAGCGGCCGTAGTTCCAGCCGGATCCGTCTGAAAAAATTATGCCACCGGCCTCCTGCAGGCGCCCGTCGGGGTAAACGAGCTTGGCGCCGACCAGGCCGGCATCCGGTTCTTCGTCAAAGCAGCGCAGCAGCGCTTCGAGCCAGCCGGCCGTGACCACGGTATCGTTGTTGAGGAACAGCACGAAATCCCCGCGCGCTGCGCCGGCGCCGGCATTGCACGAGCCGACGAAGCCGAGATTCTGCGCGTTGCGGATCACACGGATGCCGCCGACGCGCGCCAGGCGCTCGGCCGTCGCATCGGTCGAGGCGTCGTCGACGACGATGACTTCGAACGGAGCCGTTCCGGCATGCTCGGCCAGCGAGCGCAGGCAGGCGATCGTATAGTCGACCTTGTTGTACACCGGGATAACGATCGATACGAGCGGAACGTCTGCGCTCGGCAGAGTGAAAGGCTCGACGTCGGCCGCCGGTTCCGCAATCGACAGAATCAACGGCAGCGGCGTGCCGCGGCGGAATTCGTCGCGGATGCGCCGGTACGTTCCGAACAGGCCGCGGCTGGCGATGCTGCCGCGCGTGCGCTTGCTGATCGTGCGCAGGCGATGCCATGCAAATGCCAGGCGCACGCGCGTCGCGCGAATCTTGCGCGCGATGTAGCGCACCGGCCCGGTAATGCGCCAGGACGTGCTCGCATACATCGAGGCGAGCTGCGCATCGAGCGACTTGGCCCAGCGCGTCCGGTCTTCGAACTCGGTTTCGAGCTGTGCATGCGCTTCGGCCAGGTCGGCCAGTTGCTGGCGAACGGCCGCAAGCGCAGCGATTTCCGTCTGCTGCTGCGCGATCGTCGCCTGCTGCTGCGCGATCGTCGCGTGCGCCCGCTGGATTTCGCGATCCAGGCTCATGCCCCATTCGGCACGACGCTCGAGCTCGCGCTGCTGTTCGCGAATCTCGCCACGCAGGGCAGCCACGTTGCGCTGCCCCGCGCCGATCTCACCGGCGCGTGTTGTTGCGATCAGCCGATCGACGCTCGTCGATGCCAGGCGGTAACGTGCCGGCGCCTGTGGCGGCAGCGGCAGCGCTGCGCGGTGGTCGGCAGCCATCTCCGCGACCGTTCGCGGCAAATGCGCTTCCAGCACTGTCCGCGCACGCACGATCGCCTGCGGATCGGCGCGCAAGCGCGCGATGGTGTCGACGAGATCCGCGGCTTTCGGCGCAACGAGCCAGCCATCGACATCGTCTTCGATGCGCTCGGCCAATGCGCCGACTCGCGTGGCGATGGCCGGAACGCCGAGACTGGCGAGCTCGGACAAGGTGTAGCTGAAAGTCTCGGCGACGGTCGGCAGAAGCAGCGCCGCATCGGGGCGAACTTGCGCGAGCAGCGTCGGCAAGTCCTCGCGCCGGTAATTCAGGACGACGTGGACATCGCGCTCGCCGAAGAACTGCTCGGCGTCCGCGCCGGCGCCGAGGAGGAAGACCTCGGCATGCTCGCGCAGCGCCGGCAGCGCGGCCCGCAACAGCTCGGCGCCCTTGCCGGAGCGAACCCGGCCCGGGACGACCAGCCGCAGGCGCCGTCCGTCGAATGCGCGGCCTTCAGGCCGGACCGTGTCCGCCGGCCACGAAGCCAGGCCATGGGCAATGATACTTTGTCGCAAAGTGGAAAAGCGCGGCTCGATACGCAGCAGGTTCGCCAGCATCGAACGGCTCGGCGCCACGATCTGCGCGTTCGCGCCGATGGCGGCGTCGACGTAGGCGTCGCGCAGCGCCTGCCAGAAGGCCGGGTCGCGCTCGGTAAACTCGAACGGGCTGCCGGCGGCGGCAAGGTCGCGCTTGAGCTGTTGCGCATCGAACGCCAGCGCCGTGTCGCCGAAATCGCGATGCAGCAAAGGCCAGAGCGGATAGAAATCGTGGCCGACGAGCACGGTCGGCAGGCCGGTGCGAAGCGCGTCGAGGCTGTGGCCGATCAGCGAAGACACGGCGATCGCCGTGACGCCGAACGCGGCGATGGCATCGGCGACGAATTCGGCCCAGGTGCGGTGGTTCAGCGCGGTGCTGCGGATCGCGTTCGGCAACACGACGCGGCGCAGCGGCGGGCTCGCCATCGTGCCGTCGAGCAGTTCCAGTGCCTCGCCGTAACAACGCCGCGGAAAGTTGCCGCGCGCAACGAGGACCAGATGGTGGCGTTCCGGGTCGGCGGCGGCGAGGTCGCGAACGAACCGTTCTGAGCCGCCGCCCCAGCCGTGCAGGATGTGCAGCACGACAGGTTTGGTGTCGATGCCGGGGTATCCGATCGCGAAATCTGCCGCATCGCGTTCGAGTGCCGCTGCCACCGATTCGCGCAGCTCGCCGAGAGGAGAGGGCGGCAGCGGATCGCTTCCGGCGGGCTGCGCCGGCGGGCCGTGCAGCGTCCGCGACGGATCGGCCACGTACAGATGGTCGAGCAGCA
>DASRTK010000416.1:0-2685 GCA_035655975.1 Rudaea sp.
AAAACTACCTGCAGTTTTTGTCGGCCTGTTGCTGGCCTTGACGGTCTATGCCGCCAATGTCGAACTGAACGACAGCCATCCGGACAGTTACACGGTGCAGAAGGGCGACACGCTCTGGAGCATCTCTGCGCGTTTCCTGAAGAAGCCCTGGCTGTGGCCGGAGGTCTGGCAGGCAAACGGGCAGATCAAGAATCCGCACCTGATCTATCCGGGCGACGTCGTGAACCTGGCCTACATCAATGGTCAGCCGCGGCTAAGCGTCGGCGGAACCGCCAGCACGCAAAGCGGGTTGCAGCCGCATGTTCGGGCCACGCAACTGGAAAAAGCCATCGCTCCACTGCCGCTCGATGCAATTGCGCTGTTCCTGCACCGTCCGCGCATCATCAGCAAGGAAGAGTTCGACACGGCGCCGCACGTCGTCGGCTTCGAGGACGGCCATATCGTCGGCACGCCCGGAAACCTCGCGTTCGTGCGCGGACTCGACGCGCAACCCGGCCAGCACTTCTCCGTGGTTCGCGTCGTCGGCCGCTACGTTGAATACACGTCGAAAGACCCGAATCGGCCGAACAGCATCTATCGGGAATCGATGGAGAACGAGTACGACCGGCCGAGCATGCTCTGGGAAAACGGCCCGTGGGATTACACGCTGTCCGGTGACGTCCACTTCCTCGGTTACGAAGTCCTGCAATTCGCCAATGTCGAAGTCACCCATGGCGGCAGCCCGGCGTCGGTGCTGGTGATCGACTCCGAGTTCGAGCTGCGCAAGGGCGACTTCGTGATACCGGCGGACCCGGTGCCGTACGATCCTGAATTCATGCCGCGGCCGCCGAATGCCGTTCCCGCGGGCATGCAGGTCATCGCCTTTGGCGGCGTGGCCAACGTCGGCCGCCTGCAGGTCGTGGCCACGTCGTTCGGTGCCGAGGACGGCATCGAGAATGGGCAGGTGTTCTCGATCTTCCATGCCGAGGATACGGTGCAGGACCAGACCGACTATCCGGAAGGCAGCAGCAGGGCCTTTTTCCATCCCCACGAGGCCACGGTGTTCCTGCCGCGCGATTATGTCGGTCACCTGATGGTGTTTCGAACCTTCGCCCATGTCAGCTATGGGCTGATCATGGACGGTATCCGCCCGGTGCATGTCGGCGACCGACTGTTCGAGCCTGATCATCGCTGACGAGTCAACGTAAGTCATGCAAGAATGGCGCGGATCTCCGCGCCATCTTCTTTTCAGCTGTCCCAAACGCACGCATGGAACGCTTGCATGACCGCCGATACCCTCGCCGCTGACGAAGCCCTTGCCTGGCTCGCACTGTTGCGCGCGCCTGGACTCGGGGCCGGCGCAATCCGGACGCTGGTTGCGCGCCATGGGTCGGCCCGCAGCGTCGTGGCGCACGCGCGCCGCGAGCCGTCGATTCCGTCCGCCGCCCGTGACGCCGTCTGCTCACCCGATCGCGAAACACAAACGGCGGACCGCCGCTGGCTCGACCAGCCTGGCCATCACCTGATTCCGTTCGCCAGCGAAGACTTTCCGGCGCTGCTGCGCGATATCCCGAGCCCACCGGCCGCGCTGTTCGTCGCCGGTGATCCGACCCAATTGTGGTCGGCACAGGTTGCGATCGTCGGCTCGCGCAACGCCACGGCCGGCGGGTTGGCGAACGCGCGCGCCTTCGCCAGGGCGTTCGTCCAGTCCGGCAACGTCGTGACGAGCGGCTTGGCCGAGGGCATCGACGGCGCCGCGCACGCGGCGGCGCTCGACACCGGCGGCACAACGATTGCCGTGCTCGGTACCGGAACCGACGTGATCTATCCACGTCAGCACGGCGAACTGGCCGAGCGAATCCGTGCCACCGGCGCGCTGGTCAGTGAATTCCCGCCCGGCACAGCCGGCAAACCCGAGCATTTCCCGCGGCGCAATCGCATCATCGCGGGCTTGAGCCTTGGCACGCTGGTCATCGAAGCCGGGCTGAAATCCGGTTCGCTGATCACGGCCCGGCTGGCGGCCGAGCAGGGCCGCGAGGTATTCGCCCTGCCCGGTTCGATCCACAGTCCGCTGGCCCGCGGTTGTCACAAACTGATTCGCGAAGGCGCGATGCTGGTCGAAACGGCCGACGAGGTGCACGACCAGTTGCGCGGAATTAGTGCGCGGCTGGCCGATCATCTGCGCGGACGCCTCGGCGAACGCCCTGCCGGCGCAGGACGCGAAAGCCCGGCACTGGCGACGGCAAAGCGCGATCCGGAATACGCCCGCCTGCTCGCCGCGCTCGATCGCGAGCCTGTGAGCCTGGATGAACTCGCGGACCGCAGCAGACTGCCGGTCGCGGCGCTTTCGTCGATGCTGCTCGTGCTCGAACTCGAAGGCGTTGTTTCGGCGGCGAGCGGTGGCCGCTACGTGCTCGCATGACCGGCCGAAAATTGCGGTTTGCCGACCCGGCCAGGCCGCGGCGGCGCTTGACAGCGCCCGCGTCAGTGTGTTTTGACTGAAATAAGGCGCGCCCGCGCTCGCGTTCGCATACACTGCCGCGCCCTCGCGCTGCATCGCTGCACAAAGGTATCGGAAACCGCTCATGGCGAAAAATCTGCTCATCGTCGAATCGCCGGCCAAGGCGAAGACGATCAACAAGTATCTGGGCAAGGACTTCGACGTGCTTGCCTCGTACGGTCACGTGCGCGATCTGGTGCCCAAGG
>DASRTK010000417.1:0-3984 GCA_035655975.1 Rudaea sp.
GAAGGGAGAAGGGAGAAGGGAGAAGGTGCGCCTGTAGCGCAGCAGCAATTGCATGAGCCTTACGGCGCGAGTCGATCGTCGAACTGGCATGTCGACGCGCCGCGCGCTCTTCCCTCTCCCCTCTCCCCTCTCCCTTCTCCCTTCTCCCCGCTCGTCACCATCCCGCCTTCTTCAACTTGTCCACTGTCGCCTGATCCGCGGGCCGCGCGATCAGGCCGCCGCTCGCGCTGAGGCTGACTTTGTAGTTCGCGCCGTCGATCATCGGCAGATACGCGGCGCTGCCGAACTCGGCGTCGACCCACGGCAGCCATTGCGGGAATTGGCGCTTGAGTTGCCACAAGTCGAGTATCGACTCGCCGCCAAGATCGACGACGCTCGGGGTCGTCGCCGCGGCCTGGGCCGCGTCGCGAAAGCGCCCGGACAGCCGGTCGACGCGATACAACGGTTCGGCGCCGAGTTCGATCGCGCGTGGCGTCCATTTGATCACGCGCGCGTCGAGTTGCCACTCGTCGCCGGCCAGCGCGGCACTGCGATGGCCGCCATCCGGAAAATCCACGCGAAGCGAGAATTGCTGCGGACCGGTCTGTCGGGCAGTCAATGACGCGACTGGTTCTTCGGCGGTCAGCAGGCGATAGCCGCGCAGCGATATGCCGAGTCCGCAGGTCAGCGCCGCGGCCAGCAGGAACACGAGCATCCAGGCGCCGCGATGCAACGCGGAGAAGTGCCGCCGCGCACGCCAGTGACGGCGGCTGGCGAACAGGTGACTCAAGGCCGTCAGCAACAGGATCGCACTGAGGATGAAAAGCGCAGGCAGCAGGGCGTAGAAATTCAGCATCGGTCGGCCGTCGTCAATTCAGTGCAATGCTTAACACAAAGCGCCATGGTCGTCACTTTTGACGCCGCGCCGTCGCCGGCACCGTTATACTTGGGTCCGTCATCCATCGCCTTCCCGGAATCGCCATGCTGCGTCCGATCCATTGCATTCTGGCCTTCTCGCTGGCCGCGCTGTTGCTTGCCGGTTGCGGCAACAAGGGCGATCTGGTCCTGCCGGATCAGCAGCCGAAGAAGCACAAGAAATCACAGCCAGCGACGCCGGCGAAGGTGCCCGAAGCGAAACCGGCCGAGCCGTCGTCGGGTGGGTCGGAGCCGGTGCACTGAGCGGTGTCGCTTCGCTGCAGGCTGCTTCCGTCCTGCCCGCAGCGGGCGGCAGGATCGTCGGGCAGGAGCTCATGAAGCTGCGCTTCACGAAGATGCACGGCGCCGGCAACGATTTCGTCATCGTCGATTGCCGGCGCGCACCGCTGACGCTCGACGTCGCGAAGATAGCGCGACTCGGCGACCGGCACTTCGGCGTCGGCTTCGATCAACTGCTGACGATCGAACCACCGCGCGATCCGTCCTGCACATTCGCCTATGGCATCTACAACGCCGACGGCTCGCTCGCGCGGCAGTGCGGCAACGGCCTGCGCTGCGTCGCGGCCTGGCTGTACCGGGCCGGCGCAATCGGTGCGGGCGAATGGCAGCTACAGAGTCCCTCCGGCCCGGTAAGCATCAGCGTGGGCGACGACGGCAGTGTCCGCGCCGGCATGGGCCAGGCGCGTTTTGCACCGGACGACATTCCGCTGCGCCTGCCGCAAGCCGATCCATATCGCCTGAGCGCGAACGGATACGAAGTCGAATTCGGCGCCGTGTCGATGGGCAACCCGCACGCGGTGATCGAGGTTGCCGATGTCGCGACCGCGCCGCTGGCGACCCTTGGCGCGGTGCTGTCGGGCGACCCGCATTTTCCACAAGGCTGCAATGTCGGCTTTGTACAGGTTGTCGACCAGACCCGCGTCCGCCTGCGCGTCTGGGAGCGCGGCGCCGGCGCGACACTTGCCTGCGGCACCGGAGCGTGCGCGGCCGTCGCCGTGCTGCGCCGCCGGGGCAAGCTCGATGCCGATGTCGCGGTCGAACTGCCGGGCGGCATACTGCAGATCCACTGGACCGGCGCGGACGCCGGGGTGACGATGTCCGGCCCCACCCAATTCGTTTTCGAAGGGGAGTACGACGCATGACCGAAATGAGCCTCAAGGATGGCCTGAACGCGATGGAAGTCGCCAGCTACCTGCGCCGGCACCCGGAATTCCTAAAGGACTTCCCGGACATCGCGCTGGCCCTGCAAGTGCCGCGCGACCAGGGCGCATCGACGTCGCTGGCGAGCTATCAGCTCGAAGTGTTGCGCGACAAGAATCGCGACATGGACCGGCGCCTGCGCGAACTCATCGAGATCGCCGCGGAGAATGAGCAACTGATGGTGCGCGTGCATTCCCTGACGGTCGGCCTGATGCGCGAGCGCACCCTGGCCGACAGCGTGCGCCGCGTCGCCGCTGGCCTGACGGAGGACTTCCACACCGATCTCGTGCGACTCGTGCTGTTCCGCGCCGACGCGGACCTGCCCGCCGCCGACTGGCTGGTCGCCCAGCGTGACGGCGCCAAAGCGATGCCGGCATTCGCCGAGTTCCTGCAACGCAACGAGCCACTGTGCGGCCGGCTGCAGCCGGAAAAACTCGACGCGCTGTTCGGCGACAAGGCCGCCGACGTGCGTTCGGCCGTGCTCGTGCCGATCGATGGCGTCGGCATGCTCGCGATCGGCAGCCACGATGCGGCGCGCTTCCATCCGGGCATGGGAACGGTATTCCTCAAGCTGATCGCCGAGGCCACCGCCGCGGCCATCGCGCGCTTTCCGCCCGCTGACTGACATGACCGAAGATGCCCTCGCTGCGCCGATAGAGGGCTATCTCGATCATCTGCGCGTCGAGCGGCGCTACGCGCCCGGCACGATCGTCAACTATGCGCGGGCGCTGGCTGATCTGCTCGCCTACGCGCGCAACCTGCAGATTCGTCAATGGCGCGAACTCAAGCCCGACCAGATGCGCGCCTGGCTCGCGCGCCTGCACCGCGGCGGTCTGACGCCGGGCACGCTGCATCACATGCTGTCGGCCTGCCGCAGCTTCTTCAATTATCTCGCGCGCGATGGCACGGTTGCGGCGAATCCTGCAGCCGGCGTGCACTCGCCGAAACTGCGGCGCAAACTGCCCGAAGTGCTCGATGTCGACGAGGTCGGCGCGCTGCTCGAATTTCCGCCGGGCGACCCGGAGGCCGTACGCGACCGCGCGCTGTTTGAACTTTTATACTCGAGCGGCTTGCGCGTTTCGGAACTGACCGGCGTGCATTGGCGAGATCTCGACTTCAGCGAAGGCCTGGTGCGCGTCACCGGCAAGGGCAGCAAGACGCGCATCGTTCCGGTCGGCGGCAAGGCGCTGGCGGCGCTGCAGACGCTGCGCGATCAGGATCGTCCCGGCGCCGACGACGTGCTCGTGCGCGGGCGCCTCGGCCGACCGCTGACACCGAACGGCGTGCGCTCGCGGCTCAAGCGCCGGGCGCGCGACCAGGGCGTATGGAAGCGTGTCTATCCGCACCTGCTGCGCCATTCGTTCGCCAGCCACATGCTCGAGTCGTCTGGCGACCTGCGCGCCGTGCAGGAAATGCTCGGTCACGCCGACATCAGCACGACGCAGATCTATACGCACCTGGACTTCCAGCACCTCGCCCGCGTTTACGACGCCGCTCATCCGCGGGCCAGGCGCAAGAACGCAAAAGATTGAAAACAGGACGCGGATAAGAGCGGATACGCGGATAGAGCAAAAGAAATTCGATTGGGAGCGGCGGCCGGTGAATTGAACCGATTTGCTTCATACGCCTTCATCCGCTCCTATCCGCGTAAGTCCGCGTAATCCGCGTCCAAAATCCGCTCTTCCGAACGAATTCGCCTACATCCAATCCTTGCCGTACCATTTACGTCTGAACGACGAGGAATCGCGATGAAATTCGAAGGCACCGAGCGTTACGTCGCGACCGACGAGCTGAAGCTTGCGGTCAACGCGGCGATCGCGCTGCAGCGGCCGCTGCTGATCAAGGGCGAGCCGGGCACTGGCAAGACCC
>DASRTK010000418.1:0-18878 GCA_035655975.1 Rudaea sp.
GTCGAATTCACGTTCCATGCGTATACATCGTGTAACCAGTGAGTTGTCGCAGTATAGCTTTTTCCGCTCGACCACGACGAGTAGCCTCAGCAACCTCCGAACTGAAGGAAAGCACATGAAACTCTACTACGCTCCTGGCGCCTGCTCACTCGCACCCCACATCCTGCTCCGTGAATCCGGCAGCGCATTCGAACTCGCGAAAGTCGACACGACGCGGCACGTGCTCGCCGATGGCACTGATTTCCACGCGATCAACCAAAAAGGCCACGTGCCGGTACTCGAACTGGCCGACGGTACGCGCCTGACGGAGGGTCCCGTGATCGCACAATACATCGCCGATCGGTCCGGACGAACCGACCTGATGCCCGAAGCCGGGACGCTCGCCCGCTATCGCGTCATGGAGTGGCAGAACTTCATCACGTCGGATCTGCACAAGACCTACGCGGTGCTGTTTTCGCCGGCGCTCTCGACAGCAGCCAAGGCGACGTTCGCCGAAGCCCTGCAGAAGAAGTATGCGTTCATCGATGCGGAGCTTGCGCACTCGCTCTACCTGAGCGGTACGGCCTTCACCGCAGCGGACGCCTATCTGTTCACGGTCACCCGCTGGGCACCGTTCGTCAATCTGGACCTGGGCCGGCTGACAAACTTGACGGCATACATGGAGACGGTCGGAATACGGGCAAGCGTGCGTGAAGCGATCAAGGCCGAAGGGCTCGCACAGGCCAGGCAAGCTGCGTGAAGAACCGCCGCCATGCCAGCGAAGAACGAAGCCGGCCTGGTGGACACGAAACCAGACGGCGTATCTTTCTGGATTTTGAATCGCACCGGCACGAAAGCGATTGCTTCGGACCTGCAGCATCTCCGCCAGCCAGATGGCGTCGTTCGCCATTGATTTGCAGGCGGCTCGACGTCAGCAATTGGCTGCGGGTTGTTCGCCCGGCCAACCGCTTCCCAGCCATTGAAGGATTACGACGATGTCACCGAACGCCAATTTTACCGACCAGGTAATGACCAGACTCGCGGCTCGCGGTCTGGCCCTGCCGAAAGACCTTCCCAAGCCCGCGGGTTTGTACGCTCCGTTCCGCTTGCACAACGGAACAGGCTACCTTGCAGCGCAGGTTCCCGGCTACGGCCCCGAGGGCATGACCGGCAGGGTCGGTATCGAACTGAATGTCGACCAAGGGCAACGCGCCGCCGAGCGCGCGGCCTTGAACGCGCTGGGCCGGATTCACGAGGCGCTCGGCGGCTTTGATCGACTCGTTGGCTTGCTGCACGTGGCCGGCCATGTCGCTTCCGCCGACGACTTCCGCGACCAACCAGAGGTCCTCGACGGCGCATCGCGCCTGTTCGCGGAGATCCTGCTGGAACGCGGCACGCACAGTCGTACCGCCTATCCCGCCCCGCGCCTGCCGAAGAACATCAGCATCGAACTCGAAATCACGTTCGCGTATGGTGAGACCTCGTGAAATTCAGGACGCGCAACGGCGCGCTGCATCCGCCGATGTCCTTGCCGCTGCGTTGCTTGTCAGCCGGCCGCTGGATTTTCGTGTTGGGTTGGGTTGCAGCGAGCCTGGCGCATGCAGCAATTCCTGCGAGCGAACGCGCAGTGCTGGACAATCTTTTTGCCAGCACCAATGGGCAACGCTGGTTGGAAAAAGATCATTGGGGTGAAGAACCCGGAAGTGAATGCATCTGGTACGGAATCGATTGCGACATCGTAAACGGCTCCGAGCACGTCGTCGCGATCGAACTGATTCAGAACAATCTGGCGGGCCCGCTGCCTGCGCTTGCAGCTCTGACCCATCTGCGGCATTTCTTTGTTCCGATCAATTCGCTTACGGGTGATCTTCCGGCTCTCAACGCGATGACCGAGCTTCGCACCTTCGTTGTCTTTGCCAACCTGTTCGATGGCTCGTTACCGACCCTGACAGGAATGACTCAGCTGGTGACCTTCGACGTATCGATCAACCAGTTCCACGGCGGAATTCCGGAGCTGAGCGGCCTGGCTCACCTCGACACATTCGACGTTTCGGACAACGAACTGCGCGGCGCGGCGCCAGCGCTGAACGATCTGACCAACCTGCGCTTCTTCGAAATTGGCGGCAACCGTCTCACTGGCGCCCTACCCGACCCGCCCGCGCAGAACAATCTGACTCCAGGCAGTTCGAGACTGTGCATCAGCCTCGGTCCCAACGCCAATGCATTTGCGCCAACGCAAAGCCTGGCCTGGAATGTCGCTAGCGGTTCAACGCCTTGGTACTTCGCATGCGACACCGAAACGATCTTCGCAGATGATTATGAAGGCTAGTGGCCCACGGTCCGGCCACTGTGCATTTCCGTCAACTGCGAAAAGGCAGATTACCCGTATGCAACAAATGCGGTGGGCCGAGGCCCACCCTACGGCGCTCCCGGAATGGCTGGCGCGTGGTGAACGAAGCCGCGCTGCACCGCCGGCTTATTTCTTCTTCGCAGGTTTGCCCTTCAACTCGATGACCAGCACTTCGAACGGCTTGTCGCCGACATTCTCGGGCAGATGTGTCGTGGCCGGCGTCCACATTGTCGTGCCAGCCTTTATCGGCGCATCCTGGGTCTTGCCGTCCGGGAAGGTGAATCTTGCCTGGCCATCGCTGAGGAAGACCGCCAGGCCGTCGGGGTGCGAGTGCATGACCGACTTCTCGTGGGGACCATAACTGGCGCGCAACACGCGCACCTTGGCATTCTCGAACTCGACCTTGTAATGCTTGGCATCGACCTTGACGGCGTCCTGCGCCAGCGCGGGTGCCGCGAGTGCCAGCAGCAGCAAAGCGGGTACTGCGAACGTTGCACGGTTCATTAGCTCTTCCCCTTGATTTTCCGGCCGGTGTTCCGAGGAGTCGGCCCGATCCGGTGGGCCGATTATGCGCCGCTGTTCCGGCCGTTTCGACTGGCCGAAGCGAGAAGATGCGCGTTGGTCAGTCGAATCCGTTTGCGAAGATCATGTTTCCACCGCGCAATACCGCAATCGCAAGCGGAAGTCCGGTCGGGCCTTGCGCTGCGTTGCCAAGGTCGCTCAGTACGGTTTGCATCCCGCTTGCGCGATCAACGATGCATATGCCGCCGCCGAAACCGCCCGATGTCGGCGTGTTGCAGTCGCCCAGCAGGATCGAACCGTCCGCGCCGAGCGCGATGGTGCTGAAGTGCGTCAACTGGGTGGTCAGCACGCTGCGTGCGCCCGCGGGTACTCCGGTGGGGTCGACGCGAAATACTGCTCCGGTGTCGACGTTGTTGACCGAATAGTAGGGATCGGTCGTGAGAAACGTGCCGTCGTTGTCGAGCACGAGCGAATACCCGCCGTCGTTTCCGCGAGGTCCCTGTGCAAGATTGCCGAAGTCGGTCAGCACCGTTAGCGCCGGGGTTACGCGATCGACGAAGAACAGGGCGCCGCAGTCACCGTACTCGTAGCAGTAGGTTCCGGCGCCGCCCAGCCATGTTGGCCCCTCGACATCACCCATGAAAATGTTGCCGCCGACGTCTACCACGACGCTTGTCGGCGCCGAGTGACCGCCGTTGAGGGCACCCGAGTCGATGATCTGCGTGCGCAAGCCGCTTATGGGGTCGACACTCCACAACCCGGCATGAATTCCGCCGCCGCCCTGGCCACGATCGGTGACAAGAATGCTGCCGTCGGTGTCGATTCCGAGGCCGAAGGGAGTGTACCAGGCATCTCCTTGCAGAGGATTTCCGGCATCGCTGAGCAACGTGCGCGTCCCGTCGGGAAGCACCTTGAACAGCTTGCCATGCTGGTCGGATGCCTGATCGGTGGCATAGATCGCACGACAGTCGACGGCAGTGACGTTGCCCGGAAATCCGGTAGGACCTTGCAACGCGTTGTTGAAGTCGCTTATGACGGAGCGCATGCCGGTCACCGGGTCGACCCTCATCAGCAGCCCGTAGCCGGCAGCCACAATGATGTCGCCGCGCTTGCAGTCGTTAGCTCCGTGCGCGAGGCCAGCGACAAGCAATAGGCCGACCAGTCCGAGGCGCAGTCTGCCGTTCGGGCCTGAACTTCTGCGAGAAACCATGTGCTTTCCCCCGTCGATGCCGGATTGCTGCGCGCTGGGCTCATCTTCTGCAGCCGCTCACACTGATCTACTTACGAGAAGTGCCCGCGCGAACCGACAAGGGGCGGCAAAAAACTTGTGAACCGGCGGGCGTCCATGGATGATTCGGAACCCGCAACAAGGCAACCACAGGAAAAATCCGGACCATGACATCGAAAAACGTTTCGCCGGCATCGCGTCAGGCCGGCCGCGCAATCGCCGGCCTGTGCGTCTGCTTGTCGATCTCGATTGCACGCGCGGCCGAACCGGCAGCCATTGAACTCGAAGTCGATACCCGCGACGTGCAGCGCGGGATTCAGCACGCCCACATGACGCTTTCGGCCACGCCCGGTGAGATGAGCGTCGTTTATCCGAAATGGACCCAGGGCGAACACGGGCCGACCGGGCCGATCGAGCAGGTCACCGGCCTGAAGTTCACGGCCGGGGACCGGACGCTGGCGTGGACGCGCGATCCGCTCGATGCATTCCGCTTCAAGGTAGCCGTTCCGGAGGGCGTCGCAAAAATCGCCGCGGACTTCGACTATCTGTCGCCGCAGGCCTCCTACGGCAGCGGCGGCTATGGCAATACGCCGAACATGACGCCGCACCTGGCGATCGTGCTGTTCAACCATGTGCTGCTGCTGCCGGATTCGGCCGATGCCGGCACGCTACCGGTGCGCGCTCGTGTTCGCATCCCGGATGCCTGGGCTTACGACACGCCGACGCGCGGTGAGCGTGCCGAACCGGGGCTCGTCGGGCTGCCGGAAATGTCCGCTGCTGCGCTCGTCGACTCGCCGTTTTTCACGGGTGAGTTTTCCCGTTTGATTCCACTGACGCCGCAGGCGCCGGCGACACGGCTGAGCATCTTTGCCGATGCGTCCGCTGACCTGGCAATCAAGGACGACGAGATTGCCAAGTTGCGCCGCGTTGTTGCCGAAGCCGAAGCGCTGTTCGGCGCACGTCACTATCGCCAGTATGCCTGGCTGGTCGGACTCGCTGACACGCTCACTACCAACGGCGTCGAGCACCACGAATCGACCGACATCCGCATGAACGAGTCGCTCTTCACGAAACCCGAATTCATGCAGCGCTGGGCGTCGGTCTTCGCGCACGAGTACGTGCATTCGTGGAACGGCAAGTACCGGCGGCCGGAAGGTCTCGTGCACGGCAACTTCCAGCAGCCGCTCGAGGACAACCTGCTCTGGGTGTACGAAGGCATGACGCGTTACCTCGGCGACTTCGTATTGCGTGGCCGCGCGGGATTCGGTTCGCCGGAATTCATGCGTGACTACCTGGCGTTCGTCGCCGCGCAGCAGGAGCGCCTGCGCCCCGGACGCGCGTGGCGCCCGCTGCTCGACACCGCCGTCGCCGTGCCGCAGTACGGCCAGGCGCCGAACGAGTGGACCGGCGAACGTCGCGCGCTGGACTACTACGCGGAAGGCGCGTTGATCTGGCTCGAGGCCGACGTACTCATCCGCACGCGCAGCGGCGGCAAGCGTTCTCTCGACGATTTCTGCCGGGCGTTCTTCGGTGGCGCGGACAGCGCTCCTGCCGTGCGCGCGTATACCCGCAACGATGTGATCACTGCCTTGAACACGGTCGAACCGTACGACTGGGATACGTTCCTGCGCACCCGGGTGGAGCAGATACAAGCGCATGCGCCGCTTGGCGGCATTGCCGCCGGCGGCTGGACGCTGGTCCAAGATGACAAACCGAATCCCTATCTCGACGCGACCGCCAAGTCAGCCAAGTCCATCGATTTTTCGCACTCGCTCGGCTTCTGGGCCAAGGAAGATGGAAAGGTTGTCGATGTCGTGACGGGTTTCCCGGCGTTTGCGTCGGGACTCGCACCAGCAATGAAGCTGATCGCGATCGGCGGACGCAAATGGAATGACGACGCAGCGAAGGAAGTCATCGTCGCCGCCGAGAAGAATGCGCAGCCTATCGAGTTGATCGTCGAGAGCGGCGACACCGTGCGCATGCTACACGTCGACTGGCACGGTGGCCTGGCTTACCCGCACCTCGCGCGCAATACGCAGCAAGCGGACCTGCTGTCGCAAATCATCGCGCCGAAAAGCAAGGCAAGGTGAGTTCGAAAATTCGCCGCGCCAGCCCTCAAGCAAGGGCGGCTGGCGCGCGAACTGAAAGAGGTTCCCTGTTACTTTAGCTGTCCACGAATCTCGCCGTCCTTGTGAGCGGCGCTGTGAACGTTGATGTAAAGGTCGCCAGACTTGAACTTCGCGAACTGATCGTCGGTAAGCTTGGAGCCCGCCGGGACGCTCCACGAGCCATCCGCACCCTTGGTCAACGTAATGATTGGCGGACCCGCTGTCCCCGCGGCACCGATATGGATGTGTGCGGCCATGCCTTCGATTCCCATCGTCTTAACGCTGCCGGCGACGGTCTTGTCGTCGCCGATAGTGATCATGCCGCTGCCCGATGCCGAGGTCTGCACCGGAGGCGTTTCCTCGGCTCCGGTCAAGCTGACCTTGACGTCTTTTGCCCATACCGAACCAATGGCGAGTGCCGCCGACAAGGCAAGTAACAAACCAGCGCCGCGAATTTTTCGAACGTTTGTGTCCATCATGATCTCCCGTGAAAACCTAAAGGTCACTCGAGTCCACCCGGCAGCGCCTTCGCGGCGCCTGCCGAGGCCAACGGATACGTTACGCCGAATATCCATCGGGGCGACACGAGGTTCGCCGGGCATTTAGCTGGGGTTGTGTTTCCCCGAAGCTTTCGTCAATCCTGGCGAGCGCCGCCGTTCGTTTTGCCTCACTCTGTCTGGCAATAAACAGCGCGTCTCGCTCGAATTGGGGCGCCATGCTCGTCGCCAGGGAACTCTGAGCCAGTCGTCATCCCAGCGAAAGCTGGGATCCGGTTCTTCTGCAATCTGCCGAAAGGGCTGGATTTCCAGCGTGCGCTGGAATGACGAGCAAAGACTTGTTCAGACCTTCCCTAGTCGGGTCTCATCCCAAGCTGATCGAACAGGAATGCCATCCAGTCTGCCGATTGCGAGATGCGCTCGTCGAGCGAACTGCCAATGCCATGACCGGACTTCGTGCTGATGCGCAGGTAGACGGGCAATCCGGACGCAGTCGCTGCCTGCAATGCGGCGGTAAATTTGCGCGAGTGCATCGGGTTGACACGCCCGTCGTTCGCCCCGGTCATCATCAGCACCGCCGGATATTTCTCGCCCGCGCGCACGTGGTGATAAGGCGAGTAGGCATACAGAGCCTTGAACTGCCCTTCGTCCTTGACCGTGCCGAACTCGGTCGTGTTGAACGAACCGTTCGGATCGAGTTCGACGCGCACCATGTCGTAGATTCCGACCGACGAAATGACTGCGTGCGCGAGTTGTGGATGCTGCGTGATCATCGCGCCCATCAGCAGGCCGCCGTTCGAACCGCCGAGCATGGCCAGGCGCGCGTGATCGGTATACTTTGCCTTGATCAGGTATTCGCCGGCCGCGGCAAAGTCATCGAACACGTTCTGCTTCTTCGTCAGGCGGCCTTGCTCGTGCCAGTGCTCGCCGAATTCGCTGCCGCCGCGGATGTTCGCGTCGACGTAGATGCCGCCGCCGTCGAGCAGCAGCCGGGTCGTCGGGCCGACGAAACGCGGCTGCTGGCTGACACCGTAACCGCCATAACCGTACAGCAGCGCCGGATTCGCGCCATCGAGTTTCGTGCCCTTGCGCCGGATGATGTTCAGGGGCACCTTCGTGCCGTCCTTCGACATCGCGAACTCGCGCGTCACTTCGGCGTCGTCGAACTTGACCGGACTCTCCACGGCGAGCTTCGTTTCAGCGACCTTGCCATCCGCGGCGTGCCAGTGGGCGTAGTAGCGCGGCCGCAGATATGTCGATACACCAAACAACACGTCGCCATCCGGCAACGCCTCGATATTGCCGAAGGAGGCAATCTCCGGCAGCTGCAGCTTGCCGCGCGCCTTGCCGTCGAGTCCGAACGACTGCACTTCGTTGGGGCCACCGACGATATAGCTCACCAGCATCACGTCGCGCGTGAGCGTTGGACTGCGCGGCGTATTCGAATCAGCGGTGATAATCGAACCCTTGCCTTCCGGCACGATCGTCGCGGCCTTGGCAAGTTCTACGCCCGGCGCGAGTTTCAGCACTTTTCCGTTCGGCGCCCCGTGGCGCGAGACCAGATAGAGCGAGTGATCCGGCCCGACCGTCGCGGCGACCACTTCGTCCTTGAAATTCGTGATCCGGGATTTCTTGCCGGCGCCGTCTACGAGCCAATGCGCCCAATCGCCGCCATCGCCGTTCTGCACGCTCGCCAAAACGACATCGGGTGCGTAGCGGTTGTCGAGGAATATCTCGCCGATGCGCGGCACACCGTCCTGGGTGCCGAGGACGAGCACATCCCTCTGCCAGTCCTGACCAATCGTATGGAAGTACACCTGCATGAAGAAGTGGCGGTCGGCCTCGGGCTTCTCGTCGCCGGGGTAGCGCGTGTACCAGAAACCGTTGCCGTCGGCGGCCCACGCAAGCGAGCCGCCCGCCGTCGGATATTGCACGCGCGGGATCGCTTCGCCGATTTCGCTGCCATCCGTCGTAGCGTAGACATGCAGCGTGCCGTCCTCGCTGCCGCCTTTGGACAGCGAAACTGCAACACGCTTGCCGTCGTGCGAAGGCTCGTACCAGTCGATCGCGGTCAGTCCGCTTTTGTCGAGGCTGTTCGGGTCGAGCACGGCCTTGCGACTGGCCGGGTCCGCGTCGCCGGCCAGAGTCACGAGCATCGCTTGCTGGAATTGCGGATCGTTGTAGATCGCGAAGATCCGGTCACCGGCGGGTGTCAGCCTGGAATATTCCGGCGACGTCGCCTTGATCATCGTCGTCAACTTCGCCTTCAACGATTCGCGAACCGGCAGTGCGTCGAGATAGGCCCGCGTGTACGTGTTCTGCGCCTCGTTCCATTCGCGTCCCTTTGCGCTCGAGATGTCTTCGAGCCAGCGATACGGGTCGCTGACGGTGACGCCAAAAAACTTGTCGGAGACGGCCTGCTTTTCGGTTGCCGGCGGGGAGGCGGCGAAGGCGAGATTGACGGAGGCGGCCGCGAAAAGCGCGGCAGTCACGCGCATGGAGCGATCAAACATCTGTAACTCCGAATGGGGATTTGGCTGGAGAACGTGAGTCCGCAAGTATACCGAACCCTCTCCAAACGGCGCCGCTAAAATGGAGCGCCCGATCAGCGGTCAGTAGAGCCAAGCACGCGGCAGGACCAAAAAAAGCCGTCATTCCCGCGCAAGCGGGAATGACGACAAGTAGTAAGTTGCTCAGCGCACCCAAACAGGGACGGAGAACCCTTATTGCCCGTTCGCGCTGACGAAGTCGCTCATGGTCTTCTTGAATTTTGCCATCGACGGCGGGTGCACGTACATCATGTGGCCGGCGTCGTAGTATTCGATGTTTACGTTCGCGCGCAATTCCGGCGCGACGTCGAGGTGATCTATGACGTATTCGACGCTGCGATACGGAACGGCCAGGTCGAAGTAGCCCTGCTCGATAAGGATCTTCATGCGCGGATTCATCGTCATCGCCTGGGCGAGGTCCACGGCCGTATTGGCGATCGGTGACTTGTAGCCGCCAAGATCCGGCTGCGCGTGCCGCTCATCCCATCCCTGGTTGACGTCTCCGCCGGACAACACGTATTGCCGATCCGACTCGACTTTCAATTCCTGCCGGTAATAGTCGTTGAACGACGCAACGATCGCCGGAGCAACCGCGGCGCTGTACGCGTCGTAGCGGATCGTTTCGGACAACGCATCGATCGTGCCTCCGGCGTAGCGCGAATCGACGCGGCCGACGACCTTGCCGCGGCTGCGCAGCAGTTCCTGCAGGAAGTGGCCCTCGTCCATGCGCAGGTTCGCCTTGTCCCAGTACTCGGCCGAGACGCCGGTGTAGCGGGACAATCCTTCCAGCACCTTCTGGCGCTCGGCCGCGCTCGCGCGGCGACCCTTGAACAGCACCGGCGCATAGACGTCCTGAGCGAATGCCTCGACTTCGCGCAGGAACGGCTGCAACTCGGCTGGACGGTTCGCCAGCGCATTGTGATACCACGCCGTCGATGCGAACGTCGGCAGGAAATTGATGTACGGCTCATCGACGCGCAGGCCGGCGGCGCCCGCGACGACATCGAGATACGGCGAGACCAGGATCACGCCGTTCAACGCGACGTTGTGTTTGGTCAGCAGCGCGAAACTGACGCCGCCGGTACGCATGCCACCGTAACTTTCACCGAGCACGAACTTCGGCGACGCCCAGCGTCCATACTGCGACAGGTACTGCACGATGAAATTCGACACCGACGTGACGTCCTGGTCGACGCCCCAGAAATCCTTGTTGTCGCCCTTGCCGACCGCGCGCGAGAACCCGGTGCCGACCGGATCGATCATGACCAGGTCGACCTGGTCGAGAATGCTGAATTCGTTTTCGATCGTGCGAAACGGACCACGTGTGTTGTGCTCGATGTCGACGAGTTGCGTGCGCTTGGGTCCGAGGATGCCCATGTGCAGCCAGGCCGAAGCCGAACCTGGGCCCCCGTTGTAGGCGAACATGATCGGTCGCGTGCGGATGTCGGCGCCGTCCTTCGTATAGGCGGTGAATCCGAACAACGCGATCGCCTCGTCCTTTTCGTTCTTCATCAGCATCGTGCCGGCGGTCGCGGTATAAGCCAGCGACGTGGTGCCGATATGGCCCTGATGTTTCGTCACCGAAACCTTGGCCTCGGGGATTTTCTCCTCCGGCTTGGCCGAGTCGGATTTCGCGCCTTCCGTCTTGGCGGCTTCGGCCGCGAAAGCAGATGGCGCGGCCGCAGCCAGCACCGCGCCCAGCACGAGCGCCAAAAATGGACGTGTCATCAATCGAACTCCCCTGAAAGACCCCTCACTGTAAGCGCTGCACCGCCAGGCGGCCTCGGCCATTCGTCATGGCCGACGGCACGCCAAACCGAGGCGGAAACAGGCTTTCCTCGAGTTTCCCGTGCCCGGCGACGTAACGTCCCGCTCAGGTTGCTTGCTGATGGCTGAACAGCTTTGAAGCAAACGCCGATTTCGGAGCTTGGGGTTCAGTCGGGGTGCGCTTAAATGCCTGCACCGGCGAAAAGCCGGACTGATGCGCGGCCGATTCTGCCGTGCATGTCGTGTTGTCAGCTGTCCGCTCGCCGCTGTGAGCGCCGAGCGCGGCACGAGGAGTTGATGTCATGCTTACCAAGAAGCGTTTGCTGGTCATAACGATGGGTGCCGCGCTGGCGTGTTCCTGCGGCGCGCAAGCACCGCCGAACGACAGTGCCGCGAACGGAACCGCGCCGACGACCTCGCCCGCGCAGGGCCAGGCGAATGGGCCCGGGCCTTCGATCGCGCCCGCGCAGGGCCAATCCGCGCCGGGCCAGATTGCACCGGACCAGATCGCATCGGGCCAGGTCGATCCGCCTGCGCGCGTCGCGCGTCTCGCGAACATGTCGGGCAACGTCAGCTTCACGCCAGCCGGGGAACACGACTGGGTGCAGGCACAGTTGAACCGGCCGATCGTTACCGGCGACAAGTTGTGGACCGGCGACGGCGCGCGCGCCGAGTTGGAGGTCGGCTCCTCGACCGTCCGGCTCGACTACCAGTCGAACTTCGACTTCCTTAATCTCAACGATCAGATCGCGCAGATGCAACTGACGCATGGTTCCCTGAGTCTGGACGTGTGGCGACTGCGCGCCGGCGAAACCTACGAGGTCGACACGCCGACGATTGCGTTCGTCGCCAATCGCGTCGGCGACTATCGCGTCGACGTCGACTCGCAGGGCGGATTCACCACGGTGACAGCGCGCCGCGGTGGCGGCGAAGCCGTCGGCGAGGGCGGCAAGCGCGTCGTCATCGAGGAAGGTCAGTCGATTCGTTTCAACGATTCGGCGCTCAACGACTACAAGGTAAATGTCTCGTCGCCCGACGATTTCGATCTTTACTGCAAGCAGCGCCAGGAGCGGCACGCGAGTGCGCCTGCGCGCAACTATGTCTCGGAGAACGTGGTCGGCTACGAAGATCTGGACGAATACGGCACCTGGGAAACCGCGCCGCAGTACGGCCATGTCTGGTACCCGACCGCCGTGGCGGCAGACTGGGCGCCCTATCGCGCCGGCCACTGGGTCTGGATCGACCCGTGGGGCTGGAATTGGGTCGACGACGCACCGTGGGGCTTTGCTCCATTCCACTATGGCCGTTGGGCCTACGTCGGCACGCGCTGGGGCTGGGTGCCGGGACCGGTCGATATCGCTCCGGTGTATGCGCCCGCGCTCGTCGCCTTCGTCGGTGGCGGCGGCTTCGGCGTGAACGTCTCGGTCGGCGGACCGGTTGGCTGGTTCGCCCTTGGACCGGGCGACGCCTACTTTCCGGGCTACTACGGCGGCCACGACTACTTCAACCGCGTCAACGCCGGCTACGTCAATCAAACCGTCGTGAACAACTACTACGGCGCGTGGTCGAGCGGCAACGTGAACTATTCGCAGATGAGTTTTGCGAACCGCAACGCGCCGGGCGCGCTGACCGCGATGCCTGCTGCGGCATTCGCATCGGGACAGGCGGTCGCCACTTCGGCGGTCGCGGTCAATCGCACGACAATGGCGAATGCGCGGGTACTTCCGCGCGCCATGGTCACGCCGACGCAGTCAAGCCTGGCCGCCGGCCGCGCTCGGGCGCCGGCGCCTCCGTCGGCGCTGGCGGACCGTGCAGTCGTCGCGGCGCACACTCCGCCGCCCGCGACGCCGTCTTTTGCGCAGCGGCAATCCGCGCTGCAGAAGAACGCCGGCCAGCCGTTGAGCGTCAATCAGATGCGCACCCTTGCGGCGCAGACGAATGGGCGTAGCGCGAACACGCCGGCAGCAGCCGGCAATGTGCGCGTCGTCGGCGATCGTGGCAACGCGGCGGCTTCGATGGCGGCGCAGAGTCCAGACAGCGCGGCGCAGGCCATGAACAGTAATGCGCGCGCAGCGCAGCAGACCCCCAATGGACGCAATATCGATCGCCCGGTGGTCAACGGCAACGGCACCGAAGCGCGCGTACGCTCGGCCGATTTCGCCCATCAGGGCGCGCAGAACATTGCGGCGCCGAACAACAAGGAGACAGTTCGCGACAACGCTGCTGTCCGCGGCACGAATCACGGCACGCCCGAAACCGGTCCGTCGATGACGCAGCGATCCGAGTCGGCGTCGCGTTCGCGCGGCAACACGAGCGCGCCGCAGAGCAGCCGCTCGACTGCGGCAACGGCTTCCTCCCGTGGAAGCGACCAGAGAATCCGCGCCGAACAACAGGCCTCGACAAGATCGCCTGCCCGGCAATCGGCACCGGTGAACAGGCAGCCGAGCTATTCGCTGCGCGAGCCACGCAGTGCTCCAGCCAGGCAGCAAGGTAGCGCGCCTTCGATGGCGCAGCGTGGGCCGGCGCAGCAGCACGGCATGCCAGCTCAGCGAAGCGCGCCGCAACCGCAGCGAGCGCCGCCGCAGATGGCACAACAACATGGACCGCCGCAGCAGCAACGCGCTCCGGCGCCCCCGCGCCAGCAGGCCGTCGCGCGCCAGGCGCCTCAGAATGCGCCACACGGCGCCAACCAGAAGAAAAAAGACGGCGGTGGCGGCTAATCTGATCTTGCTCAGCAGTCATGACCTTCTGCCGTTCTCCTGCGCGAGTCAGGAGAACGGCTTCCGGTTCCATAGCTGGTTCTCTCCGAATCGCCGAATAGCGGTGGTGCCGGCAGCGCTGAGCCAGCCGGCGACCTGCGCCTGCGGCAAGGGGTCACCAGGAATGTCGTCGCCAGTGGAGTAGCTCGCGGTCGTGTCATCCCGCCACTACTGGTTGCCGAACCGGCACATCACGCCGCCTTAACTGCCGTGTGTGGCAACGTCTGCTTATCAGCATGGACGCATGCGATTGCGTGCGCCATGAAGTCGGATGGCAGATCGGAGAGGGAAATCATGTCTCACGCAGTTTACGCACGCGTACTTGCAACGCGCATCCTCGTCTTGTTGGCCGTGTCCTCGGCGGCAAATGCCCAGAACGCCGCCGTCACGGTCAATGTGGATGCCAGCGCCAACCGTCACGCGATCAGCCCGCTGATCTACGGCGTTGCCTACGGCAGCACGGCGCAACTGAACGAACTCAATAGCCCGCTCAATCGTTACGGTGGCAACAACGCATCACGCTACAACTGGCAGCTCAATGCCGACAATCGTGATTTCGACTGGTACTTCGAGAGCATCGCGGACACCAGTGCCGTCGCCGGCGAACGCGGCGATACGTTCATCTCGCAAAGCAAGGCCGGCAGTGCGGAGGCTCTGCTGACCTTGCCGATGCTCGACTGGGTCGCGAAACTTGATGCAAATCGCGGAAAACTGGCAAGTTTCTCCCAGGCCAAATACGGCGCGCAAACAGGCAACGACTCGCAGTGGTATCCGGATGCCGGTAACGGCGTGCTCAGGAGCACTGGCCAGAACATCACCGGCAACGACCCGAACGATGCCAACGTTCCGAACAACACCGCTCTGCAGCAAGGCTGGGTCCAGCATCTCGTGACGCAATGGGGCAACGCATCGGGCGCGGGCCTGAAGTACTACATCCTCGACAACGAACACAGCATCTGGCAATCGACGCACCGCGACGTGCACCCGGTCGGCGCGACCATGGACGAGATCCGCCAGCGCATGATCGACTACGCGACGATGGTCAAAAATGTCGATCCGGCCGCAACGGTCGTCGGCCCCGAAGAATGGGGCTGGAGCGGCTACTTCTACAGTGGCTACGACCAGCAATACGGTGCCGCGCACAACTGGTGCTGCTATCCGGACCGGGCCGCGCATGCAAACTGGGACTACCTGCCCTGGCTGCTCGACCAGATGCACCAGAACGAAGTGGCGACCGGCCGCCGCCTGCTCGATGTGTTTTCCGTGCATTGGTATCCGCAGGGCGGTGAATTCGGCAACGACACGTCGACGACGATGCAGCAGCTGCGCAACCGCTCGACACGCTCTCTGTGGGACCCGAACTACGTCGACGCGACCTGGATCAACGACAAGGTGCAGTTGATTCCGCGCATCCGCAACTGGGTCGCGACCTACTATCCGGGCCTGAAGACCGCGATCACCGAGTACAACTGGGGCGCCGAAAGCCATATCAACGGCGCGACCGCGCAAGCCGACATCTATGGCATCTTCGGCCGCGAAGGTCTCGACATCGCGACGCGCTGGACGACGCCGGATGCATCGACGCCGACATACAAGGCGATGAAGATCTGGCGCAACTACGATGGCAACAAGTCGGCGTTCGGCGAAACCAGCGTTTCTGCCAGCACGCCGAATCCGGATAGCCTGTCCGCGTTCGCGGCAACGCGCACATCGGACGGCGCGATGACGGTCATGGTCATCAGCAAGGTATTGTCGGGTTCGACACCCGTGACCGTGAACCTGGCGAACTTCGCGGCGGCCGGCAGCGCGCAGGCATGGCAGCTGACTTCGGCGAACGCGATCACGCATTTGTCGGACATCACGCTCACCGGCTCGAGCTTCGTCACTTCGGTGCCGGCGCAAAGTATAACTTTGTACATAGTCGCCGCAGGCGGGACTGCGAATCAACCTCCGGTCGCCGTCGCTGCTGCGACACCGTCCAGCGGAGCCATACCGTTGGCTGTTGCATTCAGCGGTGCCGGCTCGAGCGATCCGGACGGCGCTATCACGAGTTACGCATGGACGTTCGGCGACGGTTCGAGCGCAGCGGGCATCAGTGCGTCACACACCTATGTCAGCACCGGAACGTATACGGCAAAACTGACGGTCACCGACAACCTCGGCGCAACCGGTTCGAAGAACCTGACGATCACGGCGACCGGCGACCCCAACGCGATCAACGCGCCGTCGGGGCTGTCCGCATCGGCATCCAAGCCCGGCACCGCAACCCTGCGCTGGACCGACAACGCGACCAACGAACAGGGTTTCTACGTCGAGCGTGCGCCGTCGGCTACCGGCGTCTTTGTCCGTGTCGGTACGACAGCCGCGAACGCAACGACGTTTCCGCAATCCGGCGTCGCCTCCGGTACCTACCTGTTCCGCGTCCAGGCATTCAACACGACTACCGGGCGCGTATCGTCCTATTCGAATCAGGCCAGCGTGAAGATCAAGTAGCAGCTGGAACCCCTCTCCCATCGGGAGAGGGGTTGGGGTGAGGGCCGGGTGCTATTACCACGACAGACGTTGATTCGCCGTGCTGCTGTCCGGATGCAGTTGGCGGGCGCTTCGCAGTCGTCGCATGCGGGCTCGCACATCACCCTAGTTCAAACGTCGTCACACCGAACAAGCGGTCGACCGGCAGTCGTGGAAATTCGCCGGTGTACATACGCGCCGTTTCGAACGCCGCGCTCATCGAATGATGCTCGACCAGGTCGAGCGCCGGCTGGTTGATCTCCGGAACGTCGAGAAAGATCGGCACCGACGCCGGCACCTTCGCGCGGAAGTACCCGAACAGGCGCTCGGCCAGTTCAGGACTGTCCGCAAACAAAGGACCGATCTTGTACCCGGTCCGGCACGAACGCATGACGCCGTAGCCGGCCAGCCTGCGCTGATCGAGCACGCCGACGGCAAGGACTCCACGCTGCGCGATCCAGCGCTCGAGAAAGCGCAGCCGATTGTCCGGAAAGAACGCCCGGTCGTAACGGACGATTTCGTCGAACGCGAGCGTCGACAGCGGCACGATGTCGTTGTCGTGCTGCCGCGTCCCGCCGCCAACGCCTTGGTAGCGGATGTTGCGATAGGCCAGCGCAAACCCGGATTTTCGATAGTTTTCCTGCTGATCGACGACGCCGTCGAGACCAATGTTGCGCCCGTGCAATGTTGCGATGGCCCTATTCCAGATGCGCGACCCGTAACCCCGGCCGCGATATTCCGGCTTCACGATGTAGAACCCGATGAACCCGAATGAGTCGCCATACTTCACAGCGGAGATCGAGGCTATGGCCTCAGCGCCGAGCATGCCGACGAAGAAGCCTTCGGGATCAGCGGCATGGAAGCAGTCCGCGTCGTGCAATCCGGGATTCCACCCTTCGGCGGCAGCCCAATCGACGGCGGTATCGATTTCCGCGCGCGTCATTGTTCTAATGACGTAACTGCCCTTGCCCATCGTTCCCGTGCCAAGAATGCGAGGTTGCAATGAGCTTACACCGACCCTGCAGCGTCGTGCCGCGCTGACGTGATGGCGGGCGCGGCGGGTAGGCAATCGGCGAATGTGGCGCCCGCGGCGTCCGGGATGACGGCGCTCGCAACGGGCCAGGGGCAGACGTTGATTCTCGTCCATGGCGCGCTGGGCGACTATCGTCAATGGGGTCCGCTAGCCAGGCGACTGCAGCTGCACTTCCGCGTCGTCGCGGTAAGCCGGCGCTTTCATTGGCCGAACGATCCGCCGACAGCAACCGTTGATTATTCGGTCGAGAGCCATCGCGACGATCTGCTCGCATTGCTGCAGTCGACGGCCGGGCCCGTCCATCTCGCCGGCCACTCCTATGGCGCCGCCGTCGTGCTTTCAGCCGCGCTTGCAGAACCCTCGATCGTACGCACGCTGACCTTGATCGAGCCGCCGTTGCCGAGCCTGCTGCCCGCGTCGGCGCCCGAACTTGCCGAAGAGAATGCCAGTCGGGGCGCGATGATGGTCACGCTGCGAGCGCAGGTGGCGGCCGGAAAAGACGAAGCTGCCGCGGTGACTCTTTTCGACTGGGCCCAGGGTGGTCCTGGAGGATTGGCCGCGCTGGCCGAAGCATGCCGCGATCAGCTGCTGGAGAATTCAAATACGATCGGACCAACCTATGCAGCGCCGCCGCCACGCTACACATGTTCGCAACTCGCACGGTTGTCCATGCCGACCCTGATCCTGAGCGGCGCCGACACCCGTCCGTTCTATCGTCGCTCGGCCCAGGCCGCCGCGCACTGCATCGCCGGATCCCGATGGGGTTTCATTCGCGATGCACGGCATATGGTGATCGTTGAAAATCCCGACGCAACCGCCACAGCCATGCTCGATTTCCTGATCACGGCGTAGCGGCGCGAAGCTGGGAGAGCTCGGTCGCGCCCCTCTCCCGCAAGCGCGAGAGGGTTGACGCGAAGTTACCGCCGGACGCGCAGCAGTCTTGCTGCGAACTCGTGCAACCATCCGGCGCCAATTGCCTCAGCGGCTTGCAAGGCCCGTCTGCGGCGGGCCGTCGCAACTGATCTGGCTGACGTCGACGCCAACGACCTTCGTCGTGTGCCTGGCTTCGGCGGTATCGAAATAGCTGCGGTCCACGCTGAGCGAGCGCTCGGCGCCGTCCGGGATGTTGAAGGCCACGGTTTTCTGTTCCGTGCTGCGGATACCGTCTTCGGTTTCCCACGTGGTGTTGTAACGGATCGAACCGGTGCAGCCGGTTTCCTTGCAACTTGCTGCATCCAGGCCGAATGCGATGCGGAATTCATCCTTGCCAATGCGCATGACCAGCGGATCCTGCGTCAAGGACACGCTGCAGGTGCCTTCGGAGGCGAAGGCACCGGTGCAAGGGAGCGCCGCGAAAGCAAAGGCCAAACTCAACAGCTTCTTCTTCGAGAACATGACTATTTCCTCTGGTTGTTTGTCGTTGGAAGAAATCTGAAACCTGGTTCGTCCGGTGCGCTGCTTTTTCCCTGTGTCAGCGCCGCGTGCCCGGCGTTTTCAAACCTGCTTCAATCACGCTTGCCCCTAATAACGCGAAAACGCGTCAAAACCGCACACGCAACTCAAAAATATTTTCGC
>DASRTK010000419.1:0-15903 GCA_035655975.1 Rudaea sp.
CATGAACTTCCTAGACGGATCCCTGTTCCCCGAGAACCAGGAAAAGCTTGTCATCACCGCTGCCCCCTACGGTCCGGAGTGGATTCCTTCTGACTTCCCGGAAGACATTCCGGTGACGATGGAGGAGCAGATCCAGAAGGCAGTCGACTGCTACAACGCCGGCGCCAGCGTGCTGCATTTGCATGTGCGTGAGCTCGACGGCAAGGGCAGCAAGCGCCTGTCGATGTTCAACGAGCTGATCGCCGGCGTGCGCAAGGCCGTGCCCGACATGATCATCCAGGTCGGCGGCTCGATCTCCTTCGCACCCGAGAGTGACGGCGCGGCCGCCAAATGGCTGTCCGACGACACGCGCCACATGCTGGCCGAGCTCGATCCGAAGCCGGACCAGGTGACGGTGACCGTCAACACCTCGCAGATGAACGTCATCGAGCAGATGGACGTCAAGGATATCGCCGGCACCTCGCTGGCCGAGCCCGACGGCTTCCGTGCCTACTCGAACATGATCGTGCCGTCGACCCCGAGCTTCTTCGAGGAGCATGTGCAGCGTCTGACGAAGGCCGGCATCCAGAGCGCCTTCCAGTTCTACAACGTCAACAGCTACGAGACCGTCGAGCGCCTGATCCGCCGCGGCATCTACAAGGGCCCGCTGGTGTGCAACTGGGTGGCGATCGGCGGCGGCATGGACCAGCCGACGGTCTACAGCCTTGCCAACTTCCTGCGCGCCATTCCCGACGGGGCGATGCTGACGGTCGAGAGCAGCATGCTCAACACGCTGCCGATCAACATGATGGGCATCGCGATGGGCCTGCATGTGCGTTGCGGCATCGAGGACAACCTGTGGAACCAGACGCGCACGGGAAGGATGACGTCGGTGCAGCAGATCGAGCAGCTCGTGCGCATCTCGCGCGAGTTCGGCCGCGAGGTCGCGAACGGCAAGGAAGCGCGCGAGATCCTCAAGATCGGTGTGTTCTACGACACTGTCGAGGAAACGCTGGCGGCCATCGGCTACGCGCCCAACCCGAAGGGCGGGCATCAGGGCTACCTGCGCAAGGCCGCGGCGTGATCATGAAGGAGCCGACTGTCCTCATCGTCCCCGGCCTGCGCGACCACGTCGACGCACACTGGCAGACGCTGCTCGCGCGTGAGCTCGTGGCGCACGGCCACCCGGTGCGCACCGTGCCGCCGATGGGCCGCGAGGACCTCGACTGCGCGCGGCGCGTCGAAGCGATCGACCACGCGCTGGCCGAAATACCCGAGCCGCCGATCGTGGTCGCGCACAGTGGCGGCGCGATCATGTTCGTGCATTGGGCCCGAAGGCACGACCGGCCGATCCGTGGCGCGCTGCTGGCAACGCCGCCGGATTTCGAGCAGCCGATGCCGGAAGGTTACCCGACCATCGACGCGCTGCGCGCCGGCGGCTGGCTGCCGGTTCCGCGCGAGCCGCTGCCGTTCCCGAGCATTATCGCCGCCAGTCGCAACGATCCGCTCGGCAAAATCGATCGCGTCGCCGAACTGGCGCGCGCCTGGGGCAGCCGTTTCGACGATATCGGTCTGGTCGGCCACCTCAACCCTGCATCGGGTTTCGGCGCGTGGCCGCGAGCCGAGACTTACATCGCCGAATTGGCAGCGCTTCGCGCGCGTGCCGAGCAGGCGCTGACGCGCATGGCGCAACGCGCAGCCATCTACTGATTGACCCGGCGCGCTCGACGCGCGCCATCCCTTATTGACCAAGAGAAACATCATGTCCAAGGCCATTCGATTCGACCGCATCGGCGGACCCGAAGTGCTCGCCCTGCAGACGGTCGAGGTCGGCGACCCCGGTCCCGGCCAGGCGCGCGTCCGTCACACCTGCATCGCGGTTAACTTCATCGACGTGTACTTCCGCACCGGCCGCTACCCGCTGCCATTGCCGAACGGCCTGGGTTCCGACGCCGTCGGCGTGGTCGAAGCCGTCGGCGACGGCGTAACCGACGTCCGCGTCGGTGACCGCGTCGGTTACCTGCTCGGGCCGCAAGGCGCTTACGCGGATGTGCGCGTGATGCCGGCCGACGTGCTGATTCCGCTGCCCGAGGGCATCGCGGACCGCACCGCCGCGACGATCATGATGAAGGGCATGACTGCGCAGTACCTGTTCCGCCAGGTCTATCCTCTGTCCGGCGGCGAAACGATTCTTTATCACGCTGCCGCCGGTGGCGTGGGCCTGATCGCGTGCCAGTGGGCACGCGCGCTCGGCGTGACGATGATCGGCACGGTGAGCTCCGACGAGAAGGCCGCGATCGCGCGCGAGAACGGTTGCGCGCATACGATCGTCACGACGCGCGAGAACATCGCCGAGCGCGTGCGCGAGATCACCGGCGGCAAAGGCGTGCCGGTGGTGTTCGACTCGGTCGGCAAGGACACACTGGACGCGTCGCTCAGCAGCCTGCAGCCGCGCGGCACGCTGGTCAGCAACGGCACCACTTCGGGACCGGTCGTCATCGACACCACGATGCTCGCGGTCAAGGGTTCGCTGTGGGTGACGCGACCGGCGATGATCCACTATGCGACGCCGCGCTCGCAGATGCTGGCGATGGCTGCCGAACTGTTCGACCTGGTGCTCGCCGGCAAGATCACGAGCGAGCCCCGGCAGGTTTTCGCGCTCGCCGATGCAGCCGAGGCGCATCGCGCGCTCGAATCGCGCAAGACGGTCGGCGCCACGGTGCTGGTGCCATGAATCTCAACATGACCGCCGCGCCGGCTGGCGCGCAGGACGAGTACATCATTGGCCGCAAGGCAGCGTGGTTCGCGTTTGCGATGACGCTGGGCCTGATGTTGTTCGACTACATCGACCGTCAGGTCATCGTCTCGCTGTTCCCTTATCTCAAGGCCGAGTGGTCGTTGTCGGACAAGCAACTCGGCTTGCTGGTCTCGGTCGTGTCGATCACGGTGGCCCTCGGCGCGCTGCCGGTGGCGCTGTTCGCCGACCGCTACAGCCGCGTCAAGAGCATCGTCGCGATGGCCACCGCGTGGAGCGTGGCGACGATTTCGTGCATGTTCACGCGCAGCTACACCCCGTTGTTCGCCGCGCGCGCGGTCGTCGGTCTTGGCGAAGCGGGCTACGGTTCGGCCGGCGCCGCGCTGATCGCCAGCGTGTTCCCGCTGCGCCTGCGTTCGGCGCTGCTGTCCGCGTTCTTCGCCGCGGCTTCGGTCGGCTCGGTGCTCGGCGTGCTGCTCGGTGGCGTGATTGCTGCGCGCTTTGGCTGGAAGGCTGCGTTCGGCGTGGTTGGTATTCCCGGCCTCCTGATGGCGCTGCTGTACCTTTTCGTGCGCGACTACCGCACGGTTGACCTGACACCACAGCTCACACGCGCGACGCAGTCTCCCGGGAACGCGCTGACGCACATCATCGGCGTGCTCGCGCGCACGCGCACCCTGTTGTGGGTGTGCGCCGGCGCGGCGGTACAGCTCATCGTTGTATCCGCAGTCTGGTCGTGGCTGCCGAGTTATCTCAACCGCGTGCACGGTATTGCGCCCGATCAGGCCGCGATCAAGGCCGCGCTGGTCGTGCTGTGCGGTGCCGCCGGCACCGTCGTCTGGGGCGCCGTCGCCGACCGTTGCGGCGCGGTCCGCGCGCGCATGAAGTTGCATGCGGTCGCCGTGCTGTGCGTCGCCACGACATTGGTGCTGCTGCCGACGTTCGGCGCGCACGCGGCCGGTATCGCGCTCGCGCCGCAGACGCAGTTCGCGCTGATCGCGTTGGGCGGATTCCTGATGACCTGCAGCGTGGGTCCGGCGGCAGCCGTCGTCATCGACGTGGCGCACCCCGGTGTGCGCGCGACCGGCGCCGCAGTGTTGTCTCTGTTCCAGAATCTGTTCGGCCTGGCGATCGGCCCGTTCCTCGCGGGCGCGCTGTCGGATGCGTTCGGACTCGAATCGGCCCTGACGGCGATTTCCGCGCTGGGTGTCGTGTCGGCCCTGCTGTTCCTCGGCGCGACGCGCAGCTACGAGAGCGACATGCAGCGCTTCGGCGCGGTGCGCGTCGAATCCGTATCGGCAAAGGCGGTCGCCGCCGGTGGAACCGCGCTCGGGGAAGTCCAATGATCGGCGCAATGATGCAGCAGCCGCTGCTGGTTTCATCGCTGCTGCGCCACGCCGAGCGCCATCACGGCGCGCAGGAGATCGTGTCGCGCCGGGTCGAAGGCGACCTGCATCGCTACACCTACCGCGAGCTCGGCCAACGTTCACGGCAACTGGCGAACGCGCTCGCCGCGTTCGGGCTCGAATCCGGCGATCGCGTTGCGACTCTGGCCTGGAACGGCTATCGGCACATGGAACTTTACTACGCCGTCGCCGGTTCCGGTCGCGTGCTGCATACGCTGAATCCGCGCCTGCATCCCGACCAGGTCGTGTGGATCGCCGACCACGCCGAGGATCGCGTGCTGTTCTTCGACCTGACCTTCCTGCCGTTGGTCGAGGCAATCGCGCAGCGCGTCGGCACGGTGAAGCATTTCGTCGCGATGACCGACCGCAAGCACATGCCGGCGACGACGACGATTCCGGGCCTGCTCTGCTACGAGGACCTGATCGAGTCGAAGCCGGAGCAGTTCGAGTGGCCCGAGTTCGACGAGAACACCGCGGCCACGCTGTGCTACACGTCAGGCACCACCGGCAATCCGAAGGGCGTGTTGTACAGCCACCGCTCGACGCTGCTTCACGCGTGGGCGGCCGCGCTGCCGGACGCATTCGGCTGCTCGGCGCGCGACACTATCTTGCCCGTCGTGCCGATGTTCCATGTGAATGCCTGGGGCCTGCCCTACGTCGCCTGCATGGTTGGCGCGAAGATCGTGTTCCCGGGCCCGTGGCTCGACGGCAGATCGCTGCATGAATTGTTCGAAGATGAATCGGTCACTCTGTCGGCCGGCGTGCCGACGGTATGGAAGGGCTTGCTCGCGCACGTCGAGGCCAACGGCCTGGGCTTTCGCACGATGCGGCGCACAGTCATCGGCGGCTCCGCCTGCCCGCCGGCGATGATGCGCGCATTCCAGGAACGCTACGACGTGCAGGTACTGCACGCATGGGGCATGACCGAGACCAGCCCGCTCGGAACCGTGTGCTCGCTCAAGCCTTCGCATTTGGCGCTCGCACCGGAGCAACAGCTGGCCGTGCAGGCCAAGCAGGGCCGCGCGGTGTTCGGCGTCGACATGAAGATCGTCGACGACAGCGGCAACGAACTGCCTCAGGACGGCAAGACCTCCGGCGAGCTGCTGGTGCGCGGACCGTGGATCGTTTCCGACTACTTCAAGTCGCCTGGCGCGTCACCGCTCCTCGACGGCTGGTTTCCGACCGGCGACGTGGCAACGATCGACCCCGACGGCTTCATGCAGATCACGGACCGCTGCAAGGATCTGATCAAGTCCGGCGGCGAGTGGATCGGCTCGATCGAACTCGAAGGCGTGGCGGTTGCGCACCCCGCGGTGGCGATGGCGGCCTGCATCGGCGCACGTCATCCGAAATGGGACGAGCGTCCGCTGCTGGTTGTCGTCAAGGCGCCCGGCGCCGAGCTCACGCGCGAGCAACTGCTGCGCCACTACGAAGGCAAGGTCGCCAAGTGGTGGATTCCCGACGACGTCGTGTTCGTCGACAGCATCCCGCTCGGCGCAACCGGCAAGGTCCAGAAGAACCTGCTGCGCGAACGTTTCAAGGATCACGAACTTCCGACCGCGTGACTTGCTTTGGGCTGATGGTACTCGGCACGGAGCGCCCCCATCCGCCTTCGGCACCTTCCCCCGCTTCGCAGGGGAAGGAAGTGCGAGGCCGGTCGCTGCGAACATGGCCCAATCTTTCGTTAGAGGACATCAGATGAGCGCGAACCGGATGCGCGCCGCGCGCGAACGCGGGAGCGAGCTTTTCCCCGGCCTGCTGGCCAGCGCTGTCGTCGCTGCGGCGGCCGCTTTCCTGTCGCAACATTACGGCGCGCCGGCGATGCTGTTCGCGCTGCTGCTCGGCATGGCCATGAACTTCCTCGGCGCCGAGGGACGCTGCACGGCGGGCATCGGCTTCTCCGCTCGCAGCGTGCTGCGCATTGGCGTCGCCTTGCTTGGCCTGCGCATTACCCTTTCCCAGGTCGCGGCCATGGGCTGGCAGCCGGTGCTTCTGGTCGTGGTTTCGGTGACTTTGACGATCGGTGTGTCGATGGTCGTGGCGCGCCTGTTCGGATTCCGCGGCCTGTTCGGCCTGCTGACCGGCGGCGCGACCGCAATCTGCGGCGCATCGGCGGCGCTCGCGCTCGCTGCCGCGCTGCCCGGCCATCCGCTCAAGGAACGCGCGACGCTGTTCACCGTGATCGGCGTCAGCGCGCTGTCGACGATCGCCATGATCGCGTACCCGATGATCGTGCACGCGCTCGGCCTCACGCCGGTGCAGGCTGGCATTTTTCTCGGCGGCACGATCCACGACGTGGCACAGGTCGTCGGCGCGGGCTACAGCATCTCGCGCGAGACCGGCGACGCGGCGACGCTCGTCAAACTGATGCGTGTTTCGATGCTGCTGCCGGTGATCGTTTTCGCCGTGCTGGCTTCGCGTCGCGCTGGCCAAGGCGGAGTTGCCGACGGCCCGCGGCCGCCGTTGCTGCCCGGGTTCGCTGTTGCGTTTGCGTTGCTCGTCTTGGTCAACAGCACTGGTTGGGTGCCGGCATCAGTTCAGGATTTCGGCAACGATGCATCACGTTGGTGCCTGCTCACGGCGATGGCTGCTATCGGAATGAAGACCCAGTTGCGCGAGGTGATCACGGTCGGGATCAAGCCGGTCGTGCTGATGATCCTGGAGACGGTTTTTCTCGCCTTGGTTGTCCTGGGCTTGATGCACTGGCTCGGTTGACTACAGCAGGCGCTCGACGCACGGCGGGCGGCTGCTCCAATCGAATCCCTGCCGGTGCGCTCGTTCGCTGGCGCGCCGATCCGGAAATGCTCGCGAACACACGCTCGCGCGGCGCGAAGTGCGCAGCGATCAGAGCGCAAGAGTGCCATCTTGCGGCCCGATGCAGTCACTCCGACAGGGTTGCAGCCTGCATCGCGACACAGGCGAACCGATCGCTCAGACCCTGGCAGCCTTCATCGCGATCTCACAAGCAAATGTCCCCTTGCTGCAACTCCACGCGATCGACGATCGCCTGGCGCAGTAGATCCTGGCGGTCCATCGAGCCAACCAGGTAGAGCGGCGCTGGCGCGCCTTGTCGAAGAGGTCCTCGCCAGACAAGCGATGCGGAAATAGCGCGCGCGATCGAGTCGATCGAATCTGCATGAAATGACGTCGATTTGGAAATGAAGACGGACGGCAACGCAGCTTGCGCTCGCCTCCTCTTGCATGCCACCAACCTTTGTTGCATACTGAACCATATGGTTCAGTGTTTACCTGCCCGCTTCGACGCCTCTTTCGCCGCGCTTTCGGACGTCACCCGACGCGGCGTTCTGGAGCAGCTTGGGCGTGCAGACGCTTCAATCACGCAGCTTGCCGAAAAGTTCCACATGACCCTCACGGGCATGAAGAAGCATGTCGGCGTCCTGGAGCAGGCCGGGCTCGTCACCACGCAGAAGGTCGGGCGCGTGCGGACCTGCAAGCTCGGCGGGCGCCGACTCGAGGAAGAGGCGGCATGGATCGAGAGGTATCGCCAGCTCTGGGACGCACGCTTCGACGAGCTGGACAAAGTTGTCGAGCAACTGAAACGGAAGGAGAAGGTCGATGAACGCAAGAAGAGAAAGTGAACCCGCACTCACGAACAACCGCACGACGGTGGAACGCAAGTCCGAGCGCGAGCTGGTCACTACGCGAACCTTCGACAGCCCGGCACGCATCGTGTTCGAGGCGTGGACCAGGCCCGAGCTGTTCAAGCGGTGGTGGGCGCCGAGGTCGATGGGCATGTCCCTGCTTTCCTGCGAGATGGATGTTCGTGTCGGCGGGAAGTATCGTCTCGTGTTCGAACAGGATCCTGCCTTGGCGTTCTTCGGCACATACCTCGAAGTGACACCGAACTCGCGCCTCGTCTGGACCAATGAGGAAGGTGGCGAGGGTGGACCTGTCACCACGGTGACCTTCGAGGAAAGAGGTGACAAGACGCTGCTGGTCATGCACGAGCTCTATCCGTCGAAGGAAGCTCTCGACGCTGCCGGCACCGGAGCGGCGGACATGATGGGCGAAATATTCGCGCAACTGGACGAGCTTCTCGTCGCTCTGAGCGCGAGACCCTGAGTCGCCACTGCGCGGGACGTGCAAGAGCGCACGCGGAAACTGCGGCGCCACGCTCGCACGTCTCGCGCACGATGAACTCGAGCGCGTGGATCACGGCGTCCCTGCGAGCGGTGTTCGTCGTGGGTGATCGCGAGCGGCACCGCGCACTCCGGCGCGTTCGGACGGCACGCTCCACAGCGTCGCGCAGGTCGTCCGCGCGGGCTGCAGCATCTCGCGCGAAACCGGCGGCGCAGCGACGCTCGTCAAACTGATGCGCGTGGCAATGCCGCTGCCGGTGATCGTATTCGTACTTTCGCGCCGGGCTGGACAGGGCGAAATGGCGCGAAGTGCGCGGTGTTCAGAGTGTGGGAGGTCATTTGCGGCCCGAACCGGACACCGGTGCCTGCAACTCTCTAGCCGGGAAGCAGACACGCATGTTGCGAGTAACGCAACCTGCGCTTGCGCGCTGTGACATAACTTCGGACACCGGCATCGACCGGATTGCCTCCGGCACAGGCGAGTGCCACTGAAGCGCAGCCTGTTCGCCGAACTGCAGCGCTGCGATGTGCTGCGCGCGGGCGTGGGCCGAGATTTCCTAGCAATCCGTTGGCGTTGACGCTCATAGACGCCGATACTAGGATGCCTCGGCTGGAAACACTGGTAAGTCCGCTCTAATTTGAAGGAGCAGCCATGTCGGCACCCCGGTTACTCGAGCGAGTTTTAAGGCTTTGTCTCCTGATTCCTTTCGCCTCGGCACCGGCGGCATACGCCACAAGCTACGTGCGCGGTTATCTGGTGAATGCCGTATATTTGCCGTTGGCAAGAGCGGACTTCTCTATCGATCTGAATGGGGATGGCCACGCGGACAACAGTTTTGGCAATTTGATCGGTGCGCTCGCCGGTCAGAACGTCGACATGCAATCTTCGATGAACGCTGCGGTTGCAAGTGGCAGCATCGTCCATCTGATTGGCCTGCAGAGTACCGATGCTTCGTTCGCCAACGATCCTGCCGCGGTAGCCAACTGGTACGTTGGTCTTCCTGCACCGGCGCCGCCGCTGTTCGATGGTACGGACAACCTCTTGGTCGACAGCAGCATCGCGCCCGGCACCTTTGTCGCCGCGCTGTCGAGTGGCAGCTTCACTTCGCCTTCCCCTGCGACGACCACCACCCCGGTCTCCCTGACCTTACGACTGCAACTGGGGAGCACTTCAGTCAGTCTCCCCCTGCAGGGGGCGCGCCTGTCGTTTACGACTAACGGTGAGGGCAATTTGCAGGGTCAGCTCAACGGTTCCATCCGCCACAATGATTACATGGCGCTCGTTCCGCCTGCGCTGGCGCAATCGTTCACTGCCGAAATACAGGCCGATCCGACATCGGACGCTGCCATGCAGATAAAGGCGATTTTCGATTACGGCTGTACCGTGGGCGATGGATTTGCGAACGACGATGTCATCGAACTGTGTGAAGTGACAGGCAGTTCGCTTATCAAGAATGTGCTGGCAGCGGACGTGCAAATTCGCGACGCGGACGGCAACTACGCGCCCAATCCGGCGAACACGACGCCCGATGCCAATTCCATCGGCATTCACTTCAGCGGCATCAGAACTGATCGCGTGTTTGCGGACGGGTTCGAGCAATAGATTGGCATCGGGCACAAGGCGCCGGAGCCACTGGCGAAGATCGAGTTCAAGGCCGCAGGCAGATGGCAACACGGCGAGTGGCGGAGCGAATCACTAGCCTTGACCGAGCGCGAGCCGCGAAAAAATAGGCGATCCGATAGCTGACGCTGGTGGGAGTCGCCTTCGGGTCGAGAGCAGACGCTTGGGCAACCGGCTGGCACACCAGGTTCCGATTGATCACATCCACTCAGTTGGCGCGACCAGCAATCCCAACCATCTTCTGGATAGCAGCTTCTTGGACCAGAGGGTGCGAACAGGCTATGCGCGCGGTGTGCCGCCGACGATTTCTTCCGGAGCGTGGTTGAGAATGCTCGAGAACAGCTGGCGGTATTCCTCGTCGGCGTCGGCGCTGAAGCGCGGGTCGCCGTTCTGAGCGAACGCGTGGCTCATTTCGGCCCAGTCCTCGGCAGTGAGGTACTTCTGCGCAGCCGGCAGGATCACCTTCGTCTCGAGCATCATGTGCGGCGATTCCAGCGCGGCGAATTCCTTGACGGCGTGAGCGAAGCGCTCGAAACCGGCCTCCGGATCCTTCTCGTAGCGGGCGAGCGCTCTGTCCATTTGGGAGACTAGCCGCGATCCCTCGAAGTGTTGTCGCTGCAGTTCGTCAAGCGTGTCGTCGAGTTCGGACGTACGCAACCGCAGCTTGCGGAACAGGTAAGCGTCTTCCTTCGGATGATGCAGCGTCTCGGGGAACGACTTGATGTAGTGCAGCATCGCGCGCAGCAGCGGAAACTGCGGTGCCGTGCCGCGCTCGCGGATCCCGCGTACGAGAAACTCGAGCCCGTGGATGACGGCAGCCTGCGACCGGTGTTCGTCGCGCAGAATCGCCAGCGGCGCTGCGGACTCCGGCGCCGGCGCGTTGCTCTCGACGGCGGCGACCAGCACCGGAATCGTCGCGTGCTGGAGCACGCGCTGCGTCTGCGAACCGAGCACGAGGCCGCGGATGCCACGCTGGCCGTGCGAGGCCATGAAGATGAGGTCGCAGCCATTCCGCTCCGCCGCGTCGAGGATCGCGGCATATGGTCGATCGCTCGTGACGTGGACAGATGCGTAAGCAATGTTCGCTGCGCGGGCCACCGATTCGGCCTTGGCGAGCAGGCCGCGCGCCGCGCCGGCCGCGTGCTCGTTGAAATCCGCCGGCGACAGCACGCGCTCGAGCGCGCCGTCGCTGGTCGCGGCGTAATCCGCATTGGCGTGGAAAAACGTCACCTTCGCGCCGAGCGCACCGGCGAACGTCACGGCTTGGCGCACGGTCTCTACCGAAAGCGCGGAGTCGTCGATCGGGACCAACAGATGGCGGTACATGATTGACCTCGCGAAGATAACCGGCCTGCGGCGTCGCACTCGCAGAACCGGTTGCGACGCTGGCGCCGCTACCTGCTATCACCGCATACCGGCGCCAGTGGGCAGTTGTCCCAGATCAATTCGGCCGGCGATTTTTCGCCTTGCGAGTATTTTCAGCAGCTCGCCAAAAGTTCAGTGTTTGCAGCATCCGTCGCCTTGCGGCTCGACCCAAACCAGCGGCGCGCGCGCATTCTGCGTGGATCCGACGACGGCGCGCTGCCCGGGCGCAACAGGACATATGACAGTGCAGGGATCAGCACGACCGCGCCGACCATGTTCCACAGGAACATGAAGGCGAGCAGGATGCCCATGTCGGCCTGGAACTTGATCGGCGACAGGGCCCAGGTGATCACGCCGGCAGCGAGCGTTACGCCGACCAGCACGACGACCTTGCCGGTGAAGCGCAACGTGCGCCCGTAGGCTTCGGCCAGCGACATGCCGGCGCGCATTTGCGCCATCTGCACCGAGAGCAGGTACAGCGCGTAGTCGACGCCGATGCCGACGCCGAGCGCGACGACCGGCAGCGTGGCGACCTTGACGCCGATACCGAGCCACACCATCAGCGCCTCGCACAAAATCGAGGTGATGACCAGCGGCACCATGGCGACGACCGCCGCGCGCCAGCTGCGGAACGTGATCAGGCACAGAACCGCGACGGCCGCATACACCAGCAGCAGCATCTGCAGCCACGCCTTCTTCACGACGATGTTCGTGGCTGCCTCGACGCCGGCGCTGCCGGCGGCGAGCATGAAGCGGCGTTCGTCGTTGCTGTGCTCGCGCGCGAACGCGTCAGCGGCGGTGACGACGCGGTCGAGCGTATCGGCGCGATGATCCGACAGGTATGCGATCACCGGCATCACCGAGCAATCGGTGTTGAACAGATCCGGGTTGTTCACGCTGGCCTGCTGCGCGCCGTAGTTGAGGACGTCCTGGTTGCGCGCGATGGTCAGCCACTTCGGGCTGCCTTCGTACGTGCCGGCGGTGATCTGCCGCACCGCGTTGGCGAGCGACACCGTCGTTTGCACTCCGGGAACTTGCTGCAGCTTCCAGGCGAGCCGGTCGGCCTCGACCAGGGTGCCGTACTTCAGGCAGCCCTCGGCCTTGGTTTTCACGATCACCGCGAACTGATCGCTGGAAAGCGAGTAGCTCGCAGTGATGTAGGCATTGTCGCGGTTGTAGCGCGAGTCCGGACGCAATTCGGGCGCACCCGGATCGCGGTCGCCGATCTCGAGGTGATGGCTGACGACGAGGCCGGCCAGGGTGAGCACGGCGGCGACCGCGATTGCGCCGAGCGCGCGGCGCCGCTCGACGAAGCGCTGGAGCCATGGCCAGAGGCGGTCGACGCCGCGCGCGGGCGCATCGCCTTCCGAACTCAGGCTGCGGCGTGCGGCGCTTTCGCTGACGCCGACGTAGGACAGCAACACGGGCAGCAGGATCAGGTTGGTCAGGATCAGGACCGCGACGCCGACGCTGGCCGTGAGCGCCAGGTCCTTGATAACGGGAATGTCGATGACCATCAGCACCGCAAAGCCGACCGCGTCGGCCAGCAGGGCGGTGAGTCCTGCGAGGAACAGGCGCCGGAACGTAAAGCGCGCGGCCACGAGGCGATGTGCGCCGCGGCCGATGTCCTGCATGATGCCGTTCATCTTCTGCGCGCCGTGCGACACGCCGATCGCGAACACCAGGAACGGAACCAGGATCGAATACGGATCGAGCTCGAAGCCCAGCGCGGCGACAATCCCGAGCTGCCACACGACGGCGACCAGCGAACAGGCGATAACCAACGCGGTGCTGCGCAGGCAACGCGTGTAGCCGAAGATGATCAGCGCGGCGATCAGCGCGGCGATCAGGAAGTACATCGCGACCTGGACCAGTCCATCGATCAAGTCACCGACCAGCTTGGCGAAGCCGATCACATGCACGCTCACGCTCGACTTCTGGTCCGCTTCGAAGCGCGCGCGAATGTTTTCGATATTGTGCGACAGGACGCGGTAGTCCAGACGCTGCCCGGTAGTCGGATCGTGGTCGAGCAGCGGCACGACGAGCATGCTCGAGCGGAAGTCGTTGCCGACGAGACTGCCGACGATGCCCGAGCGCGCAATGTTGCCGCGCAGCTGTTCGGTCGCCTTGGGCGACCCGTCGTAGTTGTCCGGCATGACCGGACCGCCGCGAAAGCCTTCTTCGGTGACTTCGGTCCAGCGCACCGCGGGGGTCCACAGCGATTTCACCCAGGCGCGGTCGACGCCCGGCGTCAGCACGAGTTCGTCGTTGATCTTGCGCAGCGTGTCGAGGTAGGCCGGATCGTAGATGTCGCCCGCCTTGTTCTCGACGACGACACGCAGCGCGTTGCCAAGACCGCGCAGGTCGGCCTTGTTGTCGAGGTAGTTCTGGATGTACGGGTGGCTGCGCGGGATCATCTTCTCGAAGCTCGCGTTGAGCGCAAGCTTCATTGCCGCCAGCGTGCCGAACAGCACGGTCAGCACGAGGCATGCGACCATCACGATGCGCCGGCGATTGAAAACCAGGCGTTCCAGACGCGAGCCGGAGTTGATGTCGAAGTGTTCCAGCGCCGGATGCTCGGCGCCGGTGTCAGGGGTATGCATCGTGATTCCTCAGTGTGCCGCCGGCAGCGCGCGCACGCCGCGCGGGCCCGCAACGACCAGCGCGCCGCCATTGGCCACGACCACGGCCGCGGCAGGCAGCGGTTGTTGCACCGGCTGCAACGCGAAGGTCGCGCCGGCGTCGTCGCTGGCCAGCACGTGCCCGGCCTGGCTGACGATAATAAAACGTCCGTCGGCGCTGACCGTTCCGCCAGTCATGCCGACCTGCAGGCCGGTCGTTATCGCCTGCCAGGACGCGCCGCGATCGACGCTGCGCAACACGGTGCCGCGCAGACCGAATACGACGACGCTGCGGTCATCGCCGATCACGCCAAACAGTGTGCCCTTGTAGGGCAATTCCAGCCGCTGGAACTGAGCGGTCTTGTGGTCGAGTCGGAGCACCAGGCCCTGCTCGCCCACGATGTAGACGTCCGCGCCCGCATTGCGAATCGCATACAGATGCAGTCCACCAGGATTATCGACCGCGTGCAGCCAAGGCTGCCAGGTCGCGCCCGCGTCAGTGGTGTGCAGAATGAGGCCGAAGGCGCCGACAACATAGCCTTCGTGTTCGTCGGAAAACCAGACATCGAGGAACGGATTCTCCGCGCCCTGTTCGGCGAAGTGTTTCGCCTGTTCGTGCAGCGCCGCCGCGCCCTCGGCGTCTTTTGCGGATGCGTTCTCAGGATAGGCCTCGAGCAGCAAGGCGCCTGCGCGATGACCGTCGAGCTGACGCGACCAGGTCGCGCCAGCGTTGTTCGTATGCAGGATTACGCCGTCGTGGCCGACGGCCCAACCCATGGAGGGAGAAGGAAAGCTTACTGCGACGAGATCCGAGCTCACCGGCACTTCGGCCTGCTGCCAGTTGGCGCCGGCGTCGTCGGAGTACAGGACGTGGCCGCGCTGACCGACGGCGATTACGCGATCGCCGGCGCGAGCGAGCCCGTTCAGAAGCGTGCGCGGCGCGAGCGCGCTGCGCGCGGCCGGCACGTCGAGGACGTCGATGGTTGCCGTGTCCGCAGCAACAACGGCCACCGCGTGGGTGGCCGTTGCGAGTACCAGGATTAGGCTGAGTAGCCTGTACATGATCACTATTTTCCGCACATGCCCATGATGTCAGCGGATTCCGCTGCCAGCCAGCGCGTCCGGCGACCACTCGCGTTCGCTGCGCGGCTTGCTCTGGTGCAGGCCACCTGTCTCGGCGGTGTAGCCGGTCAGCGAGTAGATGCGCGCGATCAGGTCGTAGTGGCCGAACATGTCGGTATACGGTGCCGGCAAGTCGTAGCTCGGCGCCATGTAGGCGAAGCCGGCACGGTACAGCTGGCCGCGGCCGTCGTACTCGTCGGAGGCCAGTGCCGCCCAGGAGTCTTCATCGAGATAGAACGTACGCTTGCTGTACACGTGGCGCTTGCCTTCACGCAGCGTGGCTTCGACCACCCATACGCGGTGCAGTTCCCAGCGCACGAGATCCGGATTCAGATGGTTCGGCGTGAGCAGTGCATCCTGCGTCGACTGGTAGACGGCGCGGTAGTCGTTGTACGGAACGAGCATTTCCTTCTTGCCGACCAGCTTGAAGTCGAAGCGGTCCATCGAGCCGTTGAAGATAAAGGTGTCGTCGAACGTCGTGCTGCCGGCGGTGCCCGGGTTGGGCGTGTCGAACGCGAGGTCGGGGGCGACCTTCACGCGGCGCTGGCCCGGCAGGTAGATCCATGCGCGACGGTCTTTCGCGCCGAGGTCGAGCGGATCGAACAGCTGCAGCGCTTCGCCGGCGCGGCGGGCGGGGCCGGTGTAGCTCAGCTTGATGCGCCAGTACGTGTCCGAGTCGGCCTGCGCCGCATCCCAGTACGGATATTCCTGGACGCTGTTGCCTTCGGTCGTCAGAGAAGCGTGGCCGCTCGAGTCGACGCTGAGGTTACGGTACTTGGCCTCGTAGGCCACGCCGTTGAAGCGGACCAGATGGTTCCACATCGCCTCGTAGCCGTCCTTCGGGATCGGGAACGGAAAGCCAGCGTGCGCGCCGGAGAACGAACGGCCGTCGTTGGTCGTCTTGGCCGTGGTCGCCGCCTTGGCGGTGTTCTCG
>DASRTK010000420.1:0-3691 GCA_035655975.1 Rudaea sp.
CGCCTGTTCGAGGACCGCGCGCGCCTGCGGTGTGACCTCATCGTTGAGCTTTCCGAGCAGCACGCGCGTACCGTGCAGCGTGTCGCGCAGTTCGTTGCCGATCTGCTCGAACGGAACCTTGTCGAGCTTGTCGACGATTTCAGTGAGCTGCTTTTGCAACGCGTCGAAACTGCCGGGCGCGGTCGGGATTTCGAGCGTCTGCGTGGATGAATCCAGTTTCGCCGGCTTGGCGTTCGGCACGACGTCGATCGCGACATAGAGCTGCTGGGTCAGCAGGTTGCCGGTGCGCAGCTGCGCGCGAAAGCCGTGGTCGATCAGCGAAGACAGCACGGCGATGAAATTGACGCGGCCCTTGCCTTCTTCGAAGAAACGCTCGTTGATGCGGCCGAGCCGCTGCGGATAGATCGTCGCGATGACGTCGGCCGGAAACGTCTGCGTGACCGGCTCGTAGTCGAGATTGATCGACTTCACGTTGCCGATCGAGATGCCGCGGAAGTCCACCGACGCGCCGACGACGAGGCCGCGCAGTGTTTCATTGAAGCGCATGCGCACTTCGAGTTCGGGGCCATCCGCAGGACGCATCGCGGCAGCGACATCCGCATACATTTCGAAGCGCGTTCCCTCCTCGGCTGCTTGCTGCGGGGCGTTGTCATCGAATGACTGAAACGCAACGCCGCCGGCCAGCACCGTAGCCAGCGATTCGGTGTTGAGTTTGAGGCCTGAAGCGCTGACCGACAAGTCGATGCCGCTGGCGTTCCAGAAATGTGCCGAGCGTGTGACAAAGCGGTCGTACGGCGCATCGACGAACAACTGGATCGTGACGCCCTTGCCATTGTCGTCGAGCCGGTAGCCGCTGATCCGCCCGGCCTGCATGCGCCGGTAATAGACCGGCGACCCGATGTCGAGCGAAGCCAGGTCGTCGCTGTGCACGGCGAAGGCGCGGCCCTGCTTGCCGCGCAATACCGCCGGCGGAGTCTCGAGGCCGATGAAGTCGGTGCGCATATCCGGCGACGTCCCGGCGTCAGCGGCCACATAAGCTCCCGAAATCAAGGTGCCGAGCCCCGATACGCCGCCCAGCCCAAGCCGGGGACGCACGACCCAGAAGCGCGTGTCGGCTGCGGCGAAGTTTCTCTCGCGCTGGTCCAGTCGCACATGCACGAGCACGTGGGCATGATCCTCACTGAGCACGATGCCGGTCACGCGGCCGATCACGACTTCCTTGTAGCGCACTTCGGTCTTGCCGGCTTCGAGGCCCTCGGCGGTCTGGAACGTGATCGTGATGTGCGGGCCGACCGCCAGGTACGTGCGCAATGTCAGCGACAATCCGGCGATCGCGGCGACCAGGGGCACGACCCAGACCAGCGATGGCGCGAAGCGGTTCGATCGCCGGACCGGCGCCGGCAGGTCGGGCGGCGGTCCAGCGGCGTTGCCGGGGGTTTCGTCAGACATCGTCGGCATTGTCAGTATCCCAGATCAGGCGTGGATCAAGGCTCAACGACGACAGCATGGTCAGCACCACGACCGCGCCGAACGCCGCGATACCGGGACCCGGCATCACTTCGGCAATGCTGTGAAAGCGCACGAGACCTACGAGCAGCGCGACGACGAACACGTCGAGCATCGACCAGTGGCCGACGGCTTCGAGCATGCGATACAGACGCGCACGATCGTGCTGGCGCCAGTGCGAGCGCCGCTGCGCGGTGATCGCGAGCAGGGCCAGCGCCAGCATCTTCAGGATCGGCACGACGATGCTGGCGACGAAGACGATGACTGCGAGGTCCCAGGAGCCGCCATTCCACAGATCGACGACGCCGCCGAGGATCGTATGGTTTTCGCGGCCGAACAGGCTGTCGGTGCGCATCACCGTCAGCGTGTTGGCCGGTATGTACAGGATCACCGAGGCGATCAGGAAGGCCCAGGTGCGCGACACGCTGTCAGGTTTGCGCGCGTGCAGCGTACTGCCGCAACGCGGACAGGCCAGGTCGTCGGCGTCTTGCGTCGCACGGCACAGCAGCCCGCACTGCGCGCACGGCAGCAGACCAAGGGCGCGCGCTGTGACGACGGCGCTCAGGTTGGATCCTCTGCCGTGGCGGCGACGTCCCACAACCAGCGATGGTCGAACGAAGTCACGAGCGTGATCAGCCAGGTCAGCGCGCCGAACGCCCACAGGCCGGCATCGGGAATCACCGTGGCCAGGTCGCCGAGCTTGACCAGGGCGACAATCGCGCCGAGCAGGAACACTTCCGGCATGCTCCATTCGCCGACGACGTGGAGCACGCGCATGGCCGCACCGAAATGCCGTGCCCGCCGGCCACGCGCGAGCGGCCAGAGCACATAGCCGGCGGCCAGCAACTCGATGAGCGGCGCAAAAAAGACCGTAAGCGCCGCAAGTATCGCGATCGTTTCGGAACCATCCTGCCAGGATGAGACGATCGCTCCCCAGAACGTGCTCGATCCGTGTGCGCCGCGCACGTCCACGCGCACGATCGGATAGAGGTTGGCGATCAGGAACATGACCGCAGCGGCGCAGGTCATGGCCAGCATGCCCTCGGGCGTCAGTCGCTGTGCGCGCTCCAGGCGCGCGCCGCAACGCGCGCATTGTGCGGTCTCGCCGCGCTGCATGGACGATTTGCGGTGTGCCGCGTCGCACTGTTCGCAAACGAGCAGTCCGGTCATTGCGTGCGTCATCGGCATGGCAACGTGTGCTGCTCCCTTTTGCAACGTTGGGCCGATGGTAGTCCAGCACCGGAGCAGCCGCAACGCGCCGCGCCGGTTTACGCGGCCGGCTGCGTATAGTTGTACAGCTTGCGTAAAGGTAGCGTCGTCCGGCGTTGGCGCATCCGGATCAGTGAAAATCGCGCGATGCGAATGCGAGTTCCGGCAGCAGCGCGCTGTAATCATGCAGGCGATTGGCGATCAGGTGATAGACGCCGTCGACGGCTTCGAGCGTGCCGTCGACGCCCATGACAGCCGATTCGAGCAGCACGCGATGCTGCTTTTCGGCGAGGCTCTGCCAGACCACGACATTGACCTGCCCGGTTTCGTCCTCGAGCGTGACGAAGGTGACGCCCTTTGCCGTGCCGGGATGCTGGCGCACGGTGACGAGTCCGGCGCAGCGCATACGGCGGCCGTGGTTCGAGATATCGATCGTTGCGCGTGCCGGCACGACGCGGCGGCGCACGAGGACAGGGCGGATCAGTGCGAGCGGATGCAAGGTCAGCGAAAGACCCAGCGTCGCATAGTCGTTCATGACGTCTTCGCGCAGCGACGGCGGGCGCAGGCGGATCTGTTCTTCGTCGATCGTTGCATCGGCCAGCACCGGCAACGGCTGTTCCGTGCCGGCGATGTCCCAGCGCGCGCGATGACGATGGCCGCTGAGACTGCGCAGCGCGCCGGCATCGGCCAGGCACGCGCGCTCGCCCGCATTGAGGCGCGCACGCGCGGTCAGGTCGGCGACATCGCGGAACGGCGCTGTGGTTCGTGCCGCGACGATGCGCTGTGCGGTGGCTTCGGACAGGCCATGAATCAATCGCAAGCCCAGACGCAACGCAAGCCGCGCGCCAGACCGCTCCCTCTCCCCCGACGGCTTTTCCGTCGGGGGAGAGGGCTGGGGTGAGGGGGTTGCGTTTGATGTTGCAGAATCCTCGACGCGCAGTGAATCACTTGAAGCAGACACGCGTTGCTGGCCTTC
>DASRTK010000421.1:0-5186 GCA_035655975.1 Rudaea sp.
GCGCGACTTCGGCCCACGCCGCTTCGCGCTGCGCGCTGTTGAGCAGCGTGAGGTCATCGAACATCGCGACGACGCCGGCGTCGTTGCCCGGTGCGCCGGCCAGTTCGGCGCCGCGCAAGGTCAGCACGCGGCGCTCGCCGCTCTGTTCGACGACGATCTCCTCGCGCCACTCGCGCAGGCCTTCGCGCACATGCTTGAGGATCGGATCGACCAGCGGCGCCAGGCCCGGGTGATCGCCGCGCGCGGTGCTCAGATGGCGGCCGATGTATTGCGCCCACGGCACCTGCAGGATCGTTTCGGCGGCGCGGTTCGCCGTGCGCAGCACGCCGTCGCGATCGAGGCCGAGCACGCCGGCCGTGAGTCGTTCGAGCAGAGCCTTCAGATAGCTGCGCTGGCTCTCGATCTCCTCGGAGCTGCGCCGCGCGCGCGCGTCGGCGCGCTCGAGCTCGCGCTGCATCTGGTTGAACGAGTTGAGCAGGAACCCCAGTTCGTCGTCGCCGCTGACCGGCAACGGCGTGTCGTAGCGGCCGGCGCCGACCGCGCGCGTCGCCGCGGCGAGGTGGCCGATCGGCGCGGTCAGGCGGCGCGCGACACCGAACGCCATCAGCAGCGCGAACAGCGCCGACAGCAGCAACACGAACGTCAACACCAGTGTGAACGTCAGCTTGAGCGAGTCGCGCAGGAATTTCAGGCGCTGAAAATCGAAGTTTGCCTTTTCGACTTCGCCGGTCAACGGCGCGATCGCCTCGGGCACCGGAAACAGCGCCTGCAGCAGGCGCTGGCTATCCGGCGCATTGGCCGGCAACGGCACGACGACGCGCAGCTTGAGCTGGTCGTCGGCGCCGACCGGTTCGGCAGCGGCGTAGCGCCCGCTGTTGCGCAGCTGCAGCAGCGCGGCCGAATCGGGATAGGCGGGACTGAGAAAACGCGGATCCGAACTCGCCGTCGCGAGCACGGCACGGTTGTCGCCGAACACAGTCAGCTGCGTGCTGCCCTGCGTATCGAGCGCGTTGTCCAGCCGCGCTTGCAGCTCGGGATCGCCGAGCGACGCCAGTTCGGCGGCCAGTGTCGTGCTCGATTGCACGGCGACGTGCAACCGGTCGTCGAGATAGACGCGGCCGATTTCGAGCGCGGCATTGAGCGCCTGTTCGAGGCGCACATTGAACCAGTTGTCGATCGTGGCGTTGAGGAAGAACAGGGAAAATCCGTAGACGACCAGCACCGGCGGCACGGCCAGCGCGATCAGCATGAGCAGGACCCGCCGGGTCAGGCGCGCGCCGGGCACCTGCTGGCTCAATTCATGCGTGAGGCGCAGCAGGCGTTGCGCGATGACACCGATCAGCACGAGCAGCGCGAGTGCCGATGTGCCGAGGATCCACGGATAGAACGCGCCGAGGCGCACACTGCCGGCGGCCGCATCGTTGGCCAGCGCGAGCGCGCCGGCGAGCAGCACGACGACCGCCAGCGCCGGCAGGATGCGCCGGGCGAGGCGGATCAGCCGGCGTCCGGTGCCGGCCACGCAAAGTCTCCGGAAGAAAGATGCCAGTCGCGATTCAGCAGCGCCGGCAGGCGCAACGCGCCCGGCAGGTTGTCACGCTCAAGGTCGACGCTCAGCGCGAAACTGCGCGCGCCGTTGCCGGCCCAGTTCGCCGGCAGGTCCAGGTGCAGATCCTCGAGCGCGGCGACGAGCAGGCCGCGCGCGCCATAGGTTCGAGTCTCGCCGCGATCCAGATCACGCATCTGGTAGCGGCGGCTGAGCGGAAAGTAACGCAGTTCGATGTGCCGGTCCGCGCGCGCCAATGTCGAATGCCAGCCGAACTGGGCAGGTCCATACGCGCGTACGCGCAGCAGGAACTCGAGCGCGATGCCGTGATCGAGCGCGTCGAGCACCGTGTCGTTCGGTTGCCATTGCAGTTGCGCCGTCAACACGCCGTTGGCGAACTGCGCGTTGCGCACACGCAACTGGGCCGCATCGCCGGCGCCGCCGCACCCGGCGATCAGCACGGCGCACATCAGCGCGCTAACGACGTTTTTCCAGCACCGCATAAAAAAATCCATCCATGCCGGCCTCCCCCGGCAGATTCTGTGCGCCGCCCGCGCGCGTCGGCCGCCAACCGGGCAGCGCGATCGCCAGCGAACGGGCGTCGGCGTGGCGCGCGAAAAAGCCCTCGGCCTGGGCCGCGTTCTCGGCGTCGAGTATCGAGCACGTGGCATACACCAGTCGGCCGCCCGGCGCGAGCATAAGCCACATCGCATCGAGCAGGCGCGTTTGCGCGCGCGCTAGTGCGGCGATGTCGCCGGCGCGACGGTGCAGCTTGATGTCGGGCTGGCGGCGGACGATGCCGGTCGCCGAACACGGCGCGTCGAGCAGGATACGGTCGAAAGCCTGTCCGCTCCACCAGTCGTTCGGCAGCAGCGCATCGCCGGCGCGCACGTCGGCGCGCAAGCCGAGGCGGTCGAGGTTCGCGCGCAGCCGCGGCAGCCGCTGCGCGTCGCGGTCGAGCGCGAGCAGTTCCACGTCGGCCCGCTCGAGGATCTGCGCGCTTTTGCCGCCGGGCGCGGCACAGGCATCGAGGACGCGCTGGCCGGTGCGCAGGTCGAGCAGGTCGGCCGCGAATTGCGCAGCGCCGTCCTGGACCGAAAACAGGCCGGCCTCGTAACCCGGCAACGCGGTCACGTCGCGGCTCTGGCCGAGCAGCAGCGCGTCCGGCAGCGCCTCCGGGGCTTGCGCCTCGACGCCGGCCGCAACGAATTGCTGCAGCAGTGCGTCGCGAGTCACGCGCCGGCGATTGACGCGCAGCCACAGCGGTGCTTCGGCGTTGTTTGCCGCGACGACGGCGTCGACGGCATCCGGCCAGTCCGCGGCGATCGCGGCGAGCAGCCAAGCCGGATGCGCCGTACGCGTCGCCGCGTCGGCATCGAGCGCCGCGCCAAGCGGCGCGCGCTCGCGCAGCCAGCGCCGCAGGACGGCGTTGGCCATGCCGCTGAACTGCGGTTTGCCGAGCGCGCGCACCGCGTCGACCGTGGCAGCGACCGCCGCATACTCGGGCAGGCCCAACACGTCGAGCTGGACCAGGCCGAGCACGAGCAACGCATGCAGTTTCGGCTCGCGTTTGCGCAACGGCCGCTCGAGCAGGCGGTCGAGCGCGGCGTCGTAACGCAGCCACCAGCGCGCGCCGGCATGCAGCAACGCGGACAGCAGCGCGCGATCGCGAGGGTCGTGCAAGTTTGTGGAAGATGTTGCAAATTCCGCGCGCAGCGAGTGGCCGCCGGCGATGCGCTGCAACGCCTGGGCGGCGACGGCGCGCACGTTGGCTGCGTCTAATGGCGCCGCACTCATTGCACGCTGCGCTTCAGCTCGGGCCGCGCATTGACGAAATCCGCCGCCGCTATGCGCCGGCCGCCGGCGCGCTGCACTTCGAGCAAACGCAGGACGCCATCGGCACAAGCGACGTCGATGCCCGCGCGGCCGGCGGCGACGATGCTGCCGGGCGCCTGCGCCTGCCTTGCCGGCGTCTCCTGCGGTGGCAGCGCCAGCGCTTTCCAGACGCGCAATGTTTCGCCGGCAAGCCGCGCCTCGGCGACCGGCCAGGGATCGAACGCGCGCACCTTGCGCTCGAGCAGGCTCGCAGGCTCGTGCCAGTCGAGCAGTGCCTCGGCCTTGTCGAGCTTGTGCGCATAGGTCACACCCTGTTCGGGTTGTGGCTCGGCGGTCAGCGTGCGGCCGTTCGCAACACGCTCCAGACCCTCGGCGAGCAGTTGCGCGCCCAGAGTGGCCAGCTTGTCGTGCAGGCTGCCGCCGGTGTCGTCCGCTGCGATCGGAAGCGCATGGCGCAGCAATACCGCCCCGGTGTCCAGACCGGCGGCCATCTGCATCAGGCAGACGCCGCTCTGCGTATCGCCGGCCAGCAGCGCGCGCTGGATCGGCGCTGCGCCGCGCCAACGCGGCAGCAGCGATGCATGCACGTTCCAGCACCCTAGCCGCGGGATCGCCAGCACCTTTCTCGGCAGGATCAGGCCGTAGGCGACGACGACGAGCAGGTCCGGCGCGTGGGCACGCAACCGTTCGCGCGCGGCCGGATCCTTGAAGTTCTCCGGTTGCTCGACGGCGATCCCGGCCGCCAGCGCAGCTCGTTTGACCGGACTCTGCGCCAGCGCGCGGCCACGACCCGCGGGCCGGTCCGGCTGGGTATACACCGCGACAATATCCACATTGTCGCGCTGGCACGCGGCCAGATGCGGCACGGCAAACTCGGGCGTCCCGGCGAACACCAGGCGGAGGGAACTCGGCATCGATGCTTCAGGCCTGGGCCGCGGTGCGGCGCTGCTTTTCGAGCTTGCGCCGCACCAGTTCGCGCTTGAGCGGCGACAGGTAGTCGACGAAGAGCTTCCCGGCCAGGTGATCCATCTCGTGCTGGATGCAGACGGCGAGCAGTCCCTCGGCGTCGAACTTCAACGGCTGGCCGTGCCGATCGAGCGCCTCGACGCTGATGCGGTCGGCCCGCTCGACGTCGGCATAGATGCCGGGGACCGACAGGCAGCCCTCCTGGTAGGTCTGGCTGCCTTCGTGCGCGAGGATCCTCGGATTGATCAGCACCAGCGGCGCGGTCTTTTCCTCGGAGATGTCGAGCACCAGCAACTGCTTGTGGACGTTGACCTGCGTCGCCGCCAGGCCGATGCCCGGCGCGGCGTACATCGTCTCGAACATGTCGTCGATGAGGGTCTGCAGACCGGCATCGAACACGGCCACGGGCTGGGCCTTGTTGCGCAGGCGCGGATCGGGAAATTCGAGAATCGTCAGTTTGCTCATGGGATCGGTCGTCGCTCGCGGGCCCTCGCCGCGGCCGCGAAATCTGCTAAAAATTGTACGCCGATTGCGGACTTGGCGCGACTTTTGCGCAATTTCCGGCTCCCGCCCGAGTACTGCTTCACAGCAGCGCGCAAATTGTCCCTTTATAGTGCGACCCGGGTCATTTGCGTCCGTGAATATTTCGGATACACTCGACAAGCCCCTGGGGAATCAGGTAATTGGCAGCCATGCTTAAAAAACTACCTGCAGTTTTTGTCGGCCTGTTGCTGGCCTTGACGGTCTATGCCGCCAATGTCGAACTGAACGACAGCCATCCGGACAGTTACACGGTGCAGAAGGGCGACACGCTCTGGAGCATCTCTGCGCGTTTCCTGAA
>DASRTK010000422.1:0-11823 GCA_035655975.1 Rudaea sp.
CAGGTCAGGGAACGCACGCAGGAAACCTGGGACAAGCTCGAGCAGGTATTCGAAAACCGCGTGTCGCGCGCTCTCGGCAAGCTCGGCATACCGGGACGCAAGGAACTCGACGACCTGGTCAGGCGCGTCGAGGAACTCAACCGCGAGATCAGGCGGATCGACCTGGGCAAACCCGCCCCGAGTCTGTCGCGCTCGTTTTCGAGCAGCATCCGCCGCGCCAAGGACGACCTGAGCGACTTGGTCAAGGACATCGAGGACGTGCAGCTTGCGGCGCGAGCGAACGCCGCGCGCACGGTCGCCAAGGTCACGAAAGCAGTCACCAAGGCAAGCAAGCCAGCGCCGAAACCAGCGGCGAAACCGGCAGCGAAATCCGCGAAGAAACCGAAAAGGTAAGCGCGACGCGGGCGCCATCGGCGACGACGGCCAGCGTCGGCACCCGCATTCCGGCCCGAGGCGCCTGCAGCGCCCGGGCCGACGATTCATGACTACCAGTGCACGCCGCGCATCAGGGAAGCGAACGCAACCTGCTCGCTGGTCGGCTGCGCCATTTCGCCTCTGCCCTTCATCCCTTTCGCCGCCGGTGAATCCGGGAACAGGCGGAACGCGGTGTTCATGAGGATTTCGTAGGCGCGCGGGGCAAGGGCGTAGAAGATCTGCGCGAACGTGCCCATGCGCGTGGCCAGCCGCACCGGGCGTTCGACGATCGCCTCGACGATCATGTCCGCGGCTTCGTCCGGCGTCAGCGTCGGCACCGCTTCGTACATCTTGGTCGGCGCGATCATCGGCGTCTTGACCAGCGGCATATTGACGGTCGTGAAGTGGATGCCGTTGTCGGAGAATTCCGCCTGTGCGCAGCGCGAAAACGCGTCGAGCGCAGCCTTCGAGGCGACGTAGGCCGAGAACCGCGGCGCATTCGTCAGCACGCCGATCGACGAGATGTTGATGATGTGGCCGCGGTGGCGTTCGGTCATGCCCGGCAGGAAGCCCATGATCAGACGCAACGAGCCGAAATAGTTCAGCTGCATCGTACGCTCGAAGTCGTGGAACCGGTCGTAGCTCAGCGCGATCGAGCGCCGGATAGAACGCCCGGCATTGTTGATCAGGATGTCGACGCCGCCGTGTTCTTCGACGATGCGCTGGACCAGGTCGGCGCAGGACTTCTCTTCCGACAGGTCGGCAATGTAGCTGTGGCAGATGCCGCCAGCCTCGCTGATCTCGGTCTGGGTTGCAGCAAGCTCGGCTTCGTTGCGTGCGCAGATCAGCACGCGTGCTCCGGCCGCCGCGATCTTCAGCGCGGCCGCCTTGCCGATGCCGGACGATCCGCCGGTGACCAGCACGGTGCGGCCTTTTACCTTCCCGCTCAACGAGTGATCGACGAACAGGTCCGGATCGAGGTTGCGTTCCCAGTAATCCCAAAGGCGCCACGCATAGGTCTGCAGGTCGGGCACGCGGATGCGCGTGCCGCGCAACGCTCGTTCGGCTTCGCGTGCGTCGAAACGGGTCGGATAGTTGACCATCCTGATCGCCTCGGCCGGTATTCCAAGGTCGCGCAGCACGACATGCGTGAAGCGCTTGACCGGCGGCAATCCGGCCAGCGCCTGTTTCACCATCGACGGGATGAACGCGAACATGCGCGCGTCCAGGCGCATCGTCATTTCGGGCGCGTGGCCGGCGCGCGCGAAAATGTTGAGTACCTCGCCGATCCGCCGTGGCGCCGGATCGGTCAGATGAAAGCAGCCGCCGTCGAGGCCCGGCTTGTGCGCGATGTGATCCATCGCATCGACGACGTAGTCGACCGGCACCATGTTGACGCGCCCGCCCTCGATACCGATGACCGGCATCCACTGCGGCAGGGTCTGGCGCAACTTCTTGAGCGCGCGAAAAAAGTAGTACGGACCGTCGATCTTGTCGATTTCGCCGGTCTGCGAGTGGCCAAGAACAACCGCAGGCCGATAAATCCGGTACGGAACCGCCGTGGTCTTGCGCACCAGCGCTTCGGCATCGTGCTTGGTCTTGAAATACGGATGGTCCAAGTCCTCCGCCTCGTCGAACATGTCCTCGCGGAAGACGCCGGGATACAGGCCCGCTACGGCAATCGAACTGGTGTGATGGAAACACCCGGCCTTGACCTGTTCGGCCAGTTGCAGCGCATGGCGCGTGCCGGCGACGTTCGCCGTGACCTGGCTTTCAGCGTCGGCAGCCAGATCGTAAATCGCTGCCAGATGAAAGAAGTGCTTGATCTTTCCGGCCAATGCCTTCCGCTGCGCCGGGCTGACGCCGAGCGCGGATTTCGACAGGTCCCCGCTGACCGCGTGCAGGCGTTTGCCGTCGTCACCGAAGCGCGCGCGGAGTTCCTCGAACTTCTCTTGCGATCCCTTGCGCACCAGGCAATACACGTCGCCCTTGCGCGCGAGCAGTTTGAGCAACAAATGGCGGCCAATGAACCCTGTCGCCCCGGTCACGAAATACGTCATGTGTTTCCCCTAAGCCCGGCACAAGTTGCCGCAGGTCGGCGATAAGATAGTCCTCTGGCCGCGCGCTTTCCAATGGCCGCGACCGGCGCAGCACCAAAGTCGCGTTGACATGCTGTTTTCGCATCGTCCATGATGGCGTGCGAAGTACGCGCGATCTCTGTCATCGGGGATGAAGGGTCAGGCTACAGGCGTGCGCACGGCGTGATCGCCGACCAGCGCGGATCGGAACGCGGCCATTCTTGGCTGCAATTTGCAAAAGCAGACACGAGCTCGGGGAAGGTCATGGCCGATTTAAAGGTGAAGTTCGAGAAGGCCGCAGAAGACGTCAAGAAGCTGAGCGAGCGCCCCGACAACGACACGCTGCTCAAACTGTATGCGTTGTACAAGCAGGGATCGGAGGGCGACGTTTCCGGTGCCAAGCCCGGATTCTTCGATTTCGTCGGCACGGCCAAGTACGAGGCCTGGGCCAAGCTGAAGGGCATGAAGCCCGAAGAAGCGATGCAAAAGTATACCGATCTCGTGAAGAAGCTCGGCGGCTGATCGCGCAAGCCGCCCACGGCCCCACGATCGCGGCACCCGGGGCGTGACTCCCCGGGAAAGCCGAGGCAAGACTTCCAGGACACCAGCCCGCGATGGCCTCGAAACAGACGCGCGAACGCATCCTCGAAGCGAGCCTGGCGATGTTCAACGCCCAGGGCGAACCGAATGTCACGACCAATCACATCGCCGACGAACTGGGCATCAGTCCCGGCAACCTCTACTACCACTTCCGCAACAAGGAAGACATCGTCAAGCAGGTGTTCTCGCGTTACGAAGCGCGCATGGACCAGGCGCTGCACGTCCCCGAGGATCGCCTGCCGAACCTCGAGGACGTCTGGCTGCAATTGCACCTGGTGTTCGAGTGCATGTGGGATTACCGATTCCTGTACCGCGACCTCGTCGACATCCTGTCGCGCGACCGCAAACTGCAGGCGCACTTCGCTCGTATCCTGAACCGGGCCGCAACCAGCGCCGGCGAAGTGCTCAAGGGACTCGCCACTGCGGGAATCGTGCGCGCGACACAAGACGAAATCCGGGCGCTCGCGGAAAACATCCTGCTCGTCGCGACCTTCTGGCTGAATTTCAATATCGTGCGCACGATGCGCGCCGAAGCGAACCAGGATGATCTGGCACGGGGCATCTATCAGGTCATGCTGCTGATCGCCCCGTTCATGCGCGATGCGGAGCGCGCGCACCTGAACACGCTGGCGCAGGCATATCGTTGAACGCGCGAGGTGGGCATTCCACGCCATCTGCTTTTGTAGGGTGGGCCTTGGCCCACCGGCATTTGCGCTGGAACCAAGAGACCGGTGGGCCAAGGCCCACCCTACGGCGGTCTCTAAAATTCCGGCGCCTGTCCAGTTCGCCGATCAGCGCAACGTAATCTGACCGCGTTCGCGCTTGCGATCGTAGGCGCGAAGTTCGTCGCGGATATGGGCAACGCGCTGGCGGCCGAGCGCATTGCGCTCCTCGTCGAGCACCGAGGCGTCGAGCAGTTCGGCCATCCGTTGCGCGGTTGGCAGCATCGCATCCCAGGCGTCGAGCGCCGGCACCGGACCGGGCAGGGTCATGAAGAAACTCACGCCGGGCGTGCGCAATTCGTCGATGTGGCGCATGTCGAAATTGCCCGGCTTGATCATGTTCGCCATGCTGAAGACCGGACCGGCCTGCGGCTTGCCGGGCAGGAGGCGGTGGAAGATTCCCATGTCGCCGAAGGTCAGTCCGGCCTTCTCGGCGGCAACGACGAGGCTGGCGCCGTTGAAGTTCTCGTCGGCGCGCGCGGCGACGAACAAAGTCACGATGCGGTCGATCGACTGGGCCGGGCGCACGCCGGGCGCCGGTTGCTTGTCGGCGGGTGGACGCTGCGTGCGGGCCAAGGGATCCGCGGGGTCGATCAACTCGAGTTCGTCGCCGGCAACCACGTCGAGTTCGCCCTGCTCCGGCATCTCGCCTAGCGTCGGCTCGAGGCGATCGCCGTCGCGCGCCGTCGCGTCGCGCGCACCCAGTTTGCGCCGGCCCTGTCCGGGTTTGCGCGGCCGCCCAAAGAAGTAGATCAAGGCCAGCACCAGCAGGCCCGCGATGATCAGGGGGATTCCAATCGAGGGATTCCAGCCCATGACGTTCCTCCGCTCAATTCAGAAGTTCGATCGACTCCGGAAGCGTGCGGGATCGTGATGCGTAGGGTGGGCCTTGGCCCACCGCTTTGAATCACTCCGCCGCCGCGCTTGACGAAGAGCCGGTGGGCCAAGGCCCACCCTACGTGAGAGTGTACTTGGAGCTATGCGGCTCCGGCCAGTTTGGCCGCTTCAGCGAGGTCAACCTGCACCAGGCGCGACACACCCGGCTCGCGCATCGTGACGCCGCAGAGCTGCTGCGCCGCTTCCATCGTGCCCTTGTTGTGGGTCACGAACAGGAACTGCACGCGTTCGCTCATCTCTGCGACCAGTTGCGAGAAGCGGCCGATGTTGGCCTCGTCGAGCGGCGCATCGACTTCGTCGAGCAGGCAGAACGGAGCCGGGTTCAGGCGAAAAATCGAGAACACCAGCGCAACGGCGCTCAGCGCCTTCTCGCCGCCGGACAGCAACGTGATATTCGACACGCGCTTGCCGGGCGGGCGCGCCATGATCGAAACGCCGCTGTCGAGCAGGCTCTCGCCGGTGAGCTCGAGGTACGCATGCCCGCCGCCGAACAGGCGCGGAAACAGTTCCTGCAGGCCGGTATTGACCCGGTCGAACGTTTCCTTGAAGCGCTGCCGGGTTTCGTGATCGATCTTGCGGATCGCGCTTTCGAGGGTCTCCAGCGCGGTGTTCAGATCGAGCGATTGCGCGTCCAGATAGGTCTTGCGCTGCGACTGCTCGTCGTACTCGGAGATCGCCGCGAGATTGACCGGCTCCAGGCGTTTGATCTTCGCCTCGAGCGCGACCAGCTGCTCCTGCCATTCGACCGGATCGGCGGCGGCGGGCAACGCCTCGAGCACGGCCGCGAGTTCGTGGCCGGCCGCGCGGATCGCCTCGTCGAGCTGCTGCGCCCGCAGGTTGAGGCCCTGGTGCGCGAGCCGTTCTGCCGAAAGGTTTTCGCGCTTCTGCCCAAGCATGTGCTCGATGCGATGGCGCTCCTGCTCATAGCCGCGGAATTCGTTGTCGTGCTCATCGAGCGCCTTGCGCGCTTCGACCAGCTGGCGATCGACCAGCAGGCGCTGATTGAGATAGGTCTGGCGCTCGGCTTCCAGATCGCTCAGCGGATTGCTGCCCGAAGCAAGCTGCTGCGCAATCTCGGCCTTGCGCGTTTCGAGCTGGGTCAGCTGGCCCTGCATGCGCAACAACGCCTGCTCGAGCGAGGTTACCGCCGAACGCTTCGATTCGATGCCGAGGGCATGCTGATGTGCGGCCTCGCCGGCCTCGCGCGCATTCGCACGTGCTTCCTCGCGCGCTTCGAGCAGGCTGCGCCGTTCGGCGTCGAGACGCTGGCGCTGCTGTTCCTGATCGCCCATGCGGCCGACCGCTTCTTCGAGCCGCGCGCGCGCCTCACGCGTCTGCGCCTGCCCTGCGCCGAGCTGCGACTCGAGCTCGTCGGCTTCCTGTTCGATGCGCGCCACGCGCGCCTGCGCCGTTTCGATCTTGCCGCGCTGGCTCTGCAGCTGTCCGGCCAGTTCGGCGACGCGCCGATGCGTGACATAGAGTTCGCGCTGCGCGTCGTCGCGCGCGCGTTCGGCTTCGCCCTTGCGTACCTTCAGCTCGTCGATTTCGCGGCCGTGCGCTTCGACGCGTGCCTGCAAAGTCTCGATTTGCGCTTTCAACGCATGAATTTCGCGCTCGCGCGCCAGCATCCCGGCCTGCGCGCCGCCGCGGCGGCGGACACGCGCAAAGCCCAGACCGAACCATTCTCCGGCACGCGTAATCACCGACTCGTGCGCGCCGATACCAGCGGCCATTACCCGCGCCTCATCGAGCGACTGCACGGCGAAAACCTGCGACAACAGCGCGAGCGCAGCAGCCGGGCCGCGCACATGCGCGGCCAATGTGCCAGCGCGCGCATCGTTGCCGGCGGCGGACGCGATCAGTGCAAGGTCGGTCTCGCGCAATTCCGCAAGTTCCGCGCCGTGGGCCACCGGCGATTCGACAAGCACGCCTTCGAGCCAGCCAGCCAGCACGGTCTCGACAGCATTGTCCCAGCCCTCGTCGACTTCGAGCGCTTCCCCGAGCCGCTGCGCCTTGTCCAAACCAAGCCGCACCAGCCAGTCCCCGGCCGCCGACTTCTCCTGCCCGAGCGCTGCGTGTTGCAGCGCTTCGAGCGAGGCCAGGCGGCCGCGCAGACGCTGCAATTCCGTGCGCGCATCGTTCAGCTGCGTCGTCGCGCTGCGTTCGCTTTCGAGAACCTGTTCGTGCGCCGTCTTGCGCTGTTCGAGCTGCGAGGTAAACGCATCGACTTTTTCGCGGTGCGCATCATGTTCGCCGGTCAGCTGCTCGGCGCCGGCGTTCAGCGTGTCGAAGTCGGCAGCGCTTTTTTCCGCGCGCAACGCTTCGAGCCGGCGGCCGGTCTCCAGCGATTGACGGTCGAGGTAATCCAGCCGCGTGCGCTCGACTTCGGCCGCCTGCGCCGCATCGGCGCTCGATTTTGCGTAGGTGTCCCACTGTTGCTGCCATTCGGCCAGCCTGGCCTCGGCGTCGTGCATCTGCTGCGCGGTCTGCGCGGCGGCGGCGTTCAACGCTTCGAGCTTCGGTTCGCCGTCGGCGAGTGCAAGCTTCAGCGTTTCGATCTGGTCGTGGTCGCCGCGAATGTGCTCGTTGAGTTCCGCGTGCGCCTTCTCGGTCTCCAGGCGCGCGCGTTCGAGCCGTTCGCCGAGTTCGCGCTGGTGCTGGATCTGCTGCTCGACGCGCGCGATCTCGCCGCCGACGCGATAGACCTCGGCCTGCACGTGGTTGAGATTCTCGGTCGCGCCGTGGTGCTTTTCGCGGTGCGCTTCGAGCTGCGCCTCGACCTGGCGCTGCTCGGCGACGTGCGACTCGATCGCCAATTCGGCCTGCCGGATCGCCGCGCCATGCTCGTCGAGCTCACCGGCGATGCTGCGATAGTGCAGGCCGCGCATTTCGGCTTCGCGGCGCGCGTATTCAGCCTTCAAGTCCTGCCAGCGCGCGGCCGCCTTGGCCTGGCGGTTGAGGTGCTCGAGTTGCTTTTCGACTTCTTCGCGCACATCGTTCAGGCGCTCGAGGTTCTCGCGCGTGGCCTTGATGCGACTTTCGGTTTCCTTGCGACGCTCCTTGTACTTTGAGATCCCCGCCGCCTCCTCGAGGTGTCCGCGCAACTCGTCGGGATGCGCCGAAATGATCTCCGAGATCATGCCCTGTTCGATGATCGAGTAGCTGCGCGCGCCCAGGCCGGTACCGAGGAACAGATCGGTGATGTCGCGACGGCGGCAGCGTCCGCCGTTGAGGTAATACTGCGATTGGCCGTCGCGGCTCGCGCTGCGCTTGACAGAAATCTCGTTGAAGTTGGCGTACTCGCCTACGACGAGGCCATCGGAGTTGTCGAAGATCAGTTCGACGACCGCGCTGCCGACCGGCTTTCGCCCGGTCGATCCGGAGAAGATCACGTCGGTCAGCGCTTCGCCGCGCAGGCGGCTCGCCGCGCTTTCGCCCATGACCCAGCGGATCGCGTCGATGATGTTGGACTTGCCGCAGCCGTTCGGCCCGACGATGCCCGTCATGTTCGTGGGCAGGTGCAGGATGGTCGGATCGACGAAGGATTTGAATCCGGACAGCTTTATTGTTGTAAGTCGCATGCTTGAACAAAATCTCGGGCAGTCAGGACATCCTGACCGCGATAGCAGGAGTTGTCGGCGGCGGAGCCATCGGCTACCGTGGCGGACCCGCCGCAGAATCGAAAAAAAATCACTCAGGATTACCGGCCATGCCGACCGCCCCCAGCAAAACCTTGGAGACGTTTCCGAATCCGCAGCCGGACCGTCAGTATACCATCCGCATGCGCATTCCCGAGTTCACCTGCCTGTGCCCGAAGACCGGCCAGCCGGACTTCGCCACCTTGCTGCTCGAATACGTGCCGGACAAGTCCTGCGTCGAACTCAAAGCGCTAAAGCTGTATGTCTGGAGCTATCGCAACGAAGGAGCGTTCCACGAAGCGGTCACGAACCGGATCCTCGACGACCTCGTCGCCGCCACGGCGCCGCGTTTCATGCGCCTGAGCGCCGAGTTCGGCGTGCGTGGCGGCATCTATACGACGGTGGTTGCCGAGCATCGCTCGGACCGGTGGAATCCTTCGGCGCCGGTCGAACTTCCCTAGTCCTTCTTTTCCGCGGCATCCACGCCTTTAGCCGAGGCATCCGGCGGCGCAGGCTTGGCTGCATTGCCCTTCGCCGGCGCCGCCGGCGGCGCCATTCCGGGCGGGTACTCGACCTTGGCCTGCTCCTTGAGCTTCTGCAGGCGCTCGCGCCCGACGCGCAACAGCAGGCCCTGACGCACGCTGTCCTTGACCTGGTCGAACGGCGGCGGCGTGAACGGATTGGCAATCGACAGGTGCACGACGTGCCAGCCGAAATCGGTCTTGATCGGAACGCGCGAGGTTTCGCCATTCGTCAGCCCAGCCAGTGCCTTGGCGAGTTCCGGTGGAATCTGGTCCTGCCTCACGCGATTGAACGCCTTGGCCTGCTTGGATTTGTCGCGCCACGCGTCATACACGGCGTTGAACGGCTTTCCCGAGTCGATTTCCGCGGCGGCCTTGTGCGCGTCTTCGGCTTTGTCGAACAACAACTGAGTGAAGTCGTATTCGAATTTGCCGGCCTGCGCAACCTGCGATTCGTACTCAGCCCTGACCACGGCGTCGGTAATCGGCGCCTGCTGCTGCAGCAGCCCGAGTGTCGCGTTGGCCACGCCCTGGATGCGCGCGGCTTCGACGTCGGCGCGAAACTTTTCTTCGGAATAAAAATTGCCATGCTGTGCTGCCTGCGACAGCAGGACATAGTCGGTCAGCAGGGTCAGCGCCTGCGCGCGCTGTTCAGCATTTGCCAGATCGAGTCCGCGGGCACGCGCAACCGCATCGAGCAATGCCTGCGGCACGGGCGTGCCGTTGACGGTTTCGGCCAGCTGTCCATCGAGATTGCCCTGCAGCGGCCGCGTGTCAGGTCCGCTGCTGGACGAGCATCCGGCCAGAAAGGGTCCGACGAGTAAGGGTCCCACGAGAGTGGGCAGTGCAAGCAGTAGTCGCGGCTTGTGCATCTTGTCGCCCAGGTTGAATCTCGTCAGCGCTCAGACAACTCGCCCGGAGCGCGCGTTTCCAATGCAAGCGCGTGTATATCGGTGCGCATCATTTCGCCCAACGCGGTATACACACGCTGATGGCGCTTTATCAGCGGCATTCCGGAGAATTCGGCTGCGACGATTCGCACGCGAAAGTGGCCGCGCCCGTCGCGCGCGCCTTCGTGCCCGGCATGACGATGGCTCTCGTCCTCGACGTCGAGCTGCAAGGGCCGCAACGCCTGTTCCAGGCAGGCGCGAATACGCTCGAGCCGGTCGCTCACGGCAGGGTCTTGCGGAATGGCCGCACCGAAACGTTGCGGTAGACGCCGGCAGCGACAAATGGATCCGAATCGGCCCACGCCTGCGCCGCGTTTAGATCGGCGAATTCGGCGACGATCAGGCTGCCGCTGAATCCGGCCGGGCCCGGGTCCTCGCTGTCGATCGCCGGAAACGGACCGGCGAGCATCAGGCGACCCTGTTCATGCAGGTCGTTCAGCCGCTGCAGGTGCGCCGGCCTGGCTTGCAGGCGCCTGGCGAGGCTTTCGGCGTGATCGAGCGCGATGATTGCGTACCACATGGGATTTCCGATTTCGGGCGCGGCCATTCGAGCTGCCGCTATGATAACGGAACTGCGCGCACGCTCGCGGGACTGGACTTGCGTCCGCGTTCCTCGTAGTCTGTGCGCCGTTAGGGGCCCGCCCACACGCGCGTCGGTACGCCTGCGCTGCAGCACTTGCCCACGCCTTCCGGCCCCTGGAATAACCCGATCCGCAGATCCGGCAGTACGCCAGAGCGTCGGTTCGGGGCGAGCCTCAAGTTGCGATTCGGTCCGAAAGGACGATCAATAGCACGTGGACACGGCGGTTCTGGGAGGTCGTCGTGCACCCGCGCCTCGGGTGTCCAGCGGTTTGACACGAAACGGACTGAAGTCCGGAATTTTCCACTTTTGTACAATGCCTTATTGGCTGCAATGCCCCAATACCCGATAGCGAGCCTGCGCGCATGAGCGCATCCCCTTCCGTGGCCGGCGAAAGCGCGGCGCCGGACATCTTCGTTCCGGTTCCGCAGCAGCAGGAAATGCCGCTGGCGCTGGTGCGCGGACAACCCGTGCTGCAGATGCCACAGGACCTTTACATCCCGCCCGATGCCCTGGAAGTCATCCTGGAGGCGTTCGAAGGTCCGCTCGATCTGCTGCTGTACCTGATCCGGCGCCAGAACCTCGACATCCTCGACATACCGATCGCGGAGATCACGCGCCAGTACGTCGAGTACATCGAACTGATGCACGAACTGCGGCTCGAACTGGCCGCCGATTACCTGGTCATGGCCGCGATGCTGGCCGAGATCAAGTCGCGCCTGCTGCTGCCACGGCCGCCGCTCGAGGAAGGGATCGAGGACGATCCACGCGCCGAACTCGTGCGCCGGTTGCAGGAATATGAACGGTTCAAGAAAGCCGCTGAAGAAATCGAGGCAATGCCGCGCCAGGATCGCGATTTTTCCGTGGCGTCGGCGTTCGTCGTCGATCGCAACGTGATCCGGCTGCCACCGCCGGTCGAGTTGCGCGAACTGCTGCTGGCGCTCAAGGACGTACTCAAGCGCGCCGAATTGACTGGCCGTCACGCGATCCAGCGCGAAGCGCTGTCGGTGCGCAACCGAATGAGCGACGTGCTCAAGGCGCTCGGCGATGGTGAATTCCATCCGTTCGAACGCTTGTTCAACCCGGGCGAAGGCCGCCTCGGGATCATCGTGACGTTCCTGGCGCTCCTCGAACTGGCCAAGGAACACCTGATCGAACTGATGCAAAGTGAACCGCTTGGGCCGATCTACTTGAAGTCGCTCGCGACTGGGTGAGAGCTCTATCGATCCCCGATAGCGCAGATGAACGCATTGCAGAATCAAGAATAATGGAACAACAACAACTCAAACGCATAATCGAAGCAGCGCTGCTTGCCGCGGCCCAGCCGCTGTCGCTGCCGCAGCTGTCTGCACTGTTCGTCGAACCGGACGTGCCGACCCACGAGGATCTGGCGCGCGCCCTCGAGCAGCTCGGCGAGGAATGC
>DASRTK010000423.1:0-2193 GCA_035655975.1 Rudaea sp.
TGGGGCTCGCTGTTGCACGAGCTTGCCGGCGACGCGATCCAGGTCGACGTCGGCACGAGCGCATTGCAGGACGTGCACGTGATCGAGGCCAAACCGAGCCTGATCGCCAAGGTGCGCCGCGCCGACCTGATCGTGTGCACCGGGGCCGAACTCGAAGTCGGCTGGCTGCCGCAACTGATTCGCCAGTCCGGCAACTCGAAGGTGGCATCCGGCCCCGGCTATTTCCTGGCGTCCGACCAGATCACGACGCTGGAAAAGCCGGCCAAGCTCGATCGCTCCGAAGGCGATATCCATCCCGGCGGCAATCCGCATTTCCAGATGGATCCGTATCGGATGCTGGCAATCGCCAAGGCACTCGATGCGCGTCTGGCCGAACTCGATCCGACCAAGGCCGCGACCTACAAGCAGCGACTCGATGATTTCTCCACGCGCTGGCAGACGGCGATCAAGGGCTGGGAAGCCAAGGCCGCCCCGCTGAAGGGACGCAAGGTCGTCGTGCATCACTGGAGCTGGATCTACCTGCTGACCTGGCTCAACATGGAACAGATCGGCGCCCTCGAGCCCAAGCCCGGCGTGCCGCCGACGAGCTCGCATCTGGCGGGCCTCGTCGACCTGGCCAAGGCCTCGAATGCGCTCGCGATCATCTCGGCTGCCTATCAGGATCCGAAACCCGGCCAATGGTTGTCCGAGCGCACCGGCGTGCCGGCAGTGATCCTGCCGTTCACGGTCGGCGGAGACGATCGTTCGAAGGACCTGTTCGGCCTCTACGACTCGACGATCGACAAATTGCTGGCGGTGGCGAAATGAACTGGCAAGGTCTCGAACTGAGCATTCTCGGACCGGCCTGCCTGGCCGGTTTCCTCGTGTTGTCGACGCACGTGCCGCTCGGCCAGCAGGTGCTCGCGCGCGGGATCATCTTCATCGATCTTGCGATCGCGCAGGTCGCCGCGCTCGGTGTGATCCTGGCCCAGTATTTCGGCATGGACGAGGCCGGTTATGGCGTCGAGATCGCCGCGGCCATCGCGGCGCTGGCTGGCGGCGCCTTGCTGACCTGGACCGACCGCAAGTGGCCCGATCTGCAGGAACCGCTGATCGGCACGCTGTTCGTGCTCGCAGCAACCGGCAGCTTGCTGCTGCTGGCGAACAATCCGCACGGCAGCGAACACCTCAAGGACCTGCTGGTCGGCCAGATTCTCTGGGTCAGCGTGCATCAGCTCATACCGGTAGCGGTGTTGTCGGCCGTGTTGCTCGGAGTGATGTGGTGGCGGCGCGCGCAACTCGCTGGCCTGCTGTTCTATGGGCTGTTCGCGCTGGCGATCACGGCGTCGGTGCAACTGGTCGGCGTCTACCTGGTGTTCGCCAGCCTGATCGTGCCGGCACTGGCGACTGCGGGACTCAGTGGACCACGGCGCACGGTCACGGCCTATGCGATCGGCGCCTGCGGCTACGTCGCCGGCCTCGTGCTGTCGGCGTTGCTCGACCTGCCAAGCGGCGCGATGATCGTCTGGACGCTGGCCGGCTGCGGCATTCTTGCGCGCATGCTGCTGGCGGCCGCACCGGGCAAGCACATCGACACATCGGTTGCGGCCTGATCCCGTCAGCGCACCGTTGCGCCGCATGAGCCTGCCATAGCGACGGCATTCACGACGCTGTGTTAATTTAGGCGCTTGGCTTCAAACGGGCGGAAAGATGGAGTCGCAACTACGGCGCACCAAGATCATCGCTACGCTGGGACCGGCAACCGATGCGCCGGGCATGCTCAGGCGCATCCTCGAAGAAGGCGTCGATGTCGTGCGCCTGAACCTGTCGCATGGTGCTCCCGAAGACCATGAGCGGCGCGCGCGCGAGGCGCGCGAAACCGCCGCATCGCTCGGCAACGAAGTCGCCGTGCTGGCCGACCTGCAGGGGCCGAAGATCCGCATCGCCAAATTCGCCTCCGCGCCGGTGCTGCTCGAGCCGGGCCGGCCGTTCGCGCTTGAGTGCGACGCCAACGCGTTGCCCGGCGATGTCGCCCGCATCGGCGTCAGTTATCTGAATTTGTATAAAGATGTAAAAGCCGGCGATACGCTGATGCTCGACGACGGCCTGATCGCGCTCAAGGTCGACGCGATCGACGGCACGACGATCCGCACGACCGTGCTGATCGGCGGAGCGTTGTCCGACCGCAAGGGCATCAATCGCCTCGGTGGCGGC
>DASRTK010000424.1:0-3429 GCA_035655975.1 Rudaea sp.
GAAGGCAAGGTTATCCGCTCGGTGATCAGGTACTGACCGGCGGCGAGGATTTCGCGTGGCAAGCGTTCTGCAGTCTCACAACATCGGGAGGGTAGGTTCATGGTTTCCATTCATCCAACGGTAGACAACGGCATCAAGCCGGGTAACAAGGATTTTGCGGGCGGAACGCTTGTCTGCAAATGCACGACGAATCCCGTCGAAGTCAGCGTCGGTGCGCAGACCGCGCACAATCACGCGTGCGGTTGCACGAAGTGCTGGAAGCCGAAAGGCGCGAACTTCTCGGTCGTCGCCGTCGTCTCGCGCGACAAGGTCAACGTAACGAAGAACGGCGACAAGCTGAAGGTCGTCGATTCGAACGCGACGATCCAGCGTCACGCCTGCACAGGTTGCGGCGTGCACATGTACGGCCGCATCGAGAACAACAAGCACGCGTTCTACGGGCTGGACTTCGTCCATACCGAACTGTCGCCGCAGACCGGCTGGCAGGAGCCTCAGTTCGCGGCATTCGTTTCGTCGATCATCGAATCGGGTTTCGATCCGAGCAAGATGGGTGAGGTGCGCAGCCGGATCAAGCAGATTGGCCTGGAGCCGTACGACTGCCTGAGTCCGCCACTTATGGATGCGCTCGCCACGCACGCGGCGAAGACGGCTGGCACGCTGTTCAAGGGTTAGCGCATACCAAGACAGTCGCCCTGTGACATCACAAGGCCGGCTAACGCCGGCCTTGTTCTTTTTGGTGCGGCAAATACTGGGGTACGCAGGCACTACGAACGCAAGGAATAGCGAGCATGTGAGCAGACCGGCGTTCAAAAATGCGACTTGTATAGAGGGTTCCCGTTTCACTTCGTGTTCTTCGTGCGCTCTACCTCGTGTTCTCCGTGCAAATGCTTTTTCGCCAGCACGAAAGGATCGCGCTGGTGATCGGTGGTCCGTCGGCCGATCAATGTTTCCAGTTGATCTGGATGCCGCCGAAGATCGTGCGCGTCGGTGCCGGCTCGTAGTAGCGGCCGTTGCTTTCGTTGACGATGACCGAGCCGACATAGCTGTGGTCGAAAAGATTGTTCAGTCGCAGGTACGTCGATACTTGCGAATCGCTCCAGTCGAACAGGTAACCGATGCTGCCGCTGAGCACGCCATAGCCCGGTGCGAATTGCGTGTTCAAGTCGTTCACCGCGACGTTGCTTGCCGCGCTGGCTTCGAGCGTCGCGTTCCATCCGCGCGACTCGCCGTAGCGCAGCGCCGCGTAGAAGTTCGACTCGGGCACGCCCGGAATGCGCGCGCCGGCTGCGACCGGTGTATTCGGCGTCGTGCAGGTCGAGGCGGCCGGGCAGGTCAGGAACGCCGAGCGGAACGTGGCATTGAGATACGTGTACGCGGCCTGGATGCGCCAGCGTTCGGCCAGCGGATAGTCGAGTTTCGCTTCGAGACCCTTGCGCCGCGCGCGATCGACGTTCTGGTAAGTCGTGCGGCCGCCGCTGGACGTGGCCACGGCAATTTCGTGATCCGTATCGGCCTGGTACAGCGCGACGTCGAACTCGCCCTTGCCAACCAGCAGTTTCGATCCGATCTCGCCATTGCGACTGTTGGCGGGAACGAGGTTGAAATTGATCCCGGCCGTGCCGTCGGGACGATAGCCCAGTTCGTTGAATGTCGGGGTCTCGAAGGCGTTGCCGTATGACGCGTACAGATGCCAGCGGCTGGTCGCGCGAAAGAGCAAACCGGCTACCGGTGTCGTGTCGGAATAGGCGACCCCACCACTGTCGTCAGGATTGCCCGCGGTGATGTAGTGATCGATCGACGAAAACGACACCTTGCTGTGGCGTGCGCCGACGTCGAGCGACCAGCGTTCGGCGAAATCCCAGGTGGCCTGCGCGTACTCGTCGACATTGTATACATCGTCGTCTTCGTCGCGGCGCAGGGCGCCCTGCACGCCGAGGGTTGTGCCGACAAAATTGTTGTAGCCCTGGCGCAACTGGTTCTGGCGGTCGTAAGTCACGCCGGCGGTGAAGTCGAGCGCACGGTCTCCAAGCGTCGAGTGATTGTTCCAGCGCAGGTCGCCGCCATAGAACGCGCCGTCCAGGTCGATCACGCCGCCGGGGCTCGAGGGCCGCAACTGCGTCGCTACCGGAATCGACTGGAACTGCTGCACGTCGCGCTGGCCATAATAGCCGAGCAGGCGAACGCCGTTGTACTGGTCGAAAGCCTGTTCGTAGACCGTGCCGAGTTGCGCCTGATGCACGCTCTTGCGCGTGTTGAATTGCACGGCGACCGGTTGCGGTTGCCGCGGGTCGGTATCGAACTGCTCGCGAGTCAGGCCGAGCGGATCATCGACACTCGGCAGGGAAACGCTGTTCGCGAGAAACGTGAGCTTGCGGTCGCCGTCGAGGTGGATGTCGACCTTGGCGTTGCCGTTCAAACGTTCGGCGTAGCCGTGGCCGCGATAGCCATCGGTGTGAAACTGGGAAAGATCCACATTGTAGTCGAGAGCCGTGTTGCTGCCACGCGCATTGAGGTCGATGCGATAGGTGCCCCAGCTGCCGCCTTCGATCGCGCCGCGCAGCTCCGATGGGCTGGAGCCGTCCGCGGTGAAAATCTGGATCACTCCGCCGGACGAGTTGCCGTAAAGCGCCGAGAACGGCCCGCGCAGGACTTCGATGCGGTCGGCCGAACCGAGGCTGAAATTCGACACCTGGCCCTGTCCGTCCGGCATCGTCGCGGGAACGCCGTCGATATATAGGCGCACGCCGCGCACGCCGAACGTCGAGCGCGCCCCGAAACCGCGGATCGATATCTGCTCGTCCTGCGCATAGTTCTGCCGGTCGCGCGCAATCAGTCCGGGAATCGCCGCCAGATACTCCGAAGGATTGATGCCTGGCGTGTTCGCGGTCGGGTCGGCAAGCGAAACGGCGTCGATCGACGCCGCCGTCTCGAAAGCGGGCCTCTCCGAACGGGTCGCGGTAACGACGATCGTCGGTAGGCTTGGTTCGTCTGCGGGAACCTGCGCCGTGGCGACAATCGGCAAGAGCAGCATTAGCGCATGGGATGCGCGGGAATGAAACGCGATTTTTCCTGCTGTCTGCCGGGGCACCGATTCACCATTTGGGTTGCCGCCAATGGCGATGCGTGCAGGCGGCGATGGCGCAATCGTAACGTGCGCGGGTCCAACCGCGGACTAACGAAATTCATGAAAAGTGGCGCCCTAAACCGACGTCATTCCCGCTTTCGCGGGAATGACGACTTCTTTGAACCGGTTGCGCGAAAAGGCGATCGGGCGCTCAGTGCTGCAGCACGATGCCGTGCTTGTGGATCTTGCGGTAGAGCGTGTTGCGGCTCATGCCCAGCGCCTGTGCGGTGCGGCTGATGTTCCAGGTGAAGCGCTCCAGTTCGCGCAGCAGCACGTCGCATTCGGCCTGGCGCAACGCGGCCGAT
>DASRTK010000425.1:0-3656 GCA_035655975.1 Rudaea sp.
TTCCCTTACGCCGCTCCTGGATAACGTACGCGAGCAGGAACAACACGCCGCCGACACCAGCGCCGATCGCCTGCGCATCGGGCTGGAATTCGAGCATGCGCCGCGCCTGATCGACATGCTTGCGCTCGACGCGAACCCGCTCGACGTCGCCGCAAGCCCCGATGGACAGCGGGTGGCCGTGCTCACACTCAGCCATAAGAGCGTGACCATGCTCGATCCCGCTGCTGCGCGTGTGCTCTGGACACAGGCGGTCGCGCCGTCGGAACACCTGCGTTTCGAAAACGATGGGCGCGTGCTGCAGCTGCTCGCCGATACCAATACCGGCGGCTGGCACTGGCTGCGTCTGCGAGCCGAGGACGGCAAGCTGATTCCGTTACAGGTGCCGGGTGAATGGAAGTGTGACAGCTATAGCCTCGACGGCCACTACGTACTGCTCGGTGACGATCAGAGCCGCGTTCAGTTGTGGGATTTATACACCGGCAAGGCATTGACCGACCTACGCAAGGTTTCTACTTATGGATCACTCGACGTGCTGAGCGACGGCAGCGTTGTGTGGGGCGGACCCGATAACGGTTCGGTGGCGTTGCTCGACCCACCGCACATGATGCCGCGCTGGAGCATTGCGGCACCCTTAGGTGAGAGCGTGTATTTCAGTGATTTGAGCCAGAATCAGCGCTGGGCGGAATTCAGCATGTTGAGTGGTCGAGTCGATCTGCTGGACATTTCGAGCGGCCGGCTACGTACCTTGCCGGAACCCTTTAGCGATCGCGCAGGCCATATGACATTCAGCGAGGACGGTGAATGGCTCGCCGTCGGCAGCCGCGACCACCGCGCGAAAATCTGGGGCACAGCCGACGGCAACTTGCTGGCGCCACCGATTCCGCATGCCGGCATGGTCACTACGCTTGCGCTCGATCGCCCGGCACGTCTGCTGATGAGCAACGACGACGGCTCACCGCGTCTTTGGCGCCTGGCTGACAAACCCAGCCGCTATGCGCCCGTCGTACCCGTCGGACCGCGGTTGATGTCGCGTGGCGTGACTACTTACAACATTCAGCCGTTGCAGTTGCTACCCGAGCAGGACCTCGCGATCACCGGCGGAACCGCCAAGGAGCTGCGCTTCTGGCGCCTGCCGACCGATCCGATGCGGCGCGCACTAGCCGCGCCCGTGGCGGAGATCGACATGCACTTCGACGGCCGGCACCTCGTCGACGTCGACGGCAGCAGCGTGCGGATCGTCGATGCATGGAAAGCAACACCGCTGGCGCCGCCGTTGCGGCACCCGCAACCGGTCAGTCACGCCGCGTTGAGCCGCGACGGCGAGACGCTGTGGGTGGCCGCCGGCGATGAACTGCATCGCTGGGACTGGCGCCAGGGCCGTGCGCGCGCCAGCGCGCTGCGGCTACCCAATGCTGTCGGGCATCTGGCGTTGCATCCACAGCGTGCCGAGGCGCTGGTCAGCATTCTGCGCTACGACTCGGGGCGGGTGTATGAGGATCTTTTCCGCGTCGACGACAAGACAGAGCAGGTCCTGGCGACGACTCGCCTCGCCGGGCCGCTCGGTGGATGGCGTTACAGCGAAGACGGCGCTCAGGTACTGATATGGCGCGGCGATGTGTTACTGCGGCTCGACGCCGCGACGTTGGCGCCGGCGAGCCCGATGCTGCGGATGGGTACCGGCGGCGGCGCGTACGCTGATGCGCGCGCACACGGCGGCACATTGTGGACCAGTGTGTTCAACGCACCCGGTGATCCTCAGGTCACCGCCGTTTGGCGCTACGAGCCGGGCTCGACTTCACCGACATTGCGCGGACCAGGCACTGGCGGCGTGCTCGTAGCCGCGCTCGACGCGAGCGGAACTCAGGCGGTAATCAGTCCGGGTGGCTATCCGGGCCATGTCCCGTTGCAGCGTTTCGACATCAGCGGCAACCACATCACGCTGGGCGAGCGCGGCGATGGCGGCATGGCCGCCGCGTTCAGTCGCGATGGCCGCTGGCTCGCGACCGCCCTGCCGGACGGCATTCGTTTGTTTGACGGGACTGCCAATCCGGTGGGCCCGCCACTGCGCGGAGCGCTGGATTTCCACGACCGTATCGAGCAGGTTGCGTTCGCCGACGATGAAGGCAGCGTGCTCGCGCGCAGCATCAAGGGGCGATGGCTGCTGTGGCGCGTGCGCGCCGACACGCGAGAGAGCACCGAGATCGCCGACGAACTGGACTTGTTGCTGATGCATCCGGGTGACGACCGCACCTCGGCAGGCACCGACACGGCGGCGCGCATGCGCCTGCGCGGACGCGATCCGGGTGTTGCCGAGCAAAGACCGGTATCGCGAACCGATCCGAATCTGACGCCACCTCCGCGCGCGCCGGATACGCCAGCACAGCTGCTCGATTTGAGCGCGCACTTTACGCGCGCTGCGCACGAACAGAACGCCGACGATGGCAGCTTCGACCTTCGTCGGCTGGCCTTGGGCCGACAGCGCATCGACGGCGTTGAATTCGATCTACGCGGCGTCGTGCAGTTGACGACGCCGATGCCGGCTCTGAACCGGGTCTCATTGCCACCCGGCTTGCCGCGCGAGATCCACGGCATCGATACGCCGGCACAAGCGACAGCTTTCAACTTGCTGATGGGCTACTACGGCGACGATGCCGAGCCCGCACCATGCCTGAGTCTGGTCTTGCACTACCTTGACGGCGGCGAACGCCGCATTCCCGTCACGCTGTCGATACCGCCGCGATGGGCGCCTCCCGGAGTCAAGGACGATCCGCTGCAGGGCGAAGAAAGCGCGGTGCCGCTGGTATTGCAAGTGCGCAGCAACAATAGTGAGTTCCAGGGCGGCGTGCCATTGCGCTTGTATCGGGTACGGGTGGACAACCCGGAGCCTATGCGCGCATTGGCCAGCGTTGGGCTCTATGCCGAACGCAACGCCCCATACGTCGCGGCGATCACCGCTGATCTGCCGGCACCGGTGTCGCCATGAGGTGCGGCGTGCGCGGCTTATCCTCGGGAACTGGCGACCGCCGCCCCGGTCTACGCCGCCGGAGCAGATTCGGCTCTGGAGCCGGGGGCGGAATTGCGATCGATGCCTTGAATGTGAACATTCGCCATGAGCGTGGTGGCAACGCGATTCCGGCAGCGGCGATCGAGCGCATCGAGGTGCTGACCGACGGCGCGTCAGCCGTGTACGGCTCTGACGCGATCGGTTGCGTCGTCAACTTCATCCTGCGCAGCAATTACCAGGGCTCCGGATTCTCGGCAAATTACGGCAGCAGCGATCGTGACGACGGCCAGCGTGCCGGCGGTCCGCTCCGCTGCGGGTCCGCGACCAGATGCGCCGGCGGCACGTCATGAACTCCACGGTGCTGCTGCCCGATCCGAAGAGCAGCGAGTCGTTGCTGCAGCCGGGTGCGCGTGCGTTGCTGGCGAATTTGGCCTTCGGCAGTCTGAATCGGCGCGAAGAAACTGCGCTGACGACGTCGGGCATGGATCCAGGTCGGCACCTGGCGTTCGTCACATCCGACACGCTCGACCTCGACCTTTCCGACGAAACCCAGCGCCGCTTCGGCGACTACGAACTGCTCGAACTCGTCGGCGAAGGCGGCATGGGCGTCGTTTATCGCGCGCGCCAGCTGAGCCTGGACCGCGAAGTCGCG
>DASRTK010000426.1:0-4097 GCA_035655975.1 Rudaea sp.
CTGCGCATGGGCGTGCCGGTCAGTCCGCGCAATATATTTCCGTCCAACATCCAGGGCCTGCCGACCTGGTACGAGGTGCGCGTCAGCGAGCGCGGCTGGATCGGCCGGCGCGGTGGCGTCGACCTCATGGTCGCGATGAACCCGCAGACCTGGGACGCGGACCTCAAGGAAATCGAGCCGGGCGGCTACCTGTTCTACGACTCGACGCGGCCGCTGCCGGCGTCGAAGTTCCGCGATGACGTCAATGCGATCGGCATGCCGTTGACGGCAATCTGCAACCGCACCTATGCCGACGCGCGCCAGCGCCAGCTGTTCAAGAACATCATGTACCTCGGCGCGCTCTCGGTGCTGCTCGACATCGATGCAGCGGCGGTCAAGCAGCTGTTCGCCGAACAATACAAGGGCAAGGAAAAGCTGCTCGACTCGAACGTGCAGGCGCTGACGCTCGGCCGCGAATACGCGCAGCAGCACTTGGCGCCGATCGGCCTGCGCGTGCAGCGAGCGGACAATGTCGGCGATCGCATCTTCGTCGACGGCAACGTAGCCGCAGCGCTCGGCTGCGTTTACGGCGGTGCGACAGTTTGCGCGTGGTATCCGATCACCCCGTCGTCGTCGCTGGCCGAGGCGTTCCAGAAGTACTGCATGAAGTACCGCGTCGACGCCGAAACCGGCCAGAACAACTTCGCGATCGTGCAGGCCGAGGACGAAATCGCCTCGATCGGCATGTGCGTCGGCGCAGGCTGGAACGGCGCGCGCGCGTTCACGACAACGTCGGGCCCTGGCATTTCGCTGATGAACGAATTCATCGGCCTGGCGTATTTCGCCGAGATTCCGGTCACGATCATCGACGTGCAGCGCGGCGGGCCGTCGACCGGAATGCCGACTCGCACGCAGCAATCAGACGTCCTGGCCTGCGCCTATGCCTCGCACGGCGACACGAAGCACGTCCTGCTCTTCCCGGAAGACCCGCACGAGTGCTTCGAGTTTGCCGCGCTTGCGCTCGACCTTGCAGATCGCTTGCAGACGCCGATCTTCGTCATGACCGACCTCGACATCGGCATGAACCAGCGCCTGGCGGCGCCTTTCGATTGGGACGACGAGCGAGCATATGATCGCGGCAAGGTCATGACAGCCGAGGAACTCGAAGCCGGCAGGGATTTCGGCCGCTACAAGGACGTCGATGGTGACGGCATTCCGTATCGGACGTATCCGGGCACACACCCGGAGAAGGGCGCCTATTTCACCCGCGGCACGTCACGTGATCCGTACGCGCGCTACTCGGAGAGAGGGCCGGACTACGTCTACAACATGGAACGGCTGTTGCGCAAGTTCGACACCGCAAAGGAACTCGTTCCGCAGCCGCTGCTGACCGTGACCGGCGAGAACGCGCGTTACGGCGTGATCTATTACGGCTCGACGAGTCCGGCGATGTCAGAGGCGATCGAGTTGCTCAAGCAACAGAACCAGATATTCGACACGTTGCGCATTCGCGCCTATCCGTTTCCCGATTTCGTCGCCGACTTCATCAAGTCGCATGCCCGCGTGTTCGTCGTCGAGCAGAACCGCGACGGCCAGTTGCGCACGTTGCTGGTAAACGAATTCGGCATCGATCCGGCGCGGCTCGTCCCGGTTTTGCATTACGACGGTACGCCGATCACGGCACGCTTCATCGTGCGCCAGGTCAGCGATGCAGTGCGCGATGACGTGGTCAAGCCGCTGAGTCGGGATCGCGTGGCCTGAGTGAATGCCATCGGCCGGCGCGAATCCACAGCATCGCCTCGGCGGGTGGCACAGCATGTCCGCTTTGGGCGCAGTTCGACGTTCTCATCGTGCGGCGCAATCGTGCGCGACGAACGGAGAGCAAAAGTGAAATCCATGGGTTGGGTGCTGTTCGCGGGCCTGGCATTCGCAAATGCTGCGGGCGCGGCGCAAAAGTCGAAGGGCGCAAGGCCATCGGCGCGTGGCGTTTCCGAGGCGGCCCTTGCCGAGGCGGCGAAGCGCGCGATGCTCTCCGAAATCGACTATGGCCGCGAGCTTTGCGACGGCGATCGCGACATCGAGACTTGGCTTAAGGATGTCGTCGGCGAAACCGGGGCGAAGGTCGAGTGGCGCGGTGGCGCCTGCGAATTGACCAATGAACTGAACCCGCTCGATGCCGGTTCGGACTGGTGCGGCGGCGCGACGATCATTCCGAAGGGTCATCCGAAGGAACCCGCCGCAATCGAAATTTATTTCGAGAAACCTGTAGGCGGAAAGCCCGGCAAGGCGTATGCGATACGGGCGGTGAATTACGATGTCGATGGCCTCGACTACAAGCGCGACTTCCTCGATTTCGAATATGGCTATCGGCAGAAATACGAAAAGGATTTCGTGCGGCCGGAGGTTGAAGACTGTGATTAGCGCGAGGCTCCAGTTTCCGTTCACGCTGAGCGTAGCGCCGAAGGCGCGAAGTCGAAGCGCGCGATTGATATCGGTGTGGGATGTTTCGACTGCGCTTCGCTGCACTCCGCTACGCTCGACACGAACGGCCGTTGGTGCGGTTGCGCTCTGCGCATTCATGATGTCCGCGCCTGCGCTTGCCCAAGACAGCTTTTCTGGCACCTGGAAAATCGAAAAGAGCGAGCCGGCGCCGTGGGCCAAGACGCCCGACATGCTCGACGCGAAAGAGGTCAAACGTCTGAGCGGCACGACAGTCGATTTCAAGCCCGGTGCGATCACCGGACCTGCGCCACTCGGCTGCAAAGGCCCGCATTACGAGGTCAAGCAGTACGACGCCGACATGCTGTTCCAGGGCGCGCTAGCCGAATACGGCGATCCGGCAACGACGCCGGAAAAGCTCGCGGACAAGATCGGCTTCGGCAAACGTCCGATCGCGAGCCTCGTTACCGGCTGCGCGTCGGAGATTGAATTCCACGCAATCGACAGCGACCACGCCGTGTTCGCGCTGAACAACAGCATATATCGCATGAGCCGTGCGCCGGCCGCGGCGGCAACCAAGAGCAAGCCATGACCTATATCGCCAAACCGAAACTGCATCATCCGACGCTCGGCTGCAACGCGATCGGGTTCACTCGCCGCGACTACGAAGGCAAGATTTCGACATTGTGCGCCGGCTGCGGGCATGATTCGATCTCCGCGGCGATCATCCAGGCATGCTGGGAGCTCGACATCGAGCCGCATCGCGTCGCCAAGCTGTCGGGTATCGGCTGCAGTTCGAAGACGCCGGACTACTTTCTCGGCCAGTCGCACGGGTTCAACACCGTGCATGGGCGCATGCCATCGGTGCTGACCGGCGCTAACCTGGCGAATCGTGAACTTCTGTACCTCGGCGTATCCGGTGACGGCGATTCGGCTTCGATCGGCATTGGCCAGTTCGTGCACGCGATCCGCCGCGGCGTGAACATGGTGTACATCGTCGAGAATAACGGCGTGTACGGTCTGACCAAGGGCCAGTTCTCGGCGACCGCCGACCAGGGGTCCAAGTCCAAGCGCGGCGTCGTCAACACCGACAGTCCGCTCGATCTGGTCAGCATGGCAATGCAACTCGGGGCGAGCTACGTCGCGCGTAGTTTTTCCGGCGACAAGGCGCAACTCGTGCCGCTGATCAAGGGCGCCATCGCGCACAAGGGTGCGGCGTTCATCGACGTAATCAGCCCGTGCGTGGCTTTCAACAACCACGCGGGTAGCACCAAGAGCTACGAATACGTGCGCGAGCACAACGAGGCGGTGAACCGGCTGGATTTCATCGACGTGCGCGCCGAGATCACGGTCGACTACGCCGAAGGCGAGATGATCGACGTGACCCAGCATGACGGCGCAATCGTGCGCCTGCGCAAGCTCAGCGCGAAGTTCAACGCGCACGACCGCGTCGCAGCGATGAACTACGTCCACGAGCGGCAGGCCAAGGGCGAGGTCGTGACTGGATTGCTGTACGTCGATCCCGAGTCGCATGATCTGCACGAGCATTTCAACACGACCGACACGCCACTGAACCGGCTCGGCGCGGAATCGCTGAGTCCGGGCGCGAAGACGCTGGAGAAGATCAACGCGTCGCTGCGTTGAGCGCATCGCCTTGACGACCCGGGGACGCGCGGAGC
>DASRTK010000427.1:0-6800 GCA_035655975.1 Rudaea sp.
TACAAATGGCTCCCCGAGACGGGATCGAACCGCCGACCCAGTGATTAACAGTCACTTGCTCTACCGCTGAGCTATCGGGGAATTTGATAGGCGGAGCCGCGTATTTTCGCGGTTGGCGCTGGCTGCGTCAAGATGTTGCAGCGCCGCAGCCGTTGTGTTGCCTGTGACCGCCCTCACATTCAGCCGGTTGAACGCCCTGCGCAGAAGCAGATCGCTGGCGCCACTGCTGCCACCACGGTGGCAGTCCCTCGGAAAGACACTGGATTCGGGCCTTGCGCCGGAATGACGGTTTTTATGGGGCGTTGGCGCGTGCGTTCTCCAAGCCGTCGCGTCGATGGGCGATGAGAAGCTGCTTGCGGCGAGCCTGATGATCCACCGCGGCGTAACTTTGCCGCACGTTATAATTCCGGACTTCACTGGAGTACTGCGTGGCAGATCGTTTTCAACTCGTTGCACCGTTCAAGCCCGCCGGCGATCAGCCGCAGGCGCTGCGCCGCCTGATCGATGGTTTCGAGGCCGGACTGGCGCACCAGACGCTGCTCGGCGTAACCGGATCGGGCAAGACGTTCACGATCGCCAACGTCATCGAGGCGATCCAGAAGCCGACCTTGGTGCTGGCGCCGAACAAGACGCTGGCGGCGCAGCTGTACGGCGAATTCAAGGAGTTCTTCCCGCACAACGCGGTGGAGTACTTCGTCAGCTACTACGACTACTACCAGCCCGAGGCATACGTTGTCGCATCCGACACGTTCATCGAGAAAGATTCGAGCATCAACGAGCACATCGAGCAGATGCGCCTGTCGGCAACCAAAGCCCTGATCGAGCGCCGCGATACGGTGATCGTGGCGACGGTGTCGGCGATCTACGGCCTCGGCGATCCGGGCGAATATTTCAAGATGGTGCTGCACCTCGTGCGCGGCGATCGCCTCGACCAGCGCGAGCTGCTGCGCCGCCTGACCGAGCTGCAGTACGAACGCGGCGACTACGAATTGCGCCGCGGCACGTATCGCGTGCGCGGCGACGTGATCGACGTGTTTCCGGCCGAGAACGAAACCGATGCGATACGCATAGAGCTGTTCGACGGCGAGATCGAGAATCTGGCCGTGTTCGATCCACTGACCGGCGATGTGCTGCGCAAGGTGCCGCGCTTCACGGTCTATCCCGGATCGCACTACGTGACCACGCGCCGCACGATTCTCGACGCGGTCGAAACGATCAAGCCGGAACTCAAGGAACGCCTGGAACAATTATACAAAGCCGGCAAGCTGGTCGAGGCGCAGCGCCTGCAGCAGCGCACGCAGTTCGACATCGAGATGATGGCCGAGATCGGCTACTGCCAGGGCATCGAAAACTATTCGCGCCACCTGACCGGACGCGCGCCGGGCGAGCCGCCGCCGACGTTGTTCGATTATCTGCCGGCCGACGCGCTGCTCGTGGTCGACGAATCGCACGTGACGATTCCGCAGCTGGGGGCTATGTACAAGGGCGACCGCTCGCGCAAGGAGACGCTGGTCGAGTTCGGTTTCCGCCTGCCTTCGGCGCTCGACAACCGGCCGCTGAAGTTCGACGAATTCGAACGTCGCGAACCGCGCACGATCTTCGTTTCGGCGACGCCCTCGAAGTATGAGTTGGGGCATTCGGAAGGCAACATCGTCGAACTCGTCGTGCGGCCGACTGGCCTGGTCGATCCCGAAGTCGAGATACGCCCGGTGCGCACGCAGGTCGACGATCTGCTCGGCGAGATCCACAAGCGCGCCGCAATGGGCGACCGCGTGCTCGTGACGACGCTGACCAAGCGCATGGCCGAAAATCTGACCGAGTATCTCGAAGAACACGGGGTGCGCGTGCGCTACCTGCATTCGGATATCGAGACGGTCGAGCGCGTCGAGATCATCCGCGACCTGCGCCTGGGCAAGTTCGACGCGTTGGTCGGCATCAACCTTTTGCGCGAGGGCCTCGACATGCCGGAGGTGTCGCTGGTTGCGATCCTCGATGCCGACAAGGAAGGCTTCCTGCGCTCGACCGGCTCGCTGATCCAGACGATCGGCCGCGCCGCGCGCAACCTGCGCGGCAAGGCAATCCTCTACGCCGACCGCATGACCGATTCGATGAAGCGCGCAATCGACGAAACGGACCGGCGCCGCGCGAAGCAGGTCGAGTACAACATCGCCAACAACATCACCCCGGCGACGATCGTGCGCAAGGTCATGGACATCATGGAAGGCGCGCGCACCGATGCCGACGCCGACCGTGCCGCTCGCTCGATGGGCATGCGTCGCATCGCCGAACCGGCGGAAGACTACGCGCTGCTCAGCCCGACCCAGCTTGTCGCGCGGCTCAAGAAGCTCGAGGCGCAAATGTATAAACATGCGCAGAATCTCGAGTTCGAGGATGCCGCGCGCGTGCGTGACGAGATGAAGCGCGTGCGCGAAGCGACGCTCATCAGCTGATTCGGGTTTGAGACAGCATCGGCGTCACTTGCGTTTTGCTGAGGTTCGCCACGCGTTCCAATCGCTGCAACGCCTCCGAGATCTAGTCTCGGCGACCTGGCCTGCAAGTCGGCCGCGGCGTAAAACGTGGCGCAAAATGCACGGCCCGCCGACGCACCACGTGCAGGCCGCAGGGCGGACCGAAAAGGACGATCCAATCGGAATTTTCGGCCTGGTCCGCGGCGCTGGCGTGGTCCAGGCTCGCTAGATAATCCGCGCCGGCGGTGGCCCGGCTATTGTGCCCCCGGACCACGTCGGCTATCCTTGCGCCCCCTTTGTGGGCAGTTAGCTCAGCGGTAGAGCACTACCTTGACATGGTAGGGGTCACAGGTTCGATCCCTGTACTGCCCACCACGAAATCAATGACTTACAGATTTCGTTCTCCGATAGTACGGCAAACGTACGGCAAACGCCGGAGCATTTGGCATCGCCAAAAATGATGCGCGTCGACACAGTGGTTTCAAGCCGTAGCGACAGCGCGATCATCCGCTACCCTTACGCTCTGCACTGCAAGAGCGACGTTCCCTCGAGCTCGTCCGTGCTCATTTGACCTTTCGAAGCGGAGCGTTCGGCGGCGGCATCGGTCAAACAATCCGCGGAATCTGTCCGCGGTGCGGAGTCTGGCGATAGATCGAACATCGACTCGTCACATAGAACCAACCTGGGCCAATCGAGGGTGCATCGATGGAAATCTCCAGTTTTCTTGAGTTGCTCGCGAAGCGCCAAGGCTCGGATGTGTTTCTGAGTCCGGGTGGCCCGCCGTGCATCAAGATCAACGGCACCACCTACCACCTGCGCCATGACGCGCTCACGAGCGAGCAAACGCAGTCCATGGCTTACGCGCTGATGAGCGAGCGCCAGCAGAAGGAATTCGAACAGGTCATGGAAATGAACCTGGCGGTTGCGCTCACCGGCATCGGACGATTCCGCTTGAACATCTACCGGCAGCGTGGCGACGTTGCGATTGTCGCGCGTTACATCAAGGCAACCATCCCCTCCCTCGGGGAACTCAATCTCCCAGCCGTTCTCGGCGATTTGATAATGACGCCGCGTGGCCTGATTCTCGTTGTCGGCAGCACTGGATCCGGCAAGTCAACGACGCTGGCTTCGATGCTCGACTACCGAAACGAGCGGCGCACCGGGCACATGCTGACGATCGAGGAGCCGATCGAGTTTCAGCACACACACAAGCAGTCGATCGTCGACCAACGCGAAATCGGCATCGACACGCTTAACTACGCGAACGCGCTGAAGAACGCCATGCGGGAGGCGCCGGACGTGATCCTGATCGGCGAGATTCGAGATCGCGAGACGATGCAGCACGCCATTTCCTATGCCGAGACCGGGCACCTGTGCCTTTCGACCCTGCACGCAAACAACGCGAACCAGACCATGGACAGGATCATCAACTTCTTTCCCGACACGGCCCGGCACCAATTGCTGATCGACCTCTCCCTCAACCTGCGCGCGGTGATTTCGCAACGCCTCGTGCGCACGGTCGACAATCAGCGCGTTCCGGCGCTCGAGTTGCTGCTGCGGACTCCATTCGTCTCCGATCTCATCGCCAAGGGTGAGATCGAAGGAATCAAGGACGCCATGAAGCAGGGGACGGCGATCGGCATGACCACGTTCGATCAGTCGCTCTACAAGCTCTACGCAGCCGGGCGGATCAGCTACAAGGAAGCGCTCGTCAACGCCGACTCACAGACGGACCTGGCCCTGCAGATTCGTCTTGTCGGACCGGCGCCGCAAGATGGGCACCTCGATCCGGAAGTGCTGACGTTGGTCGACATCGCGGAGCCGACGGCGCCGCACGAAAAGCACCTGGATGGGTGAGTAAGCGACAACACGCAGGCGCGGTCGCGGACGTCGCGCTCGAATTCCTGGAGACCTGGAAATGAGTGTCGAGGCCATGCACTTCGATGCGATCGTCCTGGGCGCCGGCCAGGCCGGTCCGCCGCTTGCGGTCGAACTGGCGAACGCCGGGCAGAAGGTAGCGCTCGTAGAACGCAAGGATTTCGGCGGCACCTGCGTCAACACCGGCTGCATACCCACCAAGACTCTGCTCGCGAATGCGCGCGTCGCGCATGTGGCGCGGCGCGCCGGCGACTACGGTGTCTCGACCGGTGCGGTGGCCGTCGACATGAAGAAGGTCAAGGCGCGCAAGGACGAAGTGTCGGGAGCCTCGCGCGACAGTGTCGAAACGTGGCTACGCTCGACGCCGAATTGCAGCGTTTACACCGGGCATGCGCGCTTCGTCGACAATCGCGTGATCGAACTCGATGGAAAGCGCCTGACCGCCGACCGAATATTCATCAACGTCGGCGGCCGCGCGGCGATTCCGCGAATCGATGGACTCGAAACCGTCCCTTATCTGACAAATTCGTCGATGATGGACGTCGATTTCCTGCCGCAACATCTCGTCATCGTCGGCGGCAGTTATGTTGCGATCGAATTCGCGCAGATGTACCGGCGCTTCGGCAGCCAGGTGACGATCCTGCAGCGCGGCCCGCGCCTGGTCACGCGTGAGGATGAAGATGTCTCCAAAGCCATGCTCGACCTGCTCGTCGACGAGCAGATCGACGTGCGCCTGGACGTGGACCGCATCGCCGTGCGGAAGTCCGACGGGGGCATCGCCGTAGAGGCGGTGGCGCGCGGCGGAAAATCCGGGATTGCTGCCTCGCACCTCCTGCTCGCGACAGGCAGGATGCCGAACACCGACGATCTGGGCCTCGAAAATACGTCGATCAAACGCGACGACCACGGCTACGTCGTCGTCGATGATCTGCTGCAGACCAGCGTGGACGGCGTCTGGGCGCTCGGCGACTGCAACGGCCGCGGCGCTTTCACCCATACTTCGTACAACGACTACGAAATCATTGCCGCGAATCTGCTGCGCGGCGAATCGCGCCGCGTCAGCGACCGCATCGTCACCTATGCGGTCTTCACCGACCCGCCGCTCGCGCGCGTCGGCATGACCGAGGCGGACATTCGCAAGGCAAACAAGCGCGCACTGGTCGGCACGCGGCCGATGGCGCGCGTCGGCCGTGCTCACGAGCGCGGTGAAACGCGCGGATTTCTCAAAGTGTTCGTCGATGCCGACACCAGTTTGATCCTGGGTGCGTGTTTCCTCGGCATCGAAGCCGACGAAGCGATTCACTGCGTGACCGATGTGATGTATGCGCGGCAGGCGTACACGACCATCACCCACGCCGTGCACATCCACCCGACCGTGTCCGAACTGATTCCGATGGTATTCGAAGACCTCAGGCCGTTGGGGGGCACATGATGCACAACACGACGAGCGCCCCTGCATCAGATGCCGGGATGCCGATCGACCCGAGTAGGGGTCCGTGGCGCATAGTGTCCACGCTTGTTCAGGCGACGCGCGGCACCGCCTGGTTTTGCCGCGTGCTCATCAAGCTGTAGAGCGGATAAATCTCCGCTTCGTTGCGCTGTACGTATTCGGCAAGCATCGTGGAGACGTCCTCAGCGACGGCATCGGTCGGGATTTCGCTGGCGATGGCTTGCAGCAGATTTTCCAGGCGACGCACGAGGCGGCGCGTGAGAGCGACCATGACGAGGCGAAGCCGCGCCAGCTGCCGACGCGCGTCCTCATCGCGTTCGAGGCCGCGGGCGATGACCGGATACAGCCAGAGTGCCTCGGTGCGACGCAGTTCGTGCAGCTGGTTGGCGCAGTCGCGGATTGCGCAGACCGCAGCTTGCGGATCATCGTCGAGCCGGCACAGCAAGGAGGCGAAACGCGCATTCAAGTCGCCGTGTCCGGCAATCAGGCGATCCAGAAGTCCCTCGTCGAATTGCACGCGCGTATGCAAGGCCAGCATTTCGCTCGAGGGAACTGCTTGCATCGATTTGCCGAACTTGAACATGGGACCTCCGCAGCAAGGCAGGATTTCGGTGGTTTGGTTGATCTTGTATATCCCCGGCCATGAGTATCCGGTGAAGGAGGCGCATCCTTGCGCCCCGGGATCATGCGCAAGAGATGTGCCACCGAAACATTCCACTCGAAAGGGCCTTTTCCCGCGGCGTAGCCGTGCGATTCGCCGTTCTCGTGACAACTACCCTGCAATTTGCAAGGTTGGATGGCGTGGTCGGGCGGTCTGCGGCGGCGAAAGCCTTTTGGACGCGCCTCGGTCTATGTGTGCGATGACCTTGGACCGAGAGCAACTGCGATGAGCGACGATACAACCCGGGAAGCGACGACCGGAAGGCGACGGCTGCTGCTTGGCATCGTCGGCGGCCTGTCGACGGCAGGCTTGCTCCTGTCGACCCGCTTCACCGGATCGACGG
>DASRTK010000428.1:0-13720 GCA_035655975.1 Rudaea sp.
GGAGAGGAAAATGCAAAAACAATTCACCTGCATCTGGGAATTCGAAGTGCCGGCGGCCGCTGAGGTGGAGTTTCGACGGCACTATGGTCCCGGCGGCAGCTGGGTCGCGTTGTTCCGCAACGATCCGGCATTTATCGAGACGCTGCTGCTTCACGATCCTGCACGCCAAGGGCGCTACGTAACGATTGATCGGTGGCAAAGTGCCGAGGCCTACAACTTGTTTCGCCAGACCTTCAGCGAGCAGTACCGGGCGCTCGATCAGGCCTGCGAGCGACTTACGAGCCAGGAAACGAATCTTGGTTCGTTCCGCGTCGTCGACGATGCCGCGATCGCCTAATCGCCCGGTCAGGCGAGCTGTTCAAATCGTAGAATCGATCTGCAGCCGTGGACAGTCATGGCTGGAAACTCACGGCTGCTACGCAATCCACGTTACAGTCCTCCAGCCAATGCGCCGGTTTGCGCGCCGAATACAAGCATGGCAAATTGACGTATGACATATCCGCCCGAAGCTGTTTCGCCGGGAATCCCGGTCTGCGTGCTCGCCGCCGCGCTTTGAGCTCGAGGCACAGACGCCGATGACGATAGTGCAGCTGGCAGACGGCATGTCGCGACAGAACCCGCTGCTGCGCATCCTCGGCGTCGGCTTCGGCGTTGCGGTGGTCATCGGCGGCACCGTGGGTGTCGGCATCCTGCGCTCGCCAGGCGCGGTGGCTGCATACCTGGGCTCGGGCTGGCTGATCCTGCTGGTGTGGACGCTTGGTGGTTTGTATACATTGCTCGCGGCCAACAACACCGCCGAACTGGCGACGATGATGCCGCGCGCGGGCGGACCCTACGTTTACGCGCGCCGCGCGTACGGCGACTACGGCGGCTTCGTCGTCGGCTGGAGCGACTGGATGCTCAACACGCTGCCCCTGTCGTTCATGACGATCGTCTTCGGCGAATACATGTCGTCGCTGTTCCATCCGTTTCCTGGCAATGTGCAGCTGTTCGCCGTGTCGATCCTGATGCTGCTGACGGCGATCAACTGGAGCGGCTTGCGTGCCGGCAGCCAAACGCAGAAAGTGGCGAGCGTTCTCAAGGCGCTGGCACTGCTGGCGTTCGTCGCCGCCGCCTTCCTGTTTGGCGGGCACGGCGAGTTTGCCGATTCATCGCCGCTGCCTGCCGAGGCAGCGAAGGGAACGTTTGCGACGATCGTCGCCTGCGTGCTGTCGTTCCAGCTCGTGCTCAGCGCGTTCGGCGGCTGGAACGCCGTGATCTACTTCGCCGAAGAGGATACGGACCCGCAGCGCAACATCCCACGTTCGCTGTTCGGCGGGATCGCGCTGATCATCGTCATCTACCTGCTGGTCAACGCCGCATTGCTCTACGTGCTGCCGATGCGCGTGATGGCAACCTCGAAGTTTGCCGGCGCCGACGCGATCAACGTGATTTTCGGCGCGCGCAGCGGCCAGATCGTCACTGCGCTGGCGCTGTTGTCGATCATCGGCATACTGAATGCGCTGCTGATGTTCGTTCCCCGGGTGCTGCTGGCGCTCGGCCGCGATGGCTTGTTCTGGCGCAATGCCGCGACGGTCAATGCCAAAGGGACACCCACGGTAGCGCTGGCCTCCACAGTCGTGCCGGCGATCCTCATGGCGCTGGTCGGGTCGTTCGAGATGCTGCTGGCGATATCGGAGTTTTTTGCCGTCACGATCGTAATCCTGCTGATCGGTGCGCTGTTCATCCTGCGCCGACGCGAGCCGGGCGCACCGCGACCGTACCGCGCGTGGGGTTATCCGTATGCGCCGGCGTTGATGCTTCTGCTGGGGGTCGCGTTGTTCGTGGCCTATATCGTCAGCAATCCACTCAACAGCCTTTACGCGATCGCGTTTCTGCTGGCGAGCTACCCGGCCTACCGGGCAGTGCGGCGCCAACCCGATGCCTCCACTGCAACACGAAGGTGAACCAGCCTTGATCCAGACCCGTTCGACCATGCGCCTTCCAGGCTACCTTTTTGCGTTGCTCGCCGTCTATTGCGCTGCCAGCCTGATCCACTTTGTCCACAATGCGCAGTTCATCGCAGCGTACCCGAACCTGCCGCCCTGGCTGACTTCGTCGGAGGTCTACCTTGCCTGGATTGCCGTGACATCGGTGGGGGCGGCTGGCGTTGCCCTCGCGCTAACTGGCCAACGCGTGACGGGGCTGGTTCTGATCGCCGTCTACGCCGCACTCGGATTCGCCGGACTCGATCACTACACGGTGGCAGCCGTCTCGGCGCACACGCTTGCGATGAACGCGACGATCGCTTTCGAAGTTGCGACGGCTGCAATCCTGCTGGCCGCATCGCTCGCGCTGTTGATTCGCCCGTTGCGGCACTCTGCACCGAGCAGATGAGGGTCCGGATCGGGTGCGCGGCAGGACGGGATCGAACATGAATCAGGATCTTCAGGATCTTTCCGGCGCGCGCGCGGCCGTCCCGGGTCGAGAACTCGCTACGCTGACGATTGTCGAGTTGTCGCATCTTCTGGCAAGCCGGAAAATCACGAGTCGCCAACTGGTCGATCAGTCACTGGCTGCGATCAACGATCCGAACGGCGAAGGTTCCCGCGTCTTCCTTGTCGTCCATGAGCATGCGGCCAGGGCTGCTGCCGATCACGTGGACGCACAGCGCCATGCCGGCGTACGGCTGCCTGCGCTGGCCGGCATTCCACTTTCGTTGAAGGACCTGTTCGACGAGGCCGACGTCACGACACTCGGCGGCTCGAAGGTGCTGGTCGGCACGCCGCCGGCGACGTGCGACTCGACGGTTGTCGCGCGGGTAAGGAATTGCGGTGCAATCATCGTCGGCCGAACCAACCTGACCGAATTCGCCTACTCGGGACTCGGTGTCAACCCGCATTACGGCACGCCGAAAAATATTTTCGATCGCGCGGTTGGTCGCATTCCCGGAGGTTCGACGTCCGGCGGAGCGATCTCGGTCAGCGACGGCATGGCGGCCGGCGCGATCGGCACCGACACCGGCGGCTCGGTGCGCATTCCAGCGGCCCTGAACGGACTGGTCGGATTCAAGCCGACCGCGCGGCGCGTGCCTCTCGACGGCGCGTTGCCGCTGTCCTTCTCGCTCGATTCGGCAGGACCGATCGCCAGAACGGTCGCCGACTGCGTGTTGCTCGACCGGATCCTGTCTGCCGACACTGACGTGCCTGTGACGCCAACTCCGCTGCGCGGCCTGCGTTTTGCCGTGCCGAAAACCGTGTTCCTCGACGACCTCTCGGCGGACGTGGCGAGCGCGTTCGCCGCCGCCCTCACGCGCTTGTCGAGAGCCGGTGCATCGATCGTCGAACTGCCGATGACCGAGTTTGCGCAAGCCGCCACGGTCAGTTCGCGCGGCTCTCTGGTCAGTGCCGAGGCTTTCGCCTGGCACCGCCGTTGGATCGAGGATGGCGCCGACCAGTACGATCCGCGCGTCATCATGCGCATCCGGCCCGGCGCCGCGATGACCGCAGCCGACTACATCGACCTGTTGCAATTGCGCCAGCGCTTCATCCATTCGATCAATGCCGCCGCCGGCGGCTACGACGCCATGCTGATGCCGACCACGCCGCAGACCGCACCGACGATCGCCGAAGCCGTCAAGAACGACGAAAACTACCTTCGGTTCAACCACCGCATGCTGCGCAACACGTCGATCGTCAACGCATTCGACGGATGCGCTCTTTCGATTCCCTGCCACGAACCCGGCAGTGCACCGGTCGGCTTGATGATCGCCGGAACGCAAAATACCGATCACCGGATCCTGGCGATCGGGCTCGCAGTGGAGCAAATCGTGCGGAAACGGGACGCGTAGCTTTTGACTTGCATGCCGCGTGCGCTATCCTGATGTTTGTGCGATCGAGTGCGCGCATGCGTTCCGGGCAAGCCGAACGCAGTCCCGTCATAGACCGATTCTCATGACATGACCAGTTCCAGACCCGTTGGCGCATCGGCTTTGTCCACCACTCTTCCGGGTACGTGGCAACTGCAGTCCCGCATCGATGTGAAGGCATCCGGCGAACGCCTTCCGGAGCCCTCGCTCGGCGAAGATCCAGTCGCGTTGCTGATCTACGATCGCAGCGGTCACTTCGCCGCACAGTTCATGCGGCGCGATCGTTCCGTCGTCATTCCCGACGGGCCGGCCGGCGCGAAGAACAACAGCCGCGCGCAAGGCGGATACGATGCCTACTTCGGCACGTACACGATCGACGACACAAAGGCCACGGTGACGCAGACGTTGCTGGCCGCGCTGTCGCCTGAAAATGTCGGCCACGTGCTGACGCGCGCGATGGAAGTCCAGGGCGACACTCTTGTCATCAGGCTCGAGACCACGGCAGCCGATGGGACGGCAGTCACTCGCACGCTTACGTGGCGACGCGTAGGCTGATGCAGATCCGCCAGCAGGAGCCCTTATGCAGCACGTTGCATCGCCAAGGCAAATTGCCGAATCCCTCGCCGAATTGTGGTCACCGCGAGTCGTCGGCGAACTCGACGACTCCTACGTAAAGGTCGCCAAGGTTCGCGGCACATTCGGCTGGCACAACCACGAGCACGAAGACGAGCTCTTCTTCATTCTCAAGGGACGCCTGCGCATCGAGATGGAATCCGGTTCTGCCACGCTCGATGAAGGCGACATGTTCGTCGTGCCGAAAGGTGTTCAACACAATCCGGTTGCCGAACAGGAGTGCTTGATCATGCTGATCGAGCGCAAGTCGACGCTTCACTCCGGCAACGTCGTGAACGAGAACACGCGATCGCTGGCCGAACAACTTCGTCCAGTCGACAGCGTGGCGGGCAACGAGGACTGACCATGGCCGAAAACAAGACGAAAGCAACAGCGTCGGGCGTGGAAGGTTACATCGAAGCCATCGGCGACGAATCCAGGCGCAAGGATTGCCGGGCGCTGGCCAAGTTGATGGCCAGGGCGACGAAGCGCGAGCCCGTGATGTGGGGAACCAGCATCGTCGGCTTCGGCAGCTACCACTACAAGTACGACAGCGGCCGCGAAGGCGATTCGTGCCTGGTCGGATTCTCCTCGCGCAAAGGCGACATCAGTATCTACCTCACGGCGAGCTTTCCCGGGCGCGAGGAGCTGTTGGCCAGACTCGGCAAGCACAAGCTGGCAAAGGCGTGCCTGTATGTGCGCAGCCTCAGCGATATCGACGCCAAGGTTCTGGAGCAGCTCGTAGCCGGTTCCGCAGAAGCCCGGCGCCGCCATGCCACGACACAGGACCGCGGGTGAGCCGTCGTCGCGCCTGTGCGCGCAGGCCTGGCAGTTCTCGGGTATCGCTGGCCCGAACGTCGTCTGTGCACGCCGGTGTGCGGATCAAATTTGAAAAGGGATCGGCATGACGGACTCACGTTCGCGCGCGCGCATCGTCGGTCTCGTCATCGCAGCAATGCTGGCGCCACTGGCTGTCGTGGCACAGGCGCCCGCGACCCCACCGGCAACCGCCGACGATTCCGATGCGCGACCGCCAGTGACCGCGGCAGACCTGCAGATCGTGCAGCGCGCGCGCCAGCTGCTCGACTCCCCGGCCAGATGGAATCGCGCAGACAACCGCAAGTGTCCCGCCGACGCGAAGACCTTCAGCCTCTACTGCGCACTGGAAACAGCAACGGTCCAGTCGGGCAGGAGTTTTGAACATCGTGGAGCGGCCCTGCAGGAGATGCGCTTCGTGATCGACGAGATCACGGCTGAGAGGAACTACGATCATCGGTTGATGGACTACAACAACGATCCGACGACGACATTTGCCGATATCCAGGAAGTGTTTCGCATTACCGAGAGCCTGATGACGCTGCGACTCAAGGGCAGCAAGGCCGCGCCGGCCGCTCCAGCCAAGCCGTGACGCGGGGATCGGAGGACCCACAACATGCAGATGGCAGACATTCCGTTCGGCACGACCGATTGGTCGAAGATCGAACCCACCGAGCGCAAGGGCCAAACGGGTTCCGCATCCTGGCGCACGCGGCAGTTCGGCGTGATTCGCGTGCGCATGGTCGAGTACACGCCTGGCTATAGCGCCGATCACTGGTGCGTGAAGGGACACATCCTGTTGTGTGTCAGCGGGACACTGCACACGGTGCTCGAAGACGGCCGGCGGTTCACATTGGTTCCGGGCATGAGTTACCAAGTCGCCGACGACGCCGAACCGCATCGTTCGTCTACCGAGTCTGGCGCAACGCTTTTCATCGTCGACTAGGCCCACAACGGGAACCGGAGAGTCGGATGATCATCAATGGCAAATGCCACTGCGGCAATATTGCGTTCGCGCTAGACTGGCCGGACGCGTCCCCCGAAATTCCCGCCCGCGCCTGCGGCTGTTCCTTCTGCGTCAAGCACGGCGGCGTCTGGACGTCCAACCCGAAAGCGAGCCTCGCCGTCACCGTGCGCGATGCTGCGCTGGTTTCGGCATACACGTTCGGCACGCAGACGGCCACGTTCCACGTCTGTGCGAAATGCGGTGCGGTGCCGCTCGTCACGAGCGATATCGAGAACCATCGCTATGCCGTCGTGAACGTCAACGCACTCGAGGGCCTCGATCCGTCGCGCCTGCGCCGCGGCTCGGCGGACTTCGAAGGCGAAGACACCCCATCGCGGCTTGCGCGCCGGGCCCGCAACTGGATCGCCGATGTGCACGTCGGCGACAGCCCATGCGCGTCGGCCTGATCTCAGACACGCATGGTCTGCTGCGGCCGGAAGCCAAGGTGTTCCTCGAAGGCTGCGCCCGCATCATCCACGGCGGCGACATCGGCAATCCCGATATTCTCGCGCAGCTCGCGGCATTGGCGCCGCTTACCGTCGTGCGCGGCAACAACGATCACGGCGACTGGGCCGAAGGTCTGGCCGACACACAGTTCGTGCGCATCGACGACGTCCTTGTCTACGTGATCCACGATATCGCGCAGCTTGATATCGACCCGGGCGCTGCGCATGTCCGTGTCGTAGTCTCCGGGCACTCGCATGCACCGGCCGTCGTCGAGCGCAACGGCGTGCTCTACGTCAATCCGGGAAGCGCTGGTCCGCGCCGCTTCAAGCTGCCGATCGCGGCGGGCGAACTGACAATAGCGGGAAACGCCGTCAGCGCCCGCATCGTCCGACTGGACGCCGACGTTGCCGCTCACGCGAAAGGCTGAGCAGAAAACGCGCGCGCCCTGGTACTGCACGGTCCGCGCGACTACGGGAGGGATAAAACGGCAGAAAGCGGTATTTGGTGTTGCCGTTCTTGCCGATTTGCCCTGGCACTCGCCGTCGCGACGCGGCGGCCTTGCAGCCGCGGCAGCGTGGCATTACCGTCTGCGCTCTCGATCAGGGGAAGTGCTCGACCATGAATCGGAAAATCGCTTCGATCGTCCTGGGTGGTCTCATCGGCGGCACATTCGACATCGCTTACGCCATCATCTTTTCGAACCTGCGCAGCGGCGTCGCACCGAGCCGCATCCTGCAGTCGGTGGCGAGCGGACTCCTTGGGAGCGACGCCTACACGGGCGGCGCGCCGACGGCGGCTCTCGGGTTTGGCCTGCACTTCTTCATGTCGCTGTTGTGGGCGGCGGCTTATGTGATCGCCGCCGGCCGGATACCGCTGCTCGCGCGCCAGCCGATCGCGTGCGGCGCCGCGTTCGGCGCTTTTGTATACGCCTTCATGAATCTGGTCGTGATTCCCCTGTCGCGCTTTCCGACCAAGCCGTCCTATCCGCTAGCGATCCTGGCCACGGGTCTGTTCGTGCACATGTTCCTGTTCGGAGTTCCGATCGCACTGGCCTCGCGCCGTGCCTACGCAAGGCCGTAGCGCGCTCGCGCACGGCGAGTCGACGATGGAGCTGCGCGGCATTGCTGCAGTATCCTAAGCTCACGCATAGCGTGGGAGCAGATCATGTGCCGGAACATCAAGACACTATTCAACTTCGAACCGCCGGCGACCGAAGAAGAAATTCAGGCGTCTGCGCTGCAGTTCGTGCGCAAGCTCAGCGGTTTCAATGCGCCGTCGAAGATCAACGAAGCGGCGTTCGATTTGGCTATCGAGCAAGTCACCGCCGCCGCGCGAACGCTGATTCATTCGCTGGTCACGCTGGCGCCACCAAAGGACCGGCAGGTCGAGCGCGTGCGCGCGATCGAGCGCTCGGCAAAACGCTTCGGACGCCAGTAACCGTTCAGCCGCCCGGCTTCGGCGCGGTCGAGTGCTTATCGATTGCGTCCGCCGCCGGCAGGTCGTTTGCGTCCCAGCCCCCGCCCAGCGCCTTGACCAGTGCGACGCTGTCGTTCAGCCGGTTGCCGAGGATGCTGATTGCGTTGCGCTCGTTGCCGAAGGCCGTCGTCTGTGCCGTGACGACGTTGAGGTAACTCACGGTGCCGGCGCGATACTGATTGAGCGCGATCGCGAGCGATTGTTCGGCCGACTTGACCGCCTCGGCCTGCGCCGCGGCCTCGGCTTCGAGTATGCGCAGCGCGGCGAGATTGTCCTCGACGTTCTGGAACGCGGCGAGCGAGACCTGGCGATAGTTCGCGGCCGCCGCGTCGAAGCCCGCGCGCGCCTGTGCGACTTGCGCCTCGCGCGCGCCGCCGTCGAAAATCGTTTCGGCAAGCTGCGCACCGAGCGACCAGAAGCGGCTCGGCGCCGCCAGGATGCTGGAGAACGTCGAGCTCTGGTAGCCGGCGGTAGCCGACAGCAGCAGATTCGGGAAGTACGCCGCCTCGGCGACGCCGATCTGTGCGTTGGCCGCGGCTGCCTGGCGTTCCGCGATCGCGACATCGGGCCGGCGCTCGAGCAGTGTCGACGGCAGTTCGACCGGAATTGCCGGAGGTGAAACCTTGAGCGGTTCGATCGGCAGCGAGAATTCGGCCGGCGTCTTGCCGACCAGCAGCGCAATCGCGTGCTCGAACTGCGCGCGGGCGATGCCGAGGTCGATTGCCTGCACCTGCGCCTGTTTGAGCTGCGTATCGGCCTGCACGACGTCGGCACGCGCCGCGACGCCGACGTTGTACTGATTCTGCGTGAGCTGCAGCGATTTCTGGTAGGCCACGACAGTCTCGTCGAGCAGGCGTTTCTGCTCGTCGACGACACGCAGCTGGAAGTACGTCTGGGCGAGCTGCGCGTGCAGGCTCAGCCGCGTCGACTCCAGCGTCGCCGCGCTGGCCTGCGCATTGGCGACATCGCCTTCGACGGTGCGCCGCACCTGGCCCCACAGGTCCGGCTCCCAGCTCGCCGTGAACGGCACCGAATAGGTGTTGGTCGGATGCGAGGAGCCCGACGTGTCGACCGTGCCGCTGCCGACGCTGCCGCCCGAGGAAGCACTGCCGGTCGTGTAGCGGCCGGCACGCTGCCCGCTTGCGCTGACGCCAACGGTCGGAAAGAAGTTCGCGCGCGCGCCGCTGACGATGGCGGCGGCCTGGCGATACTGCGCCTCGGCCTGCTTCAGGCTCTGGTTCGACACGTCGATCTGCCGCTCGAGGTCGTTGAGCGTCGAGTCGCCGAAGATTTCCCACCAGGCGCCGCGCTCAATCGCATCGCCAGGTTGCGCGCGCGTCCAGTCGGTCGGATGCCAGTCGGCGCTTTCCTTGTAGGCCGCGGGAACGTTCAAGTCGGGCTTCTTGTAGTCCGGACCGACGGCGCATGCGCTGAGGAATACGGCAAAAAGTGCAATCGCGATAGATCGCAGGATGCGACCAGAGCCCTCCCCTTCAAGGGGAGGGTTGGGTGGGGATGGTGTCAGCAAGTGGGTGAACGAACACCATCCCCTCCCCGGCCCTCCCCTTGAAGGGGAGGGAGAAAAGCGGGGCGCCACGCCACGCCAATCGCCACTTTGTATATTTGTAATCATTTTGTCCATGGCCATGCGTGTGCTCATATCGCCACCTGCGGCGTCGCGCCCTGCGGCGGCCGGTAGAAGCGCGCCCACTTGCGCTTGCACCACAGGCGGAAGCGCTCGAGGTACAGGTAGACGACCGGCGTGGTGTACAAGGTCAGCAGCTGGCTGACGAGCAAGCCGCCGAGTATCGAGATGCCGAGCGGCCGGCGCATTTCGCTGCCCTCGCCGAAACCGAACGCCAGCGGCAACGAGCCGAGCATCGCCGCAAATGTCGTCATCATGATCGGACGAAAACGCAGGATGCAGGCCTGGTAGACGGCGTCACGCGCCGACAGACCCTGGGTGCGTTCGGCTTCGAGCGCGAAGTCGATCATCATGATCGCGTTCTTCTTGACGATGCCGATCAGCAGCATCACGCCGATGAACGCTATCAGGGTGAATTCGGTGCGGCAGACGAGCAGCGCCATGAGCGCACCCACGCCGGCCGACGGCAGGGTCGACAGGATCGTCAGCGGATGGACATAGCTTTCGTACAACACGCCGAGCACGATGTAGATCGTTAGCAATGCAGTCAGGATCAGCCACGGCAGGCTGCCGAGCGACTGCTGTGCCTGGCGCGCCGTGCCCTGGAAGCCGCCGTGGATCGTCGGCGGCGCGCCGACGCGCGCCATCTCGCGCGTGATCGCGTCCTGCGCCTGGCCGAGGCTCACGCCTTCGGCGAGGTTGAACGAAATCGTGCTGGCGACGAACTGGCCCTGGTGATTTACTGTCAGAGGCGTCGAGCCGAGGCCGTAGGAGGCAAACGCCATCAGCGGCACCATGCCGCCGGTCCGGTTCTGCACGTAGATATCCTTTAGCGTTTCCGGGTTCTGCAGGAACTCCGGCGCGACTTCCATGATGACGTGATACTGGTTCAGCGCGTTGTAGATCACCGACGCCTGGCGCTGGCCGAACGCATCGTTGAGCACGCTGTCGATCGCCTGGGTCGTCACGCCGAGGCGCGACGCGGTCGCGCGGTCGAATGTCAGCGCGGTTTCCAGGCCATGATCCTGCTGGTCGCTGTTGACGTCGGCAAGCTCAGGCACGTTCTTCAACGCGTCGGAAATTTTCGGCGCCCACTTGCGCAGATCGTCGAGGCTGTCGCTCTGCAAGGTGTATTGGTACGTCGCGTTGCTCTGGCGGCCGCCGACACGGATGTCCTGCGCGCCCTGCAGGAACAGGCTGGCGCCCGACACGGTCGCGAGCTTCGGCCGCAGCCGTGCGATCACCGCGTCGGTCGACAGCTTGCGTTCGGCCAGGGGCTTGAGCGCGGCAAACATGAAACCGCCGTTGCGCTGGCCGCCGCCGGTGAATCCGGCAACGTTGGCGACAGCCGGATCGGATTTCACGATCTTCATCAGCTCGACCATCTTCTGCGACATCGCCTGGAACGAAATGCTCTGGTCGGCTTGCACGCCGCCGACCAGGCGGCCGGTATCCTCGGACGGAAAGAATCCCTTCGGTATCTGGATGTACAGGAATATGTTCAGGCACACGGTTACGAGCAGGATGAACATCATCAGCGCCGGCGCCGCGAGAGCCCATGTCAGCGTGCGCTCATACAGGCCGCGCATCGCCTTGAACGCTCGCTCGCTGTATTCGAAGAACCGGCCTGGCTTGCGCTCCGGCTCGTGCTTGAGCAGGCGCGAGCACATCATCGGCGTCGTCGTCAGCGAGACCAGCAGCGACACGACGATCGCGACCGACAGCGTGATCGAGAACTCGCGGAAGTAGCGCCCGACGATCCCGCCCATCAGCAGGATCGGGATGAATACGGCGATCAGGGACAGGCTCATCGACAGCACGGTGAAGCCGACTTCGCGCGCGCCCACCAGCACCGCCTGCATGCGCGGCATGCCGGCTTCCATGTGGCGGGAAATATTCTCGAGCACGACGACCGCGTCATCGACGACGAATCCGGTCGCCACCGTCAGCGCCATCAGCGACAGGTTGTCGAGGCTGAAGCCGGCCAGGTACATGATCGAGAACGTGCCGATAAGCGACACCGGCACGGCGACGGCCGGAATCAGCGTCGCGCGCCAGTTGCGCAGGAAGCAGAACACGACAAGGATCACCAGCAGCGTCGAGATCACCAGGGTCTTTTCCACGTCGCGCAACGACGCGCGAATCGTGCTCGTGCGTTCGATCGCGATGTCGATCTTGATGTCGGCCGGTATCGAGGCGCGCAGCGACGGCAGCAGCGCCATGATCCGGTCGATCGTCTGGATGATGTTCGCGTTCGGCTGCTTGCTGATGATGACGAGCACCGCCCGCTCGCCGTTGAACAGGCCCTGGTTGCGCACGTCCTCGACCGAATCGACGACGGTCGCGACGTCCGACAGGCGCACCGGTGCGCCGTCGCGCCACGCGATCACGAGGTTTCGGTATTGGCTCGCCTCGCGCGCCTGGTCGTTCGTATAGATTTGCCAGTGGCGGTCGTCGGCCTCGACGAATCCCTTCGGGCGATTCGCATTCGTGTTCTGCAGCGCGGTGCGCACCGTGTCGAGCGCGATCGCGTATTTGTTCAGCGCCTGTGGATTCAATTCGACGCGCACCGCCGGCAACGACGAACCGCCGACCGTGGCCGCACCGACGCCCTGCACCTGGGCGATCTTCTGCGCGACGATCGTCGATGCCGCGTCGTAGATCTGGCCCTGGCTCAGCGTGTTCGAGGTCATCGCCAGGATCAGGATCGGCTGGTCGGCCGGATTGACCTTGCGATAGGTCGGATTGCCTGGCATGCCGGTCGGCAACTGCGCGCGCGCCGCATTGAGCGCCGCCTGCACGTCGCGCGCGGCGCCGTCGATGTCGCGCGACAGATCGAACTGCAACGTCACGCGCGACGAGCCCTGCGAACTCGACGAGGTCATCTCGGTCACGCCGGCGATGCGGCCAAGTTGGCGCTCGAGCGGCGTGGCGACCGCGGTCGACATCGTCTCCGGACTGCCGCCCGGCAACGAGGCTGAAACCGAGATCGTCGGAATGTCGACCTGCGGCAGCGGCGACACCGGCAACAGCGTGAACGCGACGATGCCCGCGAGCGCCACGCCGATCGTCAACAGCGTCGTCGCGACCGGGCGGCGGATGAACGGTTCGGAGAGGCTGGACTGGCGCTCGGTCATGTCGAGCGCGCTGCCGAATCTTCAGCAAATCTTCCCTTCCCCTGCGAAGCGGGGGAAGGTGCCCGAAGGGCGGATGGGGGCCGTCGCAGCGATTGCCCCCATCCGCCTGCGGCACCTTCCCCCGTAAACGGGGGAAGGGAAAGCAATGAGCGCTGGGAAGCGCAGCGTTTCATGACGTAACGCCCTCAGCGACAGCCTCGCCGCCCCGCTTGTCCACACGTCGCGCCAACCGATCGAATGCAAGATAAATCACCGGCGTCGTGAACAGCGTCAGCACCTGGCTGACGATCATGCCGCCGACGATCGTGATACCGAGCGGGTGGCGCAACTCTGAACCGACGCCGCCGCCGAGCATCAGCGGCAGCGCGCCGAACAGAGCGGCGAGCGTCGTCATGAGGATCGGGCGGAAGCGCAGCAGGCAAGCCTGGTAGATCGCCTCGCGCGGCGTCATGCCTTGTTCGCGCTCGGCATCGAGCGCGAAGTCGACCATCATGATCGCGTTCTTCTTGACGATGCCGATCAGCAGGATGATGCCGATGATCGCGACGATGCCGAGGTCCTGGCGCGCGACCATCAGCGCAAGCAACGCGCCGATGCCCGCCGACGGCAGCGTCGACAGGATCGTGATCGGGTGGATGTAGCTCTCGTACAGCACCCCCAGCACAATGTAGACGGTCACGATGGCCGCGACGATCAGCAGCACCTCGTTGGACAGCGCCGCCTGGAACGCCAAG
>DASRTK010000429.1:0-15785 GCA_035655975.1 Rudaea sp.
GCGACGCCGTCGCCGTGACCTTCGCCGAGGCAACCGATGGCCTCGTCGCATACGGCGCCGACGGGCCGATCGGGTTCGAACTGTGCGCAGCGCAAGCCGGTACGTGCCGTTATGCGAGCGCCGAAATCCACGGAGAAGAAGTCATCCTGCGCGCGCCGAATGCGGCGGCCGCGACGCGCGTACGCTACGGCTGGGCCGACAGCCCGATCGTCACGCTGTTCGACGGCGCCGGTCTGCCGGCCGGTCCGTTCGAGATTTCGATTCCCTACGACGTCAAGAAGTGACTGCGATGAAAAAGAATCCGACAACGCCATCCCGGGCGGCCGCGCCCCAATCGTCGTCAGGCTCCGCGCGCGATCGCGAGATCGTTGCCGCCAACGTCATCATCACGTGTCCCGGGCGCAACTTTGTCACGCTGAAAATCCAGACGCGCGCCGGCATCACCGGTCTCGGCGACGCAACGCTGAACGGCCGCGAGCTCGCGGTCGCGTCGTATCTCCAGGATCACCTCGTGCCGAACCTGATCGGCCGCGACGCGGGCCGCATCGAGGACATCTGGCAGTTTTTCTATCGCGGCGCGTACTGGCGGCGCGGTCCGGTGACGATGACCGCGATCGCCGCGGTCGACGTCGCGCTGTGGGACATCCTCGGCAAGATGGCCGGCATGCCGCTGTACCAGTTGCTCGGTGGCCGCTCACGCGAAGGGGCGCTGGTGTACGCGCACGCAAACGGCCGCGACATCGCCGAGGCCAGCGACGAAGTCGGCAAGTACATCGAGAAAGGTTTCCTCGCGGTACGCGCGCAATGCGGCGTCCCCGGCGTGAAGAAAGCGTATGGCATCTCGAGCGGGGGCAAGCCGTATGAGCCGGCCGAAAGCGCACTGCCAGCCGAGACGGTGTGGAACACGCCGCGCTATCTCGAAACCGTGCCGCAGTTGTTCGCGCAGCTGCGCAAGGACCATGGCAACGGCGTCGAATTGCTGCACGACGTGCATCATCGACTGACACCGATCGAAGCGGCGCGGCTCGCGCGTGACGTCGAGCCGCATCGCCTGTTCTGGCTCGAGGACGCGACGCCGGCCGAAAACCAGCGCTCGTTCGAACTGATCCGCAAGCACTCGGTGACGCCACTGGCTGTCGGCGAGGTGTTCAACTCGATCTGGGACTGCAAATACCTGATCGAAAACCAGCTGATCGACTACATCCGCACGACGCTCGTGCACGGCGGCGGCATCACGCACATCCGTCGGCTCGCCGACTTCGCCGCGTTGCATCAGGTACGCACGGGCTTCCACGGCGCCACGGACTTGTCACCGGTGTGCATGGGCGCGGCGCTGCACTTCGACACCTGGGTGCCGAACTTCGGCATCCAGGAATACATGTTCCATTCGGAGCAGGCCAATGCGGTGTTCCCGCACGACTATGTGTTCCGCGATGGCCGCCTGCATTGCGGCGAGTCGCCCGGACATGGCGTGACGATCGACGAGAAGCTCGCGGCGAAGTTTCCGTATGCGCCGAAGCAGTTGCCGATTGCGCGGCTCGAGGATGGATCGATGTGGGACTGGTGACTGTGACGTGAAGTATCGACCCCGCGCACCTCTTAGCTCGTCATTCCCGCGAAAGCGGGAATCCATTTTTGCTCTTCTGTGCGAGAGCAACATCAAGATGGATTCCCGCTTTCGCGGGAATGACGCCCAAAAAAATTAGCGGCAATCAAGAGCCATGCATAGCTTTCGCCACCTCGCATTAATGTTCGCATTTGTCAGCTGCGTGTTCGCATCGGCATCAAGCGCGCAGGAACCGGTCTACTTCGACTGGTTCGAATACGCCGGCCACGATGCGGCTCTCGAACAACCGCTCCCGGCGGGCAGCTACCGCAACCCGGTGCTGGCCGGCTTCCATCCCGATCCGGCGATCAAACGCGCCGGCGACAAGTTCTATCTCGTCAATTCGAGCTTTACCTACTTTCCCGGCATTCCAGTATTCGAGAGCGCGGACCTGGTCCACTGGCGCCAGATCGGTAACGTCATCGATCGGCCGCGGCAACTCGACTTCGACGGGCTCGGCATTTCGCGTGGCGTGTTCGCGCCGAGCATCGCGTTCCACGACGGCGTGTTCTACGTTCTCAACACGGCCGTCGACGCGGGCGGCAACTTCCTCGTCACCGCGACGAATCCGGCCGGACCGTGGTCCGACCCGGTCTGGCTGAAGGATATCGACGGAATCGATCCCTCCTTGTTCTTCGACAGCGACGGCCATGCGTATCTGCTCAACAACGGCCTGCCCGAAGGCAAGCCGCTGTACGACGGGCACCGCGCGATCTGGATGCAGCGTTTCGATATCGCGAAGCGCGCGCCGGAGGGACCGCGCAAGGTGTTGATCAATGGCGGCGTCGATCTGTCGAAAAAACCGATCTGGATCGAAGGCCCGCACATCTACAAGCGCGATGGCTGGTACTACCTGGTCTGTGCCGAGGGCGGCACCGGACCGAATCACTCGCAAGTCGTGCTGCGCAGCCGCGACGTCTGGGGTCCATACGATCCGTATGCACACAATCCGATCCTGACGCAGCGTGATCTTCCCGCCGATCGCGCCGACCCGATCACGAATGCCGGTCACGCCGATTTCGTCGAGGCGAGCGATGGCAGCTGGTGGGCCATCTTTCTTGCAAGCCGCACTTACGGCGATACGCACTACAACACCGGACGCGAAACATTCCTGCTGCCGGTCGAGTGGCGCGATGGCTGGCCGACGATTCTCGCGCCGGGACGCGCGATAGCGCAAGTCGCGCCGGGACCGAAGTTCGCCGCGCACGACGCAAGCCAGGCCCCGATGACCGGCAACTTCACGTGGCGCGACGAATTCGACAAGCCGACGCTCGACAGCGCATGGATGTTCGTGCGCGTGCCGAAACAGCCGTGGGCCGACTTGAAGGCAAAGCCCGGCAAGCTCGCGATTCATCCGCTTGCCGAAGGGCTCGACACGCTGCGCAATCCGTCGTTCCTCGCGCGCCGCCAGCAGCATCTCGCGTTCGCGGCGAGTACGTCGTTGATGGTGCCGGCGCAGCCGGACGTCGCAGCGGGACTCGCCCTGTTTCAGAACGAGAAGCACTGGTATTTCCTCGGCGCGCGCCGCAAGGACGGACAAACGGAACTTTTTCTCGAGAAAGACAACGGCGGACAGACCGCGACGATCGCGACCAAAACGATCCGCGCTGCACGCACGCTGAAGCTCAAGGTCGTGGCGAACAGCGCTGCCTATTCGTTTGCATTCGATGCGGGCTCCGGCTGGCAATGGCTGCAGCGCGACGACGACGGCAGCATGCTCAGCACCGACGTTGCCGGCGGTTTCGTCGGCGCGACGATCGGTCCGTACGCGCGTGCCGAGGGAACTGCGGCACGGGCCGCCGCGGCGAAACCGCTCTATCTCGATCCCGATCGCAGTTTCGCCGAGCGCGCCGCCGATCTCGTTTCGCGCATGACGCTCGAGGAAAAAGTCGCGCAGATGCAGAATGCCGCCCCGGCGATTCCACGCCTCGGCGTGCCCGAATACGACTGGTGGAACGAGGCACTGCACGGTGTCGCGCGCGCGGGCGAAGCCACCGTGTTCCCGCAGGCGATCGCGCTTGCCGCAACGTTCGACACGCCGCTGATGAGCGAGATCGCCACCGTCATCAGCGACGAGGCGCGCGCCAAGTACAACCGCTTCCAGCAGCTCGGCCTGCACCGGCGCTACTCGGGCCTGACGTTCTGGTCGCCGAACATCAACATCTTCCGCGATCCGCGCTGGGGGCGGGGACAGGAGACCTACGGCGAGGATCCGTATCTCACATCGCGCATGGGCGTGAATTTCGTGCGCGGCCTGCAGGGCGATGATCCGAAGTATCGCAAGCTCGACGCGACGGCCAAGCACTTCGCCGTGCACAGCGGCCCCGAGTCGTCGCGCCACGGCTTCGACGTGCATCCGGGCGAACGCGATCTGCACGAGACTTATCTGCCGGCATTCCAGGCGCTCGTGCAGGAGGCCAAGGTCGATGCGGTCATGGGCGCATACAACCGCGTCGACGGCGAATCGGCGTCGGCGAGCCCCCGGCTGCTGCAGGACATCCTGCGCCGTGAGTGGGGTTTCGACGGCTACGTCGTTTCCGATTGCGACGCCGTCGAGGATATCTGGAAGCATCACGGCCTCGCCGCGACACCGGGGCAGGCAGCCGCGCTCGCGGTCAAGCACGGCGACAACCTCAACTGCGGCAAGACCTACGCTGCGCTGATCGACCCCGTGAATGAGGAATTGGTCAGCGCAGCCGAAATCGACGCCGCGCTCCAGCCGCTGATGCTTGCACGCATGCGACTGGGCATGTTCGACCCGCCCGAACGTGTGCCGTGGTCGACGCTCCCGTACGCGGTCAACCAGGCGCCCGAGCATGATGCGCTCGCGCGCCGCGCCGCGCGCGAATCGATCGTGCTGCTGAAGAACGACGGCATCCTGCCACTGTCGAAGAACCTGCGCCGCGTCGCCGTCATCGGCCCGACCGCTGACGACACAATGGCGTTGCTCGGCAACTACTACGGCACGCCGACCGCGCCGACGACGATCCTTCAGGGCATCCGCGCGGCGCTGCCGTTGGCCGACGTGCGCTATGCACGCGGGGCCGATCTGGTCGAGCAGCGCAACGATCCGGCGGCCGCTGCACTGATCGAAGCGCGTTACCTTCGGCCTTCGGCGGAGTCGGGCGAACACGGACTCAAGGGCGAATACTTTCGCGGGCGCGATTGCACCGGTGAACCGGCGCTCACCCGCATCGATGCGCAAGTCGGCTTCCGCTGGGATCGCGGCGCGCCGACCGACGACCTCGTCGCGCGCGGCGATCTGCCACTCGGCCGCGCGCTCGACGTCGACCATTTCTGCATCCGCTGGACCGGACAGGTGTTCCCGCCGCTGTCCGGGCGCTACGAACTCAGTGTCGCTGCGAACGATGGCGCGCGTCTGTGGGTCGACGGCCACCTCGTCATCGACGAGTGGACGACGGCGCCGCGTCTGCGCGCCCTGAGCACGTTCGTCGATCTCGACGCGGGCAAGCCGCACGAGCTGCGTCTGGAATACTTCGAGGACGAGCGCGACGCCGAAGTTCGTCTCGGCTGGCGCTTGCCCGGCGCGAAACCGCTGCTCCAGGAAGCGCTCGACGCGGCGCGCGGAGCCGAGGTCATCGTCTTCGTCGGTGGGCTCACCGGCGACGTCGAAGGCGAAGAGATGGAGGTAAGCTTTCCAGGTTTCGCCGGCGGCGATCGCACCGACCTGCACCTGCCGAAGACGCAACAGAAACTGCTCGAAGCGCTGCGCGCGACCGGCAAGCCGATCGTGCTCGTGCTGACCGCGGGTTCGGCGCTCGCCGTCGACTGGGCGCAGAAAAACCTGCCGGCGATCCTGCTCGCCTGGTATCCGGGCCAGCGCGGCGGCGATGCCGTCGCCGACGTGCTGTTCGGCGATGCGAATCCCGGCGGACGCCTGCCTGTCACCTTCTATCGCGGTGACGAAAAGCTGCCGGCGTTCGACGACTACGCGATGCGCGGACGCACGTACCGCTACTTTGCCGGAAAGCCGCTGTATCCGTTCGGCTACGGGTTGTCGTACACGCAGTTTGCGTATTCGGATCTGCATCTGGACCGCGACCGCGTCGGTGCGAACGATCCGTTGAATATTTCCGTGCGCGTGAAGAACGCCGGACAACGCATCGGCGACGAAGTGGTGCAGCTCTATCTGCGCCCCATAAACCCGCAACGCGAACGCGCGACCCACGAACTGCGCGCGATCCAGCGCATCACGCTGCAGCCGGGCGAAGCGCGCGGACTGTCGTTCGCGATCACCCCTGCGACCGATCTGCGAATCTACGACGACGAACGTCGCGCCTATGCGGTCGACGCAGGCGAGTACGAAGTCGAGGTGGCGGCGTCGAGTGCGGATGTGCGCGTGCGGGAGCGCTTTACGGTCCAGCCTTGAGTGCCGCACGCCAACGCACACGAAGCTCCTCGAAGGCGCACGCTATCGAGGATCGGCTAACGACCCAACCTGTCGCGCACGTGTGGCATTGCGCGCGCATGCGGTCGATCCGGGCGCGTACAAGGTCGAGGTCGGGGCGTCGAGTGGGGACATACGGGTGTCCAGTCGCGTTCTGTCAATTTCTCCCTGGCTCGTCATCCCGGCGAACGCCGGGATCCAGCTCTGCGTGCTCAAGCGTCCGCTCGCTTGTCGGTCAATTCTCCCCAAGTTGGCGGACGCACTTTGAAGAATCGACGAAGCTCTCAAGTCCGGCTCGCCACTACTGCACCGTCTTATCCGCGGGCAGCGACACGTTGAAGTGAATTTTCGCCAGTTGCTCCGGCGCCTTGCCGAGCTTGCGCAGCAACGCCAGCCAGCGCGGATCGTCGTGCAAGCGGTCGAACTGCGGTTCGGTAGCGATGGTGAACAGATTCTGGTTCTGGTTGACGACCGCCTTGTCGAGCCACTCGAACGCGCGATCGGGTTCTCCGCGGTACGCATATACGGTGGCGATGTAATACGCTGCGTCCCGCGCATGCCTGGCGGTCAGCGCCGCGAGTGCGGCATCGGACTCGGCCCCATGTTGGAGCGCTCGCTGCGCGTTTGCCGCGCCGGCCATCTTCAATTCGTCTGCCGGCTCGGCTTCGAATTCCTGCAGCGCCGCGACAACGTCGTTCTTGCCGAGCAGCAATGCAACGCCAATGAAGAAATGTGCTGTCGTAAATCCGGGACTGAGGTTCAGCGCAGCGCGACACGACGCGATTGCCTGATCCCAGTGGCGCGCGTAGAAGTTCAATGCGCAGACGTTGAAGTACGATATCGGATTGGCCGGGTCGTGGACGGCACCGTACTCCGACAGCGGCATCGCCTCGTCCAGTCGACCGAGACTCTGCAAGAAGCTCGCCGCGTTGCCGATCACCCTTACATCGGCCGGACCCAGGACAAACGCCTGCTGAAAGTACGACGCCGCGGCAGCCAGGTCACCGTCCGACCTCAACGTAACGAAGCCGAGGCGGGCATACGCGACCGCATCCTTGGGATCCAGCGCGACCGCCTTCTGTTGCGCCTCCTTGGCCAGCTGAATATTGTTCTGGTTGAAGTAGACACGACCGGCGCCGCTCCACGCGCGCGCCTCGTCGGGCGCTGTGGCCAGCACCTGCTGATACAGCGCAAGCGCCTGCTTGTCGCTGGCCGCCGTGGACTGGTTTACCAGAGCGTCTGCCTGCAGGATCAGCGGATATACTTTGGGATCCACGCGGCGCGCAGTCGGCACAGAACCCAGTAGCGTGATCCTGAGTTTGCCGACGACGTTCGCAGCGATCTCGTCCTGCACCTTGAAGATGTCGTCGAGCTTGCGGTCGTAGCTTTCCGACCACAGGTGCGAGCCGTCCTTCGCGCGGATCAGCTGCACCGTTATCCGCACCGTGTCGCCCGACTTGCGCACGCTGCCTTCGAGTATGGCCGCGACCTGCAGCACGCGCGCGATGTCCTGGATCGGCGTGTCCTTGCCCTTGAACGAGAAGCTCGATGTGCGCGCTATCACGCGCAGATTCGGCACTTTGGCGAGCAGGTTCAGCAGCTCCTCCGAAATGCCGTCGGAGAAATATTCGTTGCCCTTGTCCTGGCTCATGTTGGTCATCGGCAGCACCGCGATCGAGGGGTCCTTGTCGATCTCGGGGATGGACGCAGCCGGTACATCTGCGTTGACGCCATGGCGAAGCACGAAGCGGTCGGTCAGCAGCAGCACGACCGCAATGGCGAGCACGCCGATGATCGCAACGTCGAGCTTGCGGCCGGTGTGGCGTGTGATCGATTCGCCCGGTGCGATGTCGCGCTCGCGCTTGAGCCCCTCCGGCGTGAACTCGAAGAACCAGGCGAACGCGATCCAGAACGGGAATCCGACGATGGCCGAAACCAGGAACCAGCGCGCGGTCCATTCCGGCGCGTTCACGACCGGCGTTAGTTGCGCGATGCCTTGCGCGAGCGCCCAGACGGCGCCGACATACAGGATGGCCGCGCGGATCACATTGCGGCGCCTGAGTTCGGCGAACAGGCTGCGGTTCATGCTCCGGAAGCTCCCGGTCAGGCCCTGTCACGACCGAGTGTCAGCAAATTCGCCGCGCCGCGCAACCGCTTTCGCGCGCCACCGAGGGGCCGCCAATGCAACGAAGACTATTTCTCGCGCGGCAGGCTGTCGACTGCTTCGCTGCTGCGCAACGCGACGCTGGCACCTTTCAAGCCATCGGCGTCGGCGTGCAGCGTGGCCATGCCGACGCGTCCACTCAGGCCGCGCACGATCACAAGGCACAGCCCATTGAAAGCGTTGCGTTCGTGCGACGCGAACGAGGTCATGTCGGTCGGATCGCCGTTGTCGGTCGCGACGATCTCGAGCGGTCCGTCGAAGCTGAAGCGGATGCGGGTGCTGGCAGTCGGCGCGATGCGGCCTTGCGCGTCGAGCACGCGAACCGTGATGAACGACAAATCGCTGCCGTCGGCGCGGATCTCGCGGCGGTCGGCAACCGCTTCGAGTTGCGCCGTCGCGCCCGCAGTTTGTACCGACGCGCTTGCCCAGGCCTTGCCGGCCTTGTACGTTTCGACGCGCAGTTCGCCGGGCGCGTAGACGACATCGTCCCAGCGCAAGCGATACTCGTACGGCCCTTTCTTCTTTCGACCCCGCGAGACGCCGTTGACGAACAATTCAGCCTCGTCGCCGGACGTGAACACGTGGACCGGCGTGACCTGGCCTTCGCGTCCGGGCCAGGTCCAGTGCGGCAGGATGTGCGCCATCGGCAGCTCGGGCCGCCAGCGCGACTGGTACAGCCAGTAGCGGTCCTTCGGAAAACCAGCGAGATCGACGATGCCGGAATACGCGCTGCGTGACGTGTAATACGGCGTCGGCTCGCCGAGATAGTCGAAGCCGCTCCAGACAAATTCGCCGGCGACGAACGGGTGATGATCGAGTGCGGCGAACACCTTGTCGGCCGAGGAACCGAAATCGACCGCGTACAGCTCGTAGGCGCTGACCTGATGCATCGTCGAATCGCCACCGCTGCCGTCGCGCACCGGCGCGCTGATTTTCTTCGTCACCGGGAACAGGTAGACGCCGCGGCTGCTGAACGCCGATGCGGTCTCGGTGCTGATGATCGTCTTGTCCGGAAATTTCGCGTGGAACGTGTCGTAAGACGGTGGCGTGCGGATGCGCTCGGTGCCTTCGAACTCGGCTTCCTGACGAATGCCCTCGCCCTGGTAGTTGAGCCCGATCACGTCGATCGCTGCGGGCAGCGCCATGTCGGCCTTGGCCCAGTTCATGGCGGTGATCGTCGGGCGCGTCGCGTCTTCCTCGCGCACGATCGCAATGAGGCGTTTGGCCAGCTCGGCGCCGTCATTGCCGGTGTACTGCTCGCCGACCTCGTTGCCGATGCTCCACAGCATGATCGACGGATGATTGCGATCGCGGCGCAGCATCGCGCGCAGGTCCGGCTCGTGCCAGTCGGCAAAGACCAGGTGAAAATCGAGCGGTGTCTTGCCGCGCTCCCACGAATCGAAGACTTCATCGATGACGAGGAGACCCATGCGGTCGGTCAGTTCGAGCAGCTCCGGCGCCGGCGGATTGTGCGCGCAGCGCACCGCATTCGCTCCCATCGCCTGCAGGATCTCGAGCTGGCGCTGCGCCGCGCGCGTGTTGAACGCGGCGCCGAGCGCGCCGAGGTCGGCATGATCGCCGACGCCGTGAATCGCGATGTGTTCGCCGTTGACGACGAGACCCTTGTTTGCATCGAAGTTCACGCTGCGGATGCCGAACGGGGTTTCATAGCGATCGACGACGCGGCCGTCGCGCGACAGCGTCGTGACCGCAACGTAGCGATTCGCCCGCTGTGTCGGCGGCGGGCCCCACAACTTTGGATGCGCGATGTCCGCAGTGCCGCTCGTCGTGACTTGCGACTTCGCTGCGATGCGTGCTCGCGGAGGCGCGATGCGTGCGGCTGCGGGCCCGGTCGGCTTGCCGTCGGCATCGAGCGAGAAGATTTCAGTTTCGGAGTCGATCTCGGAATCGTTCGCAGCGTCGTTGTCGATCGCGACATCGAGCCGGATCGTCGCGGCGTCGTCGGCGATCTTCGTCGTCACGCGCGTGCCCCAGTGCGCGACATGCACGCGATTCGTCTTCGTCAGCCAGACGTTGCGGTAAAGGCCGCCGCCCGGATACCAGCGCGACGACTCCGGCGGATTGTCGAGCCGGATTGCAAGCTGGTTCACGCCACCGGGCGCAACGTACGGCGTGAGATCGAGCCGCCACGAGTTGTAGCCGTATGGCCAGCCACCGACGAGATGGCCGTTCAGCCACACCTCGGCGTACGCCATCGCGCCATCGACGTCGAGGAAGATCGCGCGACCTTTGTCGGCGTCTGGTATATCGAGTTTCTTGCGGTACCAGCCGATACCCCAGCTCGTCAGGCGGCCCATGCCCCCATATGGACCATCGACGAGGAACGGCCCGGCGATCGCCCAGTCGTGTGGCAGGTCGACGCGTGGCCAGGCGCCGTCGTCGAAGTTCGCTTGCACGAACGATACGTCGCCGGCCGGATCGCCAGCGGGAATCACGTGCCGACGCGTTGCTTCTGTGATGAGCGCGTTGCCGCTTGGCAGGATCCATGGCTTCAATACGGCTTTCGGCTCGGCCGCGAGTTGCGCCGTCTCTTCGGGTTTGGCATCGGCGATCTTGCCGTCGGCAGTGCGCTCGACTTTCGGCCGCACATCGTAGTCGAGTGCGCCGGCTGCAAGACCTTCGGGATCACCCTTGTGGAAACGCCAGTCGGCGTTGATGGAGATGCGTTCGCGCGCGCCCTCGGTGGCGGGTCCTTGCGCTCGATACGTTGAAGAACACGCGCAAAGCAAAAAAAACAATGGCGTCATTCCGGCGAAAGCCGGAATCCAGCGCTTTTTCGCTTTGCGGGTCATGATGGCCGCCCTGCGAAGCCAGGGTGGCAGGGCGACGGTCCGCGCTGCGAACGGCCCAGAGGGCGCGCGGCAGGAGCCGGGTGCCACCCAGTGCCCGGTGCGTGGATAAGCAAAGACGCTGGATTCCGGCTTTCGCCGGAATGACGAGCAAAAGGCCGTCGGCTCGGATGACTCGGCGACCCTGGACTCATTGCCGCAGACTCTCGGGAGGACCGAGATAACTCGTGCGTTGCGCGCCACGCCACACCTCGACGCGCTGGAACACGACAGCGGGATCGACGCGCCACAGCTTCAGCGTTTGCGCACCGGCGGCGCCATGATGATGCGAAATCGCGACGTAAGCGTTGTCGCTTACGGCATGTTCCCACGTGGCAAAATCCGCGCTGCCGGGCGTCGGGTCGAGTTTCATCGTCACGACCTGCGGTGTTTCGTCGCCGATCGAGACCGCGAAGCGCAATCCGCCGCGATGCAGGAAATCAAGCGTCGGCGACAACACGACGCGCACGTCGACTTCGCCGGCTGCGGAAAGCCTGATTGGATATTCGAGCCGCGCGCCGTCGCCGCCGGGATCGTGCGAAGGCGCCGTGTCCGGCAGCGCTTTCACGCCCGACAGTGTGCGGCCGAGATTCGGAATCGTGCGCCAGTTGACGCCGTTCGCCGCGACAGCGCGTACGTAGTGTGCGGCCTCGATCGCGACAACGCCGTCGCTTTCGGCGAAGGGCAACGCATCGGTCCGTGGCGCGTTCGCGGTCGTTGCCGCACCGCGCGATGCATCCGGGTGCGCAGCGTCCGGTTTGTTGCGTTCCGTCTCGCCGCGTTTCGTGCCATCGCCGCCGGCGCCTTCGCCGCCTTCGGTTTGCGCGCTCCTGGCTGTCGCGTCAGGCGTCGACTTGGCCGGAGCGCCGACCGTCTTCGTTTCAGGCTCGACATTCTTCTCCGGCTGCTGCCAACCGGTGTAGCCGATGTGCGTCTGCGACATCATGTGGGTCCACTTGCCGCCGGCGATGTCGTGCTCGTACGCGCGTGCGAGCTCGGCATCGCGCGTGAAAAGCCGTGCGACTTCCGCGGCCTGCTCGTTCGCCGCGCTGCTGCCTTGCGCCGCGTAGAGGCGATTGCGCGCCGCGGCGACGTACATTGCGTTGAGATTGGCGCTCGCCAGCACGGGGTACGCGGCGAGTTCGAACCACGCATCACGGTACGCGGGCGGCAACGCCGCTCCGATGTATTGGACTCTTTCGACCAGTGCATTCCATTGGCCGAGAACGCGATCGGCCTCGTGGAAGTTCGTCAGGCTGTATGTTTCCGGCGCAAGAAGTTCCGGTTTGCGCCGCGCGTTGTACTGCGTGTAGTGCGTCAGGATCGCGCCGATCTCCGCGGCATGTTCGGGGCCGAACTGCTCTGCGGCCCACTTCGACGGGTAAGCCTGCAGGTCATCGAGGGACATCGTGTCGGGGTTCCACGCCTGGTCGAGGAAGAACGAGATCGGGAATTCCATCGGCTTGATGTCGCCGACATTGACGATCCACAGGCGATCGGCGCCATAGGCGTGGGCGAGTTGCATCTGCTCCCAGACGCGCTCGATCTGGTTCGTGTTGATCCACTTGTAGTTGCGCGGCCCGCCGACGTAATCGAAGTGGTAGTAGATCCCGTAGCCGCCATCGCGCTTTTCGCCGGCCTTCGGGAGCCGGCGCAGGTTGCCCCAGTTGTCGTCGGAGAACAGCAGCGTGACGTCCTCCGGAACGCGCATGCCGGCATCGAAGTAATCCTGCACTTCCTTGTACAACGCCCACACCTGCGGCGTCTTCGTGGCTGGACGGCCGGTGATTTCGGCAAGCATGCCGCGCTGATCGGCGACGATGCGCTCGAGCAGGTCGATCGCGGTGCCCTGCGTCATCGGTTCGTCGCCGTCGCCGCGCATGCCGAGCGTGACGATGCTTTCGTGTCCGTCCATGCGTTCGATGCCGCGGCGCCAGAATCCGCGCAACTCGTCGCGGTTCTGGTCATAGTTCCACGGGCCCTTGCCGTAGCGCTTCCATTCGACATGCGCGCGCATCATCGGTTCGTGGTGAGACGTGCCGATGACGACGCCGTAGTCGTCGGCGAGCACCGGACTCTGTGCATCATCGTCGGCGAATGCGCGGCCCCACATCGCCGGCCACAGTAGATTGCCCTTCAGGCGCAGGATCAGTTCGAACACACGTGCGTAGAACTCGTGGTTCGGGCCGCCGTAAGTCGCCTTCACCCAGCTGCCGAGCGCGGGATCCTCATCGTTGATGAAGATGCCGCGATAGCGTACGACGGGCGCGTCGGCGAAGCGCCCGGGCGCGATGAACAGCGCCGCATGCTTAGGCACGGGCACGTCGGCCCACCAGGTCCACGGCGAGACGCCGAGGCGGCGCGACAACTCGTAGATGCCGAAGATCGTACCGCGTTTGTCGGCGCCGGCGATCAGCAGCGCACGCGCGACGCCGGGTTCGGGGTGTTCGACGACCTGCAACAAGTATGCTTCCCAGCGCCCGGTAACGTCGCCGACGTCGATGTGTTTTTCGCGCACGATGCGATCCACGCGCGCGCTGCGTCCTAGCGTGCCGATGATGATCGCTGTCGCCGCGGCGGCCTTCGCATCGGTCGAAAGCGCCGCGCTGTTGCCGGCGACGGCCGACAGGTCGCTTTGCAGGTCGCGTGCTGCGCGCAGCACACCGGGCAAGTCCGCAGCGTCGGCGAGAATCGTCGCCGGTTTGCTGCCGTCGATCAGCGCCAGCGCGTCGCGCATGGCGTGATCGCAGACGGCGGCGGGTTGCGCACAGTCCGTTGCGATCGGATGATCAGCGCAGGCAGAAAGAGCCGGAATGATCGAAGACAGAACGGCAAGCGAGCGCGCCAGAAAGACTGTTCGCCCCCGGATCGAGTCCGGGGCAAGCTCTGAGCGTAGGCGCGAAGCGCCGTAGTCGAAGGGTCCTCGGCGCGACGCTTCGACCCCGGATCGGGGTCCGGGGCAGGCTTCGCTTGCTACGCAAGCTGCGCTCAGCGCGAACGGAAGTATGGAGCGGCTCAATCGCCACGAGAAAGATCTCGCGTTGAAGACAAGGATGTTCATCGTCGTCGATACGCCGCAACGTCAGGTTTTCGGTCCGGTAACACCGCGCACATACCCGCGCAGCCACATCAGCGCCGGGCGCTCGCTGCCGTCCTTGCGCACCAGATACGCGCGCTGTTTGTCGCGCCACAAACCCGGGCGGAAGCCCCACAGCGTGACGCCCTGCACGGCCGGATGTTCCCAGAACAGCGGAAACACGCGCTGGAAATCCTCGAGTTGCTTCGCGTCGCTCGGCCCGTCGATGTCGAGTTCGTTGACGTAGATAGGCAGGCCGCTCGCCGCGAGCAGGTCGAGAGCAGCGCGATGCGTTGCGACGGGCGCTTCCAGTGTCGTCGAGAATGCGTGGCCCTGGATACCGATCGCGTCGAGTAGCTTCTCGTGCAACAACAGGTCGATGATCTCACGGTAGCGCTGCGCATCGACGGGCGTATTCGTGATGCTGTAGTCGTTGATCATCAGCTTTGAATGCGGAAAGCGCGCTCGCGCCATCCGGAATGCTTCGAGAATCCAGTCCCAGCCGCTCGCACCCTTGCCGCCGAGCGCCGCGATGTAGTTGCCGGCGTCGGGGAGATCGCCTTCGGGCGGATGGTGCAGCGGTTCGTTGACGACTTCGACAAAGTCGGCTTGCGGATAACGCTGCGCCACGGCGTCGAACCAGTGCTCGATCGCCGCGCGCTGCTGCGCCGGCGGCAAGTGCCGGAGCCATTGCGGCTGCTGCTGGCCCCATACGAGCACGTGATAGTGGAACACGAACCCGTGCGACTTGGCGAAGCGGTACGCCTCGTCCAGCGCGGTCCAGTCCAGCTTTCCGCGCACGGCTTCGACGCTGGCCCATTTGCCGGCATTCTCCGGCGTGACTTCGTTCCAGTACGACGCGAATTCGCGCGCTTGCGGTGCGCTGTAGGCGCAGCCGAGGAACTTCGGCAGACCGGTGGCCAGGGGCAGTTCCTCCGCGCGGGTGACGGAAGCGGGAGCGAAAGATTGAACCACGAAGAACACGATGTACACGAAGAAAGACAAACACCGATGGCCAAGAACGATTTGCCGTTCCGTCAAGTCCGTAGCGGGTCCGGAAACATTTTTCATGGGGTCGTGGTCGAAAGTTGAGCGGGTTCGAGTCGTGGCGTCAGCGTGTGCACGACCGCAAGCGCCAGCAGATACGCCGATCCGGCGACCATGAAGACCGGCACGTAGCTGCCAGTCGCCTGCAGCAGGAATCCGACGAAGTTCGCGATCAGCATGCCGCCGACGGCGCCGGCAAATCCGCCGAGGCCGACGACCGAAGCCACGGCGGCGCGTGGAAACAGGTCCGAGGCGAGCGTGAACACGTTCGCCGACCAGCCCTGGTGGCCGGCGGTTGCCAGTCCGATCAGCGCGACCGCGATCCAGAGATTGTCGGCCTTGGCTGCGAAGACGATCGGCACGACGGCGAGCGCGCACACCGCCATCGCGCTCTTGCGCGCGCGATTCACGCTCCAGCCGCGTTTGATCAGATATCCGGCGAGCCAGCCGCCGGCGATGCTGCCGACGTCGGCGCTGACGAAGATCGCGATCAGCGGCGCGCCGAGTCCGAGCAGCGTCAGGCCGTATTCGGCGTGCAGGAATTTCGGCAGCCAGAACAGGAAGAACCACCAGATCGGATCGGTCATGAACTTCGCCGCGACGAACGCCCAGGCCTGGCGGTGCAGCAGGATCGT
>DASRTK010000430.1:0-6668 GCA_035655975.1 Rudaea sp.
CTCACCCGCCAGATGCGGCATACGACTGGTTGATGCGCACGTTGCTTCCGGCGTACGCCGTGCTCGCGGTGAGACGCGCCTATTCTACGGGCTGGCCGAAGGCGCTGTCGGGCGCCCTCGGCCTGGTTGCGGCTATCGTGCTGTTCAATCTGTTCGTCTACCACGCCGTTCAGTTTGTGGTGACGTTTGCGCTGACCTGAAGAAACCTACGGAAGCGTGACGAACTGTCCGAGGAAGTCGCGTGCGTTTGCCGTGTCGACGCGATAGTCCTTGTCGAGCGCCTTGCACTGCGCATCGCCGGTAATCGTGATCGCGACGACGATATCGGTTTCTGCGCCGTCCTGGTGGACGAAGTGCGGGCCACCCGAGTCGCCATAACATGTGCCTCCGCTGTCGTTTGCGCCAGTCGGCAGCATGTTGAAGCTAGCCCAGGCTGCTGTCAGCGAGAAAATGCCCTGGTCCGCCTGCCGGCGTTCGACATTGTCGAGAATACCCTGCCATCCTTTTTGCATTGAATCGCGCGTCGTGCCGTAGCCCACCGCGGTGAATCGCGCCGTCAACAGTGAGTGATCGGCCTTCATTGCATCGAGCAGGCCCGCGGTCGGCAAATGAGCCGGCGTGATCGGCGGCGCCTGGTCGAGCACGATCACGGCGACGTCGTACGGGTCGTCGTTGCCGCCGCTCGCATACAGCGGATTCGTGTGTGGCGTGCCGGTATAGAACGTTCCGGTCTGGCCGGTTGAATCGATGACGGGATCGAAGGTGACATAGAAGGCCGAGCCGGGATTGTTGGCCAGGAACGATGCCACCGGTCGCGTGCAGTGGCTGGCGGTCAGGAAGACCTGCGGCGCGATCAGCGTGCCGGAGCACCACTGGAATACGCCTTCGTCCGGAATGCTGACGACCATCGATCCGACGAAGGGATGTGCGTCGCCATCGGGTTGGCCGAACGTGATTGCAGCTGCCGGCGCGCAGACGATCGCGAGCAAGGCGGCAGCTACGGCTCGACGGGCCCCGGGATTGGCCGTGGCATGGAGCGAACGGATCATGATGTCCTCCTTGGAGTGGAAGAATTTGTCACTGGAAATGCGCCGATTGAGCCCTGCGGGATCTGCGCTGCCCGCAATTTATCGGCCACGGGGGTTATGGGGTTGTGAAGGCGATCGAAAGAATAGCTGGTTGATTGCCGGGTCTTAGCCCGCATATTGCTCAGCTCGCAATCGCAGCTGCCTGCAGAGGCCGCGAGCAAATCCGTTCAAAGGAGCCCTCAACTGTGGCGTTACAACTGGCTGGAACAGATCCCGTACCCGTAAAGATCGATTTCGTATCCGACGTGTCGTGTCCGTGGTGCGTCATCGGGCTGAAGTCGCTCGAGCAGGCGCTGCAACGCCTGGATGGCAAGATCACAGCGGAAATCCGGTTCCAACCGTTCGAGCTGAATCCGGAAATGCCGCCCGAAGGGCAGGGCAATGATGAATACCTGACGCAGAAATACGGCTCGGTGCCCGAGCAGTTCGCGAAAAATCGCGAAGCGATCCGCGCGCGCTGCGAGGCGCTTGGTTTTGACTTTCGCAAACGCGACCGCATTTACAACACCCACGATGCGCATCGGCTTTTGCATTGGGCCGGACTCGAAGGGCGCCAGCAGGCGCTCAAGCATGCGCTGTTTCGCGCGTACTTCACCGATGGCGACGATATCGGCGCGCACGACGTTCTGGTACGTGTCGCGAGCGAGGTTGGATTGTCGCCGGAGCGCGCGCGGGAGATTCTTTCCTCAGATACCTATGCTGCGGAGGTGCGGCTCCAGGAACGCTTCTACATGGAGCACGGTATCCGAGCCGTGCCGGCCGTCATCGTCAACGAGCGCCACTTGATTTCGGGCGGTCAACCGGTCGAAGTATTCGAGAGCGCGCTCAAACAGATTGCCGGCGTGGAGTAGGCATCCGCCGGCAGGTTTGGGAATCCGCGTCGCGCAAGTCGCGGTTCACGCCGCCGCCACAACAGTCCCCTGATGCAAGCGCTGCTGAAACTGCCTTCGCAACAGCCATAGGCTGAAAACCGCCTGCAGCGCGACGCTCGCCATCGACACCAGCCAGACGTGATGCAGCTGGAACGCCGGTTGCCGCGACAACCAGACTGCCGGCAGGGCGAACGTGAACAATCGCGACGCGCTGCTCACTAAGGCCGGCACCGTGTTGCCGAGCGCCTGGAACATGCCGGAGCAGGTGAACACGATGCACTGGGCGACGAAATTCCACGAGATGTAGCGCAGGAATTCCGCTGCAACGGCAACGACGGCCTCATCCTGGGTAAATCCTCGCACGAACCATTCCGGCTTGATCTGGCAGATCAGCGTGAGCACGATCATCAGCACGCTGCCGATGATCGTCGCGGAACGAAATGTGGCGCGCACGCGATCGAATAGACCGGCGCCGACGTTCTGGCCGGCGACCGGTGAAGCGGCGAACGCAATGGCGATCGCCGGCAGGAAGATCGCCTGCATGACGCGGCTGCCGATACCGAAGCCGGCCTGTGCGGTCGCGCCGAAATCGCGGATCAGCGCATAGATCACCGCCATGTATACAAACATCAGCGCAAACTCGCCGCCGGCCGGCAGGCCGATGCCAAGAATCCGGCGCCAGGTCTCGATGCGCGGCGCCCACAGCTTCGCATCGAAGCCGACGAATTTCTCGAGCCTCGCGAAGTAAAGTGCCAGCAGCACCACGCCGAACGCAATGGAAATTGTCGTGGCCAGCCCGGCGCCAGCGACTCCCATTGCCTTGCCGGTGCCCCAGCCGGCGATCAGCACCGGAGCGAGGATTGCGTTCATAACGACCGTGAGCATCTGCACGAGCATCGTCGGCTTGGCGATGCCGGTTCCGCGCAGCGCCGATCCCATCGAGATGACAGCGAACTGCAGCGCGAGGCCGGGCAAGTACCAATTCAGGTAGTCGATGCCGGCAGCAGTCGTCGCCGCGTCCGCGCCGAGTGTCTGCATGTACGGTCCGATGCTGACGTATCCGCCGACGACCGTGACAGCCGCGCACAGCGTCGCTATCAGCAGACTCTGGTTGAAGACGAGATTCGCGTCGTCATGGTCCTTGCGCCCCGCGGCCTGTGCAATCAGCGTGACGGTACCAACGCCGAGCACCTGCGTCAGCGCCATCACGACGAACGTCAGATTGCCAGCCGCACTGACACCGGCAATCGCTGCGCCGCCGATATGTGCGACGAAGTACAGGTCGATAAGGTAATAGAGAGTCTGGAACAGCATGCCGACCGCGATCGGCACCGCCATTCGAATGAGGTGTCCGGTAATCGGACCCTGGGTCATGTCGTGCATTGCGCGCTCCGGCGGCGAATCTATGCTTACAAATTAACACGTGGGCGCCGCCGCCGTTATTGCTGAATGCCAGACAGCGCAGGTGACATTTGTCAGATGCCCGCGCGTGACGGCCGCTAGCGCGTTGTGAGAATATCGACTCATGATCGACGCCTGCGAAATCCGTCTGGCGATGCTTGGCGATGCGGAACGCATCGCGGTCATGTCGCGCGATTTCATCGAGCATGGTCTCGGCTGGAACTGGGACGCCGCGCGTGTGGCGCGGCGGATTCGGCAGCGAGAGACGAACGTCGTCGTTGCCGAATCCGGGGCCGAACTCGTCGGTTTCGGGCTGATGCAATACCTGGATGATCAGGCGCACTTGTTGCTGTTCGGCGTCGAACCGATCTATCGGCGCCTGGGCATTGGCTCGGGGCTGCTGAGCTGGCTAGAATCGTGTGCAATAACAGCTGGTATCGAATTGATTTTCTTGGAATCCCGAGCGTCGAATACCGCGGCACGCGCGTTTTACGGCGCGCACGGATACCGTGAACTTGCCGTCATACCCCGCTACTATTCCGGACGCGAAGACGCCATCCGCATGGGCAAGGACATGGTGCTCGCCGGCGCCGGAAGTGTGCCACGCTGATCAATCGATGCGTGATGGCTCGGCCGTGCTGTTCGCCTCATGCACCGGCATCAGCCGTGCGCGCGAGGCTGAGTACGCAGGCGCCCACTCAAACTCATCGCCGCGGCGGGGTTGCGTTCTTTTGCCGAACCGATGAAGTAGATATAGACATCGCGGGCGTTCTTCGGTGCGCGCTTGTCAGCGCTGCCGACGCGCGGCAAATCATCCGTCTCGGCGCCAGTCGCCCATGCGAGCGCGCGCGAAGCCCATTCGTCAAGAGCTGCATCGGCATAGCCCGTGTCGATCGCCGCCTCACTGCGCATCAGCCGGGCATAGACGAAGTCACCGGTCACGTCGGCGAAAGACGGGTAATCGGTCGAATCGGTGAACACGGTTGCGACGCGGTGCTTGCGCGCGAGCGCGAGATAGCCGGCGCACATGAAGCTGTCGTGACGCACCTCGAGCGCGTGCTGCAACGGTCTTCCATCGAGTTCGCGCGGTAGCAGGTCGAGAAAAGCAGCAAGGTCATCAGCGTCGAATCGCCGCGTCGGCATAAACTGCCAGGAGATGGGTCCGAGCCGGTCGCCGAGCTCGGCCAGTCCGCCGAACACGAATGCGTTGATCGACTTGCCCGAATTCGCGAGCACTTTGGCGGCGGTCGCGTAGCGCGGAGCCTTCAGCGAGAAGCGAAAGCCGTCCGGAGTCTGCCTGCGCCAGTTTGCGTAGGTCGCGGGTTTCTGCGCGGCGTAGTACGTGCTGTTGATCTCGATCGCTGTCAACTGGCGGCTGGCGAATTCGAGTTCGCGCTGCTGCGTCAAACCGGGAGGATAGAAATTGTTACGCCACGGCGCGTAGTTCCAACCGCCGACGCCGACGCGTATGTGTGCGGCGACGGAGGAAGCTTGCGACTGGGTTTTCTTGTTGGGCACGTCGGCTGGCAGGGATCGCGGCGACGGCACATCTTGCCACGAGCGCTGTCGCCCGTCGCCACTTGTGACGCGTGCTACGGATCAGGCGCGTTCTGACTTACCCTTCCACGGATCGTAGCTGCCGAACCACCACAGATGACCATCGGGGTCGCGGCAACTGTAGCCTTTGCCACCATAGTCCTTGGTTTCGAGTTCGTCGATGATGACGGCGCCGGCCGCTTTGGCACGCGCGCAGTGCGCGTCCGCGTCGGCGACGATCAAGCACGGGCACTGCGTTTCGCGGCCTCCGATTTCGTCGGGCTGGGCGAAGCGCTTCCCCAGGCGTTGTCGTTGCCGACGGAGCCGAGCATGATCATGCCGTTGCCGAAGGTCAGCCGCGCGTGATCCACGGTGTCGCCATCAGCGTAGACGGCGTGCTTGTCGAAGCCGAAGGCGGAACAGAGCCAGTCGATCGCGGCCAACGCATTGCGGTAGTGCAGGCTCGGGATGATGGTCGCGTTGGTGTTGGCAGCAATGGCGGACACGTTGCTCTCCTTCTGCGATTGGCGAACGCGAACGTACTCCGCGGGGGCGCGGCATGTCACCTGAGGATTGTCATCTCGTGCGTGCGAAGCACGCGTTCCCGGCTTAACCTGGCTGCCTCCCGGCGATTGGGAAGCAAAAAAAAGCCCGCCGGTTGGCGGGCTCTACTGTACTGTACCTTGGTTCAAGTGGCGGAGCGGGTCCGCCACTTGGGAACTTCCTGCTACAGCCTGCACTCCTCGAAACCGTCCGCGAACACTATGTCGCCGTTCGGATCAACGTCGAAGTTGCTGTTGGCGGTGACGATCGTATTGTTTGAGGTTGCGGTCAGGACCAGGGCGCCGCCGGTCGTCACCGTGTAGAACTTGGGTCCGACGCCGGTGAAAGTCGTAGTGCCGCCGCTGACAGTCTGCGTTGCTATCGTATTCACATCGAGCAAGTCGCAGGTGTCGGTGGAACTGAGCGTGACCTGGGTAGTGCTGTCTCCCGTGATCAGCTGATTGGCGCCGTTGAGCACCTGCACGACCACACCGCTCACCTGTTCACCCTGAAGGACATTCGCCGGCGCCGGAATGAAGGCGAGGTGATTTCCGGTAATTGTGTGGTCTTGCGTGCCGGAGGATGGCGCAAATGACGCATCACCGTTGTAACTGGCGAGCATCGTCAGCATGCCAAAGTGGTTCGATGTCAGGGTGCAGTGGCCGTTGCCGCTGGCGTCAAGCGTTGCCGTGCAGGTTCCACCAAAGCTGTCGTTCAGGTCGACAGTACCCGACGGAGTACCCGGGAGGTCTCCGCTCACAACGTGTACGAACACGGTATACGGCACACCGGTCAGACTCGGCTCCTGCGGAACGCAAGTGTTCGGGTCGGAGGAAAAGCACGGAATCGTAACTACAGAGGACCCGAGGAACTTGAACACGTACCCCAAGCCAATCCCGGAATTCCCGGTTGGCGCGCCGACGGCAACGCGGCTGGAATTTACCGACAAGCTGGTACCGAATTGATCGCCTTGCGCGTTGTCGGTTGCGATCAGGTTGTTGAGCAGACTATACGAACCGCCGACGAGTCCGAATTCATAGGCTTTGCCGCCATTGGAGTTCGCGAACGGCGCACCCGCCACCAGGAACGTACCCAACTGCGCAACGCTGGCGCCGAAGTTGTCACCGGCGGCACCACCAGGAGCTGTTACAGCAGCCTGTTGGGTCCACAAGGTACCTGCGCGCGAGTACACGTACACGGCGCCCTTGTTGTTGGCGTTACCGGGGGC
>DASRTK010000431.1:0-5854 GCA_035655975.1 Rudaea sp.
TGAATTGATAGTTCAGCGTGTTTTCCATCGGTTTTCCATGCAAATCATCGTGTTCAGTAGAACGTCGCCGAGGCGCACCGTTCGTGGATCAGCGCAGCCCGGGCGGGAGCCAGCGCCGCCATCCGGAGCGGCGTGGCGGAACTTCGCCATTGGCATCTGCCTGCACTTCGGCGGCGCCGTGCGCCGTTCGGCGCAAGGCGGCCAGTTCGGATTCGAGCTCGGCGATGCGCTGGCCGGCGCCCATGTTCTTGCGTATCTCGTGATTGTAGTGCGCGTAGACCGACTCTTCGGCATCGCCGAAAAGCGCGAGCCCGGGCAGTTCGACGGCCGGCGCCTTATGTGCACAAACCGCGATGTAGTACAGCGGCTCGTAGTCGAAACCGCGCTGCGGCTCGCCGTGCCGGGACGTCGCCACCTGTGCACTGCCATCGGCTTCGTCGAGCGCCCAGATCGCCGACTGGAACAGCAGTTTCTGGGCATACAGGCGCACGAACGGAAAATGCGGCCGCAGCAATGCGAGCAGCTCGTCGCGATACAACTCGCGCACGTGGAACTCGTTGCGGAATCCGCTCTTTTCGCTGTACGTGCGCTTGTCCGGCGACGACACGATCAGCAGGCCGTCGGGCGCGAGCGTGCGCGCGAAACCCGCGATCAATGCTTCCTGGGCGGCGACATGCTCGAGTGTCTCGAAAGAAACAATCAGGTCGAATTGTGCGTCGGCGCAGGTCAAAGCCGTGCAGTCGCCCTGTTCGAAGCGCAGGTTTGCGTGCTGCGCATAGCGCTGGCGCGCATGCGCGACGGCTGCATCTGCTATGTCCACGCCGAGAACGCTGGCCGCCGACGCCGCGAGCATCGCGCTGCCGTAGCCTTCGCCGCAGGCCGCGTCGAGCACGCGCCGGCCCGGGGCGAAGGCGCGTGCGAACACATAGCGATGCCAGTGTTCGTACCAGATCTCGCGCACGCACTCCGGTGTGAAGCGCTCGCCGGTGAACTCCAGCGGTGGGCCGGCGACGGCGTCGCCACCGATCGATTCGGGATGCGTCACGCGGAAGTCCCCATTGCGCTACGCGGCGCGGCGTCCGCGCTCGGCGCTGCGGTTCGCCAGGTATGCGCGAGCCGGACGACGCCGAATTCGCGCGACTGCCCGCGCACCGTCAACGGATGTTCGATCGTGTCGAACAGCCGTACGCCCTCGGAGTCCAGCGGGTGCGCCTTGACGTTGTACGAGCCCGGCAACAACGACAGTTCGGAAAATTCCAGTTCGGCCACGTAGCAGTTGGCGCTCTCGGCCCACGGCTCAATGCCGTCCATTTCCGTGCTGACGCCGTACACCGGCGTGCCGTCGGCGCGCGCGATGCCGAAGATGATTACCGGCACGCGGCCGTCGCGAGAATGCACGCGCGCGCGCACGCGCAGACGGGCACCCTGATCCAGCAACAGCGGCGTGTCCTGGGCGAGATCGTTCAGGGTCAGGTCGACGAGGTGGAATTCGAGGCCGCGGTTGATGACTGTTTCGCGGCCCGGCGTGGGTGCGACCATCTTGCGCTCGTGGTAGGCGAGGTAAGCCTGGGTGACGTCGAACACGTCGCCGTAGGCGGCGATCGCGCCCTGCTTGAGCCAGCAGGCATGGCGGCACAATTTCTGGATGTGGTACATGCTGTGCGATACCAGGATCAGCGTGCCGCCGCCGCCGAGATAGTCCTCCATCCAGCGCACGCACTTTTTCTGGAACGATTCGTCGCCGACCGCCAGCACCTCGTCGGTGATCAGCAGATCCGGTTTGAGCGCCGCGACGATCGCGAAGCCGAGGCGCACGACCATGCCGGACGAGTAATGCTTGACCGGCTCGTCGATGTAGCGGCCGATGTCGGCAAATTCGATGATCGCATCGAGCCGCTCGCGCAGGTCACTTGCAGTCAGGCCGTACAACGCGGCCGACATCGCGATGTTGTCGCGCCCGCTGTACTCCGGATGGAAGCCGGCGCCGAGTTCGAGCAGCGCGCCGACGCTGCCGTGAGTCGCGACACTGCCACTGCTCGGCGTCAGCACGCCAGTCAGCAACTTCAGCAGCGTCGACTTGCCGGCGCCGTTTTCGCCGATCAGTCCGAGCGATTCGCCGCGCTGCACTTCCAGATCGATATCGCGCAGCACCGCGATCGCGTCGACGTCGCGAGCCCCGATCAACAGGCGGCCGAGCGCGCGCAGGCGGTCGCGCGGACGGAACACCTGCGGATAACACTTGCCGAGTCCGCGCGCAGTGACGAGCGCGTCGCTGCTCACAGGAAGTCCTCGAAGCGCGGCGACAGGCGGCGGAACACGCTGAATCCGATTGCCAGCGCGACGATCGCGACGAGCAACGAGATGCCCTGATCGAGCAAGCCGACCGGTCCTGTATCGAGCAGGATCGCGCGGAAGGTCTCGACGTAGTGCGTCAGCGGATTGAAATCCAGCCAGCCGCGAAAGCGTTCGGGCAGGAACTCGCGCGCATAGAATATCGGCGTGGCGAACATCCACAACTGCAGGATCTGCACCAGGACTTGCGAAAGGTCGCGCACGAATACCTGGATCGCGGCGAACATCAACGCGAACCCGAGCGCGAGCGCGAACAATTGCAGGTAGGTCAGGAACGCGAGCGGCAGGGCGAGCAGGTGGATCGGCACACCCCACAGCCACAATGCGATGCAGATCGCACAGTAGCCGACGCCGTGCAGCAGGAAACTGGAGCTGACTGCCGCGACGACCAGCACTTCACGCGGCAGCGCGACCTTGCCGATCAGGCCGGCATTGTCCGGGATTGCGGTCGTGCCGCGCATCAACGCTTCCGCGAACGCATTCCACGGCCACAGGCCAAGCGCGAGGAACGGCACGAACCCGACGCCGCCGGTCGGTCCTGAAGCCTTGAACACGTAGACGAATACAGCGCCATACACCGCGAGCTGGATCAACGGCTGCGCGAGCGCCCACACTCCGCCGCTCAGGCTGCCGAGGTAACGGCTGCGCAGTTCGCGGTTGATGAAGTGCAGCGCCAGGTTGAGGGCGGGGCTGGTCGGCATATCGCCTTGGCAATGCGGGTCGACCTTCAATTATCGCAGAAAAGCGCCGGGACGCCCGTCGCGGCCGGGAGCGGCACAGTGGCGCACGCACGGCCCTCGTGCTGGCCGCCGGGAGCCGCCGGACCTGCGCGGACAGGTCAGGGCGCGGGGTGCGCCGAATCGGCCGGCGCCGGGGCGGGCTGCGGGAACCGCGGCTGGTAGCGGGTACGCAGGGAAGCGACGACCTCGGTATTGGCGTCGAGCTTTTCGCTGTTCAAACCGTCGATGAAGTTGCTGCGCTGGCTGCTGATGAAATTTTCTTTCAGCTCCTGGACGATCTGGTCGTGCACGGCGGTGAATGGCTGCGCCGTCGCCGGCGCCATACTGACGAGCTTGACGATCTGGAATCCATCGGCCGCCAGGCACACGGCGGAGATGTCGCCGGGTTTCTGCAGCGGCAGAACGGCGGTCATGAAGAGCTTGTCGGACTTGTGCTGGTTGACGTCCGTGATCATGCCGTGCGTTTCGGCTTTGTCGGGATCTTCGGAGTACTTCGCCACCAGGGCATCGAACTGGTCGGGTGCGGCCAACGCCTCCTTGCGCACGGCGTCGGCATGTTTCCACACCTCGTTGCTGTCTTTGCCCTTCGTGCTGATGAAGATGCGCTGGACGTCGACCGGACCCGGGGTCGAATACTTGGCTTTGTGACCGAGGTATTCCTCCTTGGCCAGGACCTCGAAATCAGGAAGCTTGATGTCCTTCATGAACTGCTTCATGCGCAGGCGCGAGAGGACCTCGACCCTTGCCCAGCCAGTCTGGCCTTTCACCTCCGGATCCCGGTCGAGTTGCATCTGCTCGGCCTGCTTGGCCAGTTGCCCGTTGACCAGCATGTTGAGCAGCACGGCTTCGATGCGCTTGGGGCTGTCCATCATTCCTGCGCGTTTGTCCGCGGGCACGTGCTGCAGGTATTCATCGACGTCGCCCAGAGTCAGATTGACTCCTCCGCGCGAGGCGACAACGGTGTTTGCGTCGCTCGCTGCTTGCGCATGCGCGAAATTCGCGCCGACGACGATCATGGCAACGCCGATGGCGAGCCCAGGGAATCGAATCATATTTTGTCTCGGAAAAAAGCAATCGCGCCACCCGGCGGTGGCGCGATTATCGCTGCGCGGTTACGTTGTGCGCAACGCCTCAGTAAGTCATTTCAACCTGGGCGCTGCAGGTTCCGCTTATGCAGGCGCTAGCCGGCGCAGTGGTGCCGTTTGCCGCAGGCAAGGTGGAATCGATCAGGTTCAGGTAGTAGGTTTTTCCCGGGGTGAGATGACACTGTGGGCCGGTGCCTGCGGTCAAGAGCGTCTGCACGCCACCATCATTCCGATCGGACTTGCACCACTGGCTGGTGATATGCGTGCCTGCCTGACCGAAATCACCCGGACACTCGCTGATCGTCATTGCGACCAACGGCGAAGCAGAACCGACGTTGAAATAGAGCGGCGCAATGCTGAGTCCCGCGGGTACCACAAATCCCATGGCCAAGTATTGATTGGCTGCGATGTCGACCACCGGCTTGATACCGGGTGAAGCGCCCGGCCATGGCAGCTGACCGGTCCCGACCGGGCCGCTCCAGATATTTCGATAGTCGGTCGCATCCGTCACATTCGTCTTCGGTTGGCCCGCCTGCCATGTCCACATCGCCGACCTCTGCCAGGTCAGACCGATGGGATTTACCGGGCTGGCGGTGCAAGCTGCCGGCTGCGTGCCGAAACTCCCGCCGCCGCCGCCGCCACTTGCCGCCGTGACGGTAAGCGTCGCGAAGTTACTCGCGCCGGTGCCGCCGGAACAGTTTGCGGTGACGGTATAGTTGCAAGAAGTATTGGTGCCCATGCTGGCGACGGTCGGAATAGACAGCGCGGCGGAGCTCGGCGGCGAGCAGCCAAGCTGGGCGCCCGTACCTGTGCATCCGCCGTTGGTCGCGGTGATGGCGGGGCAGGAGCCCACGGTAGTCGGCTGTCCGACGCTGCAGCTGATGGCGTTATACGCCTGATACGTGAAAGGCACGCTCGTAACAGAACCTGCGGCAACCGACGCGGAGCCACCGTTGATCTTCACGCCCGATGCCGGCGGGTTGAAGCCGAACGTTGCCTGGGTGGCACCAGAGGAAGTGCCGCAGCTGCCGCTCATGTCGCCGGTGACAATCACATTGCCGGTGGCATCAAGCTGGAAGATCGGATCACCGGCATGCGCGGTGACATCGCACTCGCTCGCTCCGGGATTGATCTTCACGATCGGCTGGGCCTGCGCGCAGGTGATGCCCACGAACAGAAGTGAAAACAGGATGTAACGGTATTGACTCATTTGCAGAATTCCCACGCCGTAAACCGAGTAATGATATGTGAAACAAGTTTAAGGTCTTGCTAGTTCGAAGTTAAGTGACAATCAAGCCCCTCACGTGGCTCGATGCGCCGTTGGTCATGGAAGATGGCGAAACGACACTGCAGTACCGCGATTATCCCCCAGTATCGCACCAGACTCCTTGATGCCGATCATGGTTCTGCGAGCGGCGCCGGAAATTGCTACTGCATTTCCGGAATACACAATGGGCAGGAGCCCGGGTGTCCCGAACACCATGGATAGTCGAGAGGGACCGTCTGAGGCGGTGGATGGCCGAGAGAGGCCGCCATTCTTGGCTTGCGCCGGAAATTGCTCCTGCATTTCCGGCATACACGCCGTCCATGGCGATAAAAAAAAAGGGGCCCGAACCGGGCCCCTTCTTCTCCGCAGTGCGGAAATTTCAACTTACATCACGTCCCGGCTGCAGCCGA
>DASRTK010000432.1:0-6884 GCA_035655975.1 Rudaea sp.
CTTGTACTTTTCCGCGATCGTCAGCAGGCGCTCGGTGCCATCCGGACGCCGGTTCAGCACGACGTCCTCGACGCCTTCACGCAGTTCCGGATCGAGGTCGTCGACGATCGGCAATGCGCCGGCGTTGACGATGCCCATATCCATGCCGGCCCGGATTGCGTGATACAGGAATACCGCGTGGATCGCCTGGCGCACGGTTTCGTTGCCGCGGAACGAGAACGACACGTTCGACACGCCGCCGGACACATGGCAATGCGGCAGCGTCGCCTTGATCTCGCGCGTGGCCTCGATGAAGTCGACGGCGTAGTTGTTGTGCTCCTCGATGCCGGTGGCGATCGCGAAGATGTTCGGGTCGAAGATGATGTCTTCCGGCGGAAAGCCGACCTGCTCGGTCAGGATCTTGTAGGCGCGCGTGCAGATTTCGACTTTGCGCGCTTTCGTATCGGCCTGGCCGGTCTCGTCGAAGGCCATGACGACGGCGGCGGCGCCGTAGTTGAGCACCTTGCGCGCGTGCTCGATGAAAACTTCCTCGCCTTCCTTGAGCGAGATCGAGTTGACCACGCCCTTGCCCTGCAGGCAGCGCAGGCCGGCTTCGATGACGGTCCACTTCGACGAGTCGACCATGACCGGCACGCGCGCGATGTCGGGCTCCGCCGCGATCAACTGCAGGTACTTCGTCATCGCCGCTTCGGAGTCGATCAGACCCTCGTCCATGTTGACGTCGAGGATCTGCGCGCCGTTCGCGACCTGCTGGCGCGCGACTTCGACGGCCTGGTCGTAGCGGTCGTCCTTGATCAGCTTCTTGAACTGCGCCGACCCGGTCACGTTCGTGCGCTCGCCGACGTTGACGAACAGCAACTCCGGCGTGATGACCAGAGGCTCGAGGCCGGAGAGGCGGGTGTGGCGCGGTTGGTCAGTCATTTATCGGGTCTTCTACTCTCTGCCGTCATTCCCGCGAAAGCGGGAATCCATGTTTCTTTCCGGACGTCTTCGAGGATCACATGCAAGATCAAAATGGATTCCCGCTTTCGCGGGAATGACGAAATACTTTAAGCAGCCTCAGTTTTCAGGGCCGGCAAAGCCCGCGGCGTCACGCCGCGCACCGCTTCCGCAATCGCGCGGATATGCGCCGGCGTCGTGCCGCAACAGCCGCCCACGAAGTTCACCAGCCCGCTGGTTGCAAACTCGCCAATGGTGGCAGCCATCTGCTCCGGCGTTTCATCGTATTCGCCGAACGCATTCGGCAAGCCGGCGTTCGGATGAGCGCTGACGTAGCACTCGGCGACCTGCGCCAGCGCGTCGACGTAGGCGCGCAGCTCGGTTGCGCCGAGCGCGCAGTTCAATCCGATCGACAACGGCTGCGCATGACGTAGCGAGTAATAGAAGGCCTCCGCGGTCTGGCCCGAAAGCGTGCGTCCGGACATGTCCGTGATCGTGCCGGAAATCATGATCGGCACGCGCGCGCCGCGGCGCGCGAATTCCTGCGCGATTGCGAACACCGCGGCTTTTGCATTTAAAGTGTCGAAGATCGTCTCGACCATGATCACGTCGGCGCCGCCATCGAGCAGACCGCGTGTCGAGTCGGCATAGTTGCTCGCCAGTTCCTCGAACGTGACGTTGCGGAAGCCGGGATTGTTGACGTCCGGCGAGATCGACGCCGTGCGGCTGGTCGGTCCGAGCACGCCGATCGCGAAGCGTGGCTGCCCAGGGTTTTTCGCTTCGGCCGCATCGCAGGCTTCGCGGGCGAGTCGCGCGCCTTCGCGGTTCAGATCGCCGGCGAGATGCTCGAGGTGATAGTCGGCCTGGCTGATCGATGTCGAGTTGAACGTGTTCGTCTCGATCAGGTCCGCGCCGGCGTCGAGGTAGGCACCATGCACGGCCTTGATGATGTCCGGCTGGGTCAGCGACAGCAGGTCGTTGTTGCCCTTGAGATCGCACCCGGGGCCGTGATGTTCATGCAGGGCGTGCGCGTCGCGCCCGTCGGCGAAACGCTTGCCGCGGTAGCCGGACTCGTCGAGCTTGTAGCTCTGCAGCATCGTGCCCATCGCACCGTCGATGACCAGGATGCGGTGGGCGAGCGCATCGAGCAGGCTCTGCGTGCGTTGCGGGTTCAACCAAGGCAAAGTTTTCATCACTGGCTCCCAACTTATCCGTCATTCCGGCGAAAGCCGGAATCCAGTTCCTTGCTTTTCAAAGGAAGGCGCTGGATCCCGGCTTTCGCCGGGATGACGAGCAAAAAATAATCGCGTTGAATCAATCCGCTTTCCTTGCCAAGAGGCTCAACACTTCGAAATGCGGCGGCCGGCGCTCGCGTGTGACGCGCTCGCAGCTCAGCACTTTCAGGCCCGCCTTGCGCGCGAACTCGCGCAGTTCGTCGTCGCGGAAACCGAGGTTGCGGTGGTCGAACGGCACGACGGTATTGCGATGAGCATGGCGCGCCAACGTCGTCGCGAGGAGCCGTCCGCCCGGCTTGAGCGCGCGCGCCGCTTCGGCGATCACCTTGGCCGGCTGCTCGCTGTAAGTCAGGGCGTGCATCAGCAATACAAGGTCGAAGCGGCGGTCGCCGACATCGAGGGCGTGCATGTCGCCGGGCCTCACCTCGACGTTGCGCTGCGCCTTCAAGCGTTTGCGCGCGGCGGTGACGACGCGCTCGCTGGCGTCCAGGCAAAGGATCGAATTCGCATGCGGCGCGAGCAGTTCGGCCAGCACGCCGTCGCCCGAGGCGATATCGAGCACGTCGCCGACCTCGATCAGGCCGGTCAACGCCCGCGCGAGCGCTTCCCACGTCCTGCCGGGCGAGTAGTGGCGCTCCATGTCGCCGGCGACGCTGTCGGCCCAGCCTTCCGCCCGGGCGCGCCGCGCGAGCACGGTCGGCAGGCGGCGCGCATCGTCGTCGAGCAGGCCATCGTCGACGTTCGCGTGCAGGGAGTGCAGCAACGCGGCGGACCTGGAATCGAGCTCGGTATTGACGCGATAGTAGGCAGAGACGCCGGCACGGCGATCGCGGACCAGATCGGCTTCCTTGAGCTTGGCCAAGTGCGTCGAGACCCGCGGCTGCGCCAGGCGCATGACTCCCGACAACTCGGCCACGGTCAGCTCCTCGCGTTCGAGCAGCGCGAGCAGGCGCACCCGGGTCGGATCGGAAAGCAGGCGCAGCAGGGCCGTTGTCGAGCCGAGATCCAAGAATATCCTTTCATCTTGATCAAGAGATATATGCTAGGTTAGCCGTCCGGACGGCCAGCGTCAATGCCAGTCAAGCAAAGCTGAACCACGGAGAACACGGAGAAAGGCGGCAACGCGGGCCCTGCGTCGGTCCTTGTGCGGCAAGGAGCTGCCGCTGCTTCGATCGTGAACCGCTGCGCCGGGGTCAGTCGTCATGCGCGAAGGGCCCGATACACTAGAATGTTCTTCTCCGTGTTCTCCGTGTTCTCCGTGGTTCAATCTTTTCTTCGCACTTGTATTCGCGGCCTCTTGCTTGTGCTGGCGCTCGCCAGCGCGCAGGCGCAGGCGATCGAATATGCCGATCTCGGCAAGTACTGGACGACGGACCCGCAGCACGTGCCATATCGAGCTGTCGTCACGCCGGGCCGCGAGCACGGCGAACGCCTGCCGCTGATCGTTTTCCTGCACGGCGACTGGCAGGACGGCGACGACAACGAATCGCAGCTGGAAGGCTACGGCAACGGGTCGCTGGAACTGGTCGACCGCGCGATCGACGGCAATATTCCACTTGTATATATTGCTCCCCAGACCACGGGCTCGTACTGGCCGCCGCGGCGCGTAGCCGCGGCGATAGCCGATGCGATGACGCGATTTCCGGTCGACCCGCGCCGCATCTACCTGACCGGCATCTCGGACGGCGGCACCGGGGTCTGGGAAGCGCTCAAGGCCTGGCCGGCATGCTTCGCGGCCGGTGTGCCGATGTCGGGCATGACAGAACTGGCTGGACTGGCGCCAATCGCCGACGTACCGCAGTGGATCTTCCACGGCGCCGAGGACAACGACACCGACATCGAGACCGGTTACGGCGGCGAAATGGTCGGTTCCCGGGCCGTTGTGCGCGCGCTGCGCGCGATGGGCGGGAAACCGCAATACACCGAGTACGCCGACGAGATGCACCCGATGTGGCACCGGGCCTATGCCACGCCCGAGTTGCTGCCATGGATGCTGAGTCAGCGTCTACCGGGCAAGCCATGCGATTTCAATGCGGCCTCGACGCGCTAGAATACGCAACCGTCCCAATATACCGACGTCATTCCCGCGCAAGCGGGAATCCATCTTGATCCTGCTTTTGGGCATCGGAAGCAAAATGGATTCCCGCTTGCGCGGGAATGACGGCTGGTAAGACCATACCCTGTCCCAGGAGCCGTCATGGATTTCCGTTTCACCGACGACCAATTGTCGATCCAGTCCGTCGCCCGCGATTTTGCCCAAAAGCGCATCGCGCCGATCGCCGCCGAATTCGACAAGAGCGGCGAATTTCCGCTCGAAACGATCAAGGAGATGGGCGCGCTCGGCCTGATGGGTATCGAAGTGCCGCACGAATACGGTGGCGCCGGACTCGACCCGATCGGTTACGCGCTGGCGATGATCGAGATCGCCGCGGCCGACTGCGCGCATTCGACGATCATGTCGGTCAACAACACGCTCTACTGCAACGGCATACTGAAGTACGGCAACGAAGAGCAGAAACAGAAATACGTGCGCGCCGTTGCCGAGGGCCACGCGATCGGCGCCTATGCGCTCACCGAACCGCAATCCGGCTCCGACGCCTCGGCGATGCACACGCGCGCCGAGCGCAACGCCGACGGCGACTGGGTCATCAATGGCAAGAAGAGCTGGATCACGTCCGGTCCGGTGGCGAAGTACATCGTTCTGTTCGCGATCACGACGCCGGGCAAGGGCGCCAAAGGCATCTCGGCGTTCATCATCGACACCTCGCGGCCGGGTTTTCATGCCGGCAAGACCGAACCGAAGCTCGGCATTCGCGCGTCGGCCACATGCGAAATCGAATTCGTCGAGTACGTATGTCCTGCTGCCGACGTGCTGGGCGAGGAAGGCAAGGGATTCGGCATCGCGATGGGCGTGCTAGACGCCGGCCGCATCGGCATCGCCTCGCAGGCCGTCGGCCTGTCGCGTGCCGCATACGAGGCAAGCCTGAACTATGCGCGCGAGCGCAAGGCATTCGGTCATCCGATCGGTTCGTTCCAGATGACCCAGGCCAAGATCGCCGACATGAAGTGCCGGCTCGACGCGGCGACGCTGCTGACGCTGCGCGCAGCGTTCGCGAAGAGCCAGGCGGAGAAGAATGGCGGGCGGTTCAGCACCGAGGCGTCGGTTGCCAAGCTGTACGCGTCCGAGGCTGCAATGTGGATAACGCACCAAGCTGTACAAATCCACGGCGGCATGGGTTATTCCAAGGAGATGCCGCTCGAGCGCTATTTCCGCGATGCGAAGATCACGGAAATTTACGAAGGCACGAGCGAGATCCAGCGCATGGTCATCGCGCGCAACGAAACGGGGCTGCGTTAAGGGGAACGCTGGCGTCGGTCACTCCCGCCGTTTTTCAACGCCGCAGCCAGTCGGACGGGCTGCGCCCGGCGCTGACCAGATTCTCGTTCACAAAAATCGCGTTGACAGAACTCGCTTGAGGAATAGACTCAATACGGCCTGCGGGGGATAAGCAGGCCGCCACTCGGTATAAGCAGAACAAATGGGCAGCCGATGGCGATTAGCTCAAGGAGATCGCCATGCTGAATCGCACCCTGCTGTTTCTGCTTTTGTTTTCCGCTTTGACGCAACAAGCCCTCGGCGCTGTCGTTCGAGTCGCCGACGGCGACTGTGCCACTCTCTCGACCGCCGTTGCCTCTGCGCCAGGCACCGAACCTTCGCTGATCGTGCTGGCCAACAAGGGCCAATACGGCGCGTGCCGGTTGATAGTGCTTGGCGCCATCACGATCGATGGTGCCGGGTCGACGATCGCTCTCAGTTCGATAACCCCGACGCTGCCAAACCCGCCAACCCAGATTTACGTGCAGCAGGCCGGCAGCTTGACGCTGCGCAACATCAATCTTGGCGCACAGCCCGCGGCTGCAAGTCACGTGGCGAACGTCGAGGTCGCGATGGCGTCACCGTCTCGGCAACCGTCCATATCGGCATTCATCGAGAGTCCGCGGATCGATAACCTCGGCAGCCTCGTTCTCGACAGCGTGAGCCTGTCCGGATTTGTCCTCGGTTCCAACAGTGGTTTTATCAGTCATTCGATGATGACGAACGAGGGCAACCTCGTGCTTCGCAATGTGTCATTCGTGAACAACGTTTTGAATGGCCTGTCCATGCTCGTCTCGAGCGGAACAGTGGCAATCTCGCATTCAACGTTTGTGAACAATGCTTCGGGAACAGGCGGCTTGTTGAATGCGGCTCCCAACGGCACGATCAGCGTGGCCAACAGTTTGTTCAGCAACAATGATGGCGGGGCCTGTGCGACCGGCGGGAAAATTACCTCGCTTGGCGGGAACGTTGTCAGCGACAACAGTTGCGGATTCAATCAGTCCGGCGATCACGTGGTCGGCGATGCAGGCCTCGGGGCATTCGGCGACAACGGCGGTTTGGTCAACACAGCGCTGCTCAATGGCTCGAGCGTAGCCGTACGCAACGGAGTCGCTACAAATTGCGAAGCGGCTGATGCGCGCGGGACGGTACGCAATGTCGCGGCGCGCGGCGGCTGCGATTCGGGCGCCTATGAATTCGGCGGCGGCCGCGGCCTGCTGTCCGAAGGTGGCATGAGCGGATTCTTCTACGACGCCGCGGCCGACGGTCATTACGTGACTGTACAGCGTCTGGACTGGAGCAGCACCCTGGTGATCTGGAATACGTTCGACAAG
>DASRTK010000433.1:0-12590 GCA_035655975.1 Rudaea sp.
GCGCCTGCGCGCGACGCTCGGCAAGGATGGCAAGCCGGCAGCCTGGGCGCATACGATCGTCGGTCAATCGATCATGGCCGGCACGATGATGGAGGCGATGATGGTCAAGGACGGCGTCGACCAGACCTCGGTCGAAGGCGCTTCCGACTCGCCCTATCTCGCGGCGGTTCCGGCACATCGCGTCGACCTGCATTCGCCAAAGAGTCCGGTCTCGGTGTTGTGGTGGCGCTCGGTCGGACACTCGCACACGGCGTTCGTCGTGGAAAGTTTCATCGATGAGCTGGCAAGCGCGGCGAAACAGGATCCGCTTGCCTATCGCCGCGAGTTGCTGCCGAAGGATGCACGAGAGCGGCTGGCACTCGACCTGGCTGCGGAAAAGTTCGGCTGGGGCAAGGCGTTGCCCAAAGGTCACGCGGCCGGAATGGCCGTGCACGCTTCATTCGGCAGCTACGTTGCCCAATTCGCCGAAGTATCAGTCGAGGGCGGCGCCATCAAGGTGCATCGCGTCGTCTGCGCGATCGATTGCGGTCCGGTCGTAAATCCGCTGACGGTCGAGGCGCAGATGCAGTCTGGTATTGTCTACGGTCTCTCCGCCGCACTGCATTCGGAACTGACGCTCAAGGACGGCCGCATCGAACAAAGCAACTTCAACAACTACCCGGTGCTGCGCTTGAACGAGATGCCGAAAGTCGAGGTATACATCGTGCCGAGCACGGACAAGATGGGCGGCTGCGGCGAACCCGGCACGCCGCCAATCGCGCCGGCAGTTGCGAACGCGGTGTTTGCCGCAACTGGCAAGCGGTTGCGGCAGTTGCCATTGCGGCTGGCGTAGCCCGGGTAGCGTGCTTTCCCTTCTCCCGCTGGCGGGAGAAGGTGCCGAAGGCGGATGAGGGTGGTACACCCGAAGGCGATTTCTTTTGCCAACCGCCACCCTCACCCGTCGCGCTGCGCGCGCCGGCCTCTCCCGCCAGCGGGAGAGGCGAAGACTCCTCATCGCGCGAGAAGTATACTTTTCCGGCTACCGGCTACCGGCTACCGGCTACCGGCTACCGGCCTACGCCGCCGCCTTCCCATGGCCGTCACCCTGAAACTGCGCTTCCTCGGTCGAACCCTTCAGCGCAACGGTCGATGACTGACTGCCCTGGATCGTCTGCGTGACCGCGTCGAAGTAGCCGGTGCCGACTTCGTGCTGGTGCTTGACCGCGGTGAAACCCTGGTCGGCCGCGGCGAACTCGGCTTCCTGCAATTCGACGAACGCGCTCATCTGGCGGCGCGCGTAGCCGTGCGCGAGGTTGAACATCGAGTAGTTCAGCGCGTGGAATCCGGCCAGCGTGATGAACTGGAACTTGTAGCCGTAGCTGGCGATTTCCTTCTGGAACTTCGCGATCGTCGCGTCGTCGAGGTTCTTCTTCCAGTTGAAGCTCGGCGAGCAGTTGTAGGCGAGCATCTTGTCCGGATACTTCGCGCGCACCGCCTCGGCGAACTTGCGGGCGAAGGCCAGGTCCGGTTTGCCGGTCTCGCACCAGACCAGGTCCGCGTAGGGCGCGTAGGCCAGGCCGCGCGAGATCGCCTGGTCGAGGCCGTTGCGCGTCTTGTAGAAACCCTCGACCGTGCGCTCGCCGGTCGTGAACGGCTGATCATTCGGATCGATATCGGAGGTCAGCAGGTCGGCGGCCTCGGCATCGGTACGCGCAACGATCAGGGTCGGCACACCGCAGACATCGGCGGCGAGGCGCGCGGCGACGAGCTTGTCGATCGCCTCGCGGGTCGGCACGAGCACCTTGCCGCCCATGTGGCCGCACTTCTTGACGCTCGCGAGCTGATCCTCGAAGTGCACGCCGGCGGCGCCGGCCTCGATCATCGCCTTCATCAATTCGAACGCGTTGAGCACGCCACCGAAACCGGCCTCGGCATCGGCGACGATCGGCTGCAGGTAGTCGACGCTGTCGTTGCCGTCGGCATGATTGAGCTGGTCGGCGCGCAGCAGCGTGTTGTTGATGCGCTTGACGACGAGCGGCACCGAATTGGCCGGATACAGCGACTGATCCGGATACATCTCTCCGGCGACATTCGCGTCGGCCGCGACCTGCCAGCCGGACAGATAAATCGCCTTGAGCCCGGCCTTGACCTGCTGCATGGCCTGGTTGCCGGTCAGTGCGCCGAGCGCATTGACGAACGGTTCCTTGTGCAGATACCCCCAGAGCTTCTCCGCGCCGTGGCGCGCGAGCGAGTGCTCGATCGGCACGGTGCCGCGCAGGCGCACGACATCGGCGGCCTGGTACGGACGCGTGATGCCTTTCCAGCGCGGATTGTTCTGCCAGTCGAAGCGGATTTGCTCGGCGGTCGGAAGCGTGGTCTTCATACGTGGTCCTTGAAAGTTGCAGCGACGGTTGGAAGGTATTGAAGCGGGCGCTCAGGTTGGCGTTGGCGGAGCTAAGGCTTGCGCGCGAGCGCAGACACCAACTCAGGACCGGCCAGCGTGCGCGCATGCGTCAGTTCGGCCAGCAGGCACGCGGCTTGAAGTACATTTTCCTGCCCGGGCAGACCGCGCCGCGGCAGCCGTTCGCCGACGCGCTGGATCGCAGCGTCGAACACAGCGAAGTCGATGGCCGTGCCGTCTTCGAGGAAGGCGTTGCCGCCGTGCAGCCAGTGCCACAGTTGCGCGTGCGCGCATTCTGCCGGCGGCGATTCACGGTCAACCGGCAGGGACTCCAAGCCGGCGAGCAGGGCGGCCAGGTAGCGAACGCACGAATCGATCCGGAGCAGGAATTCAGCCCGACTCACGATACCGTCACGCGCGGGACTGGCAGCGTCGAGCGGCAGCGAATGCCGGCTCTCGGGCTCCGTTTGCATCTCGATCGACAGACACCGCTGCATGTATTGCGCCTCAAAATCCGATGGCAAACCTGCGACAACTTTGTTGCGTAGCAGCACACTACGCCTGTCGGAAAGAGTTTGACAAATCGAATGTTTTAATCAAATACTTTGACATTGTTAATGAACGTGACAACACATTGAACTAGTTGATTAAAACTACGCGAAAATTGCATTAATGAAAATGAAACATTCCGTTGTGCCCGGCAAACGGGGCGTCCGCAGCAAGCCCCTGCCGAAGCGCCGCAGCACGGCGGAGCCCGCCCGCTTCTACTACAAGGGCAACCGGCTCAAGCAACTGCGTGCGTTCTGCTACGCGGTCAAGTTCGGATCGATTGCGCGCGCCGCCGAGGCGTTGTTCCTGTCGCCGTCCTCGGTCAGCCTGCAGTTGTCGGCGCTGGAAAAGGAACTCGGCGCACACCTGCTGCAGCGCACGCGCCCGCGCCTGGTCCTGACCTCGGAAGGCCAAATGCTGTACGACCTGGCGCGGCCGCTGGTCGAAGGCGTCGAAGGCCTCGACCAGCATTTCCGCACGCAGCGCCAGGGCATGGATCAGGGCGAGGTCAATATCGCCGCCGGCGCCTCGACGATCCAGTACCTGCTGCCGCCACTTGTGCGCGACTACCGCGATCGCTTCGCCGACGTGCGCCTGCAGCTGTCGAACGTGACCGGCAAGGACGGGCTCGCGCTGTTGCGTTCCGACCAGGTCGATTTCGCCGTCGGCTCGATGCTCGACGTGCCCCACGATCTTTCCTATGAGCCCGTGCACTGGTTCGACCCGATGCTGATCATGCCGCTCGATCATCCGCTCGCGGCCAAGCCCGATATCGCGCTCGAGGAACTGTCGCCGTACGGACTGATCCTGCCGCCACAGCGACTGACGACGTATCGACTCGTCGACCTGGTCTTCCAGCAGCGCCGCGTGCCGTATCGCGTGGCGATCGAGGTTGGCGGCTGGGAAGTCATCAAGCAGTACGTCGCCATGGGCCTGGGCATCTCGATCGTCACCGGCATCTGCCTGACCGACGACGACAAGGCGCGGCTGGCCGTGCGTAACATGCGCCGCTATTTCCCGCAGCGCAGCTATGGGGTCGTCGTGCGCAAGGGCAAGTACCTGAGCACGCATGCGCGTGCCTTCATCGACTTGATCAAGCCGGGGCTGTTTGCGCGCGGCGACTATTACGAGTCGGGGCATTCCGAACGGTAGGGCTTGGTCCTCGCACTCATTGTTCGTCATTCCGGCGAAAGCCGGAATCCAGCTCCTTGCTCTTGACGCCAAATTTTTCTTGGAAAGCCTTGCACTTCCAAGGGCAAAAAGGAGCGAAGACGCTGGATTCCGGCTTTCGCCGGAATGACGAGCAAAAAGGCGAGGATGACGAAGTCAAACGCGAGACGTCAAACCGTCCCGCGATTCTTCCCGATCCACGGCCGATAGAACTCCCGGATCCGCGCCATGTCGGCGGCAACGTCGTCGGTCGGATGGAACAGCGGCCCGAGTCCGACGGTTTTCTCCGGATAGTGGAAATAGACCAGAAGGACCGGCACGCCGGCCTCGCGTGCGATGTGCCAGAATCCCGTTTTCCACTTCTGTACTTTTTTGCGCGTGCCTTCGGGCGCGAGAGCAAGCCAGAAGCGGTCGCGGGTGGCGAATTCGCCGCGCATCTGGTCGACCAGGCCGTGGGCGGACGAGCGATCGACCGGAATGCCGCCGAACGCGCGCAGCACCGGGCCAAGCGGCCAGAAGAACGCCTCGCGCTTGCCGATGAAGTTCGCGTCCAGGCGCAGACCGATCTTGAACAACAGACCCCAGATCATGTCCCAGTTGGTCGAATGCGGCGCGGCGATCGCGACGAGCTTGGCGACGTCGGGCAACTCGCCGACCATGCGCCAGCCGAACACGCCGAGCAGCCAGCGGCAGATGCCGGCAGCCATCGACGGGCGCAGTTGCGGCATGTTCGGCGGAATGCGCGGAAGCGGCGCCGCGCTCATTCGCTGCCCCAGTGCTTTCCGCGCGTCTGCTTGTGCTGCGCGCGCTTCTTCTTCGAGGCGATGCGGCGCTCCTTCGAGGCGCGCGTCGGTTTCGTCGCGACGCGCTTCTTCGGCACGTGCTGCGCAGCACGGATGATCTCGGCCAGGCGTTCGCGCGCGTCGATGCGATTGCGTGCCTGGTCGCGAAAGCGGCTGGCCTGGATCACGAGCACGCCGTCGGCGGTCAGCCGTCGGTCGCGGCGCGCGAGCAGGCGCGCGCGCAACGGTTCGGGCAGCACCGCTGAACGCGCAACGTCGAAGCGCAGTTCGACCGCGCTGGCGACCTTGTTGACGTTCTGGCCGCCCGGACCGGAGGCGCGCACGAACGTCTCGCTCAGTTCGGCATCGGGAATCTCGATTGTCGGTGTTACTTGCAGCATTCGATCTGATCTTGCAATAAGAGAAAGGATTTGGACGCGGATTGCGCGGATGGACGCGGATAAACGCGGATTCAAGCAGAACATTTTTGATATTTTTTTATCCGCTCTTATCCGCGTTCATCCGCGCAATCCGCGTCCAAAAAAATCTGGCGTCAGTCACGAAAATTCTCGTACTGCAGCGGCATCTTGATCTCGGCGCCGCGCAGCAGCGCGATTGCGGTCTGCAAATCGTCCTTCTTCTTGCCATTGATGCGCAGCTTGTCGCCCTGGATTTGCACGTCGACCTTGAGCTTGGCGTCCTTGATGCGCTTGACGATGTCCTTGGCCAGCGCCTGCTCGATGCCCTGCTTCAGCGTCACCTTCTGCCGCGCGGTCGCCAGGTTCACCTCGGGATCGGCGATTTCAGCGCAGCGGATGTCGATGTGCCGCGCAGCCAGGCGCTGCTTGAGTATCTCGAGCATCTGCTTGAGCTGGAATTCGGCCGGGGCTTTTAGCGTGACGACGGTTTCCTCGCTGCGCTCGAAGACGGCGTCCGAGCCCTTGAAGTCGAAGCGGTTGGCCAGTTCGCGATTGGCCTGGTCGACTGAATTGGTCAACTCGTGCAGGTCGAGTTTCGAGACGACATCGAATGACGGCATGGTTGTTCCCCAAAGTACCCGTGGATTCTAGCAAGCCGGCCGGGCCGATTCGCCAGCCGGTTCGCCGGCGAGTGCGCCTTCCCAGCCCATCGATCCGAGCACGCGCTGCCAGACGGCGTCGAGCGGCGCTTCGAGCATCAGCCGCGTGCCGGCGAGCGGATGGTCCAGGTCCATCCGCCACGCATGCAGCAGCAGCCGGTGCACGCCGAAGTGCATGCGCCACAACCGGTTGTGGTCGCCGCGGCCGTGGCTCGTGTCGCCGACGATGTGATGCGAGACGTGATGCATGTGCTTGCGAATCTGCCGATAACGGCCGGTTTGCGGCGATGCTTCGATCAGCGCGTAGCGTTGTTCCGGATATCGGCCGAGTTCTATCGGCACGGTCGCGGTCGCCAGCACGCGCCAGGTCGTGACCGCTGCTTTGCGCGGGCTGCGCTCGCGCACATCGGGCAGCGCGTAGTCGATCGTGCCCGTGGCATCAGGCCAGCCGCGCACGACGGCAAGATAGGCCTTGTCGATGCTGCGCGCCATGAACTGCTTGCCGAGTTCGCCGGCGATCTCGCGCGACTTGGCCAGCAGCACGATGCCCGACGTGGCGCGGTCGAGGCGATGGGCCAGGTACAGCGCGGCGCCGGTCTGCTCGCGCAGGCGTTCGAGCAGGAAGTCGCGTTCGTCGGCCGCGATCGCGCTGCGATGTACCAGCAGGCCGGCCGGCTTGTTGACCGCAAGCAGGACGTCGTCTTCGTAGACGACCTCGATTTTCGTCAGCACGCAGTCGTCAACATGCAGTCGTCAACGCGACCGGCGCCAGGCCTGGACGAACGCCAGTGCGCCGACAACCGCGATAACCAATGCCGGCAACGCGCGTGGCAGGTGCGACAGGCGCACGTCGAGCGCATAGATGATCGTCGCGCACAACAACGCCGTGGCGCCTATGAAGGCGAAAATCAGGCTCTGTGTCGCCTTCCGGTCGGCCGCAGCATTGGCTTCGCCGTCGCGCGCACGCGCCGCATCGAAGTCGCCGGCAGCGGCCTTCGTAAGATACGTATGGACGAGCTGCGGCATTTCGGGCGCGGCCGCGAGCCAGGTCGGAACGCGCGCGCGCAGCTCCTTCAACGTGCGGCGAATACCATAGCGGCGGCGCAGAATGTCGGCCAGCACCGGCCGCGCGACTGCCCAGATGTCGATGTCCGGATACAGCGTGCGGCCTATGCCTTCGATGTTCAGCAGGGTCTTCTGCAGCAGGATCAGTTGCGGCTGCAAGGTCAACTCGTAGCGTTGCGCGACAGCAAACAGCTTGACGACGACCTCGCCGATCGAAATCTGCGACAGTGGCCGGGTGAAGTACGGCTCGCACACCGTTCGCACCGACGCTTCGAGTTCGTCCAACCGCACGTGCGCGGGCATCCAGCCAGCGGCGACGTGCAGTTCGGCGATGCGCTTGTAGTCGCGGTCGAACAGCGCCATGAAATTCTCGGCCAGCAGGAACTGGTCGCGCTCGGGCAGCGAGCCCATGATGCCGAAATCCAGCGCGATGAAGCGTGGATTTTCCTTGCGCGTCGCGTCGACCCAGATATTGCCGGGGTGCGCGTCGGCGTGGAAGAAGTTGTCGCGGAACACCTGCGTGTAGAACACGCGCACGCCCTTCTCGGCCAGCGCCATGCGGTCGATGCCGGCGGCATCCAGCGCCTCCAGGTCATCGACGCCGATGCCGCGCACTCTTTCGAGCGTCAGCACCGATTCCTTCGTGTGCGACCAGTACACCTCGGGAACGATCAAGTCCTCACCGATCAGGAAGTTGCGCCGCAGCAGGCTCGCGTTTGCGCCTTCGCGCTGCAGGTCGAGTTCGTGGTTCAGTGTCGACTCGATCTCGGCGACGATGTCGCGCGGCCGGATCTTGTCCGCAGCCGGATGCCAGCGCTGCGCCAGTTCGCCGAGCGCGCGCAGCAGCGCGACATCGTCGGCGATGCGCGCATGGATCCCGGGGCGAAGCACCTTGACGACGACTTGGCGCCCATGGGATTCAGCGGCCGCAGGCCGTCTCGTTCTTCGTTCCTCCGCTTGCGGGGGAAGGTCGTCCGCAGGACCGGATCGGGGCGAACCCGCGACGACGCCGGCAGAATCAGAAACCGGCCATAGCGTCGCCGCATGCACCTGCGCGATCGACGCCGACGCCAGCGGCGTCTCGTCGAAGGTTGCATACAATGTCGCGATCGGCGCGCCGAGCGCAGCCTCGATCGCTGCGCGTGCCTGCGCGCCGGGGAACGGCGGCACCTGGTCCTGCAGCAGCGACAGTTCGTCGGCGACATCGCCGGGCAGCAGGTCGCGGCGTGTCGACAGGATCTGGCCGAACTTGACGAAGATCGGACCGAGCTCGACCAGCGCCAGGCGCAGCCGCGCGCCGCGCGAAAGCCGGGCGATGTCGGCATGCGGGCGTGGCAATAGCGGCCGCAGCCATTTCAGCGGGCGGAAAAGGTGCGCGCCTTCGACCAGTTCGTCGAGCCGGTAGCGCACCAGCGTCGCGGCGATGCGCAGCATGCGCGGCAGCTGGCGCAGCGGCGTCACGCCCCGCCTCCGCCGAATTTGTCGGTGACGCGCTGCACGCGCGCGGCGAGCCGGTCGGCGCGCTCGCGCAGCGCATCGATGCCGTCGAGCAGCGCGTCGACTTCGGCCGGCGCGACCAGATCGCGCGTGTCGTCGCGCAGGAACGCGGCGCTGTCCGCGGCGAACGACTGCGCGGACTCGCGTGACCATGCGAACGCCGAGTGCAACGCGCGCGCGAGCGGCACGCCGAGCACATCGCCGAAGGTGCGCGCAAATGCTTCCTCGATATCCGGACGAAATCCGCGCAGCAGCTTTTCGACGCGGCGCGCGAGCTCGGCGTCGCCGGAAATTTCAACCTTGCCGGCCTTGCTTCCCATCGACGTTCCTTCGTCGTCGCCGCGGCGCAGTGCGAAGGCGAGCAGGCTGCCCGGGCTGGCATGCAGGTTGAGATCGCCCGGGGCTTCCCAGTGCGGCCCGACCTGCAGCCGGCCGTCACGCACGCTGATCGCCAGCGCCAGGTTCGCACCGCGCAACTCGATGCCGATACGCCGGCCTTCGAGTCCGGCAAGCTGGTCGCGCATGTCGGCATCCAACGCGACGCCGCGATTCAAAGCGGCTTCGAGCGCGCGGCCGAGCGCGGCCAGCAGCGGGTTTGGTTGGCGGTCCTCGGCCATCGGCTGCGATTGCTCGAAACGGGCGGGCATTGTAGCCGGTCCCCCGGGCCGCCTCGCGCTACCCGTCAGCAACAGACGCCGCGCCGCGGTGATGCCGAAACTGCTAATCCGGCCGCTGCTGCATGCGGCCGCGCGCCAGGTATTGCGACAGGCGCGCCAATCCTTCGGCCATGCTCACACGCGGTTTGTAGCCAAGGTCGCGGCGGGCGGCGTCGATGTTGAACCAGTGTGCGGTCGACATCAGCTCGACCATAGAGAGTGTCAGCGGCGGTTCGCCAGACAGGCGCAGCAGCCGGTAAATGCCCTCGAACGCGGCAGCGAGGAACCGGGCTACGCCGACCGGCACGTGGCGTGTCTCCGGCGGAAAGCCGTCGGCCGCCAGCCAGGAATTGATCAGCGTTTCGAGCGTGACCGGGTCGCCCTGGCTGATGAAGTAGACCTTGCCCGCAATCGGCGAGCCGATCGCGAGCCGGTCGAGCGCCAGCAGGTGGGCCTCGGCCGCGTTGTCGACGAAGACCGTATCGATCCGCTTCGGCACATCGCCGACCAGGCGCAGCTGCCCCCTGCGCGCGCGGCCGAGGATGCGCGGCAGCAGGTTTGGATCGCCGGGTCCCCAGATGAAGTGCGGGCGCAGAGCCACGGTCGCCAGCTGCGGGCTGTTGGCGGCGAGAACGTGTTGTTCGGCCAGCGCCTTGGTCTGCGCGTACGGCGAACTGAAGTGCGTGGCATACGGCGCTGATTCGTCGACGCCTTCGAGGTCCGCGCCGTTGTGCACGACGCTTGGGCTCGAGGTCAGCACGAGTTTGCCGATCTCGTGCAGCTCGCACGCGGCGAGTACGTTGTCGGTGCCGCGCACGTTGGTCTCGTAATAGTCCTCGATACGGCCCCACGTGCCCACGCGGCCCGCGCTGTGGATGATCGCATCGACGCCGGCGGCGGCTTCGGTGACCAGGTCGAGCGACGCGATGTCGCCCTGGCGCTGGTCGACACCGAGCGCAGCCAGAGCCGGATGCGCGCTGCGATTGAGCGAACGCACGGCATGGCCCCGCGCGGCGAGCTGCTTGCAGATCGCCTGGCCGAGAAAACCGCCACCCCCCGTAACGAGAACTTTCATGTGCAAATGGGTCTCTGTGCAAGCGCCGCGGTGATTCTGCTTCGGCATCCTGCCAGATTCGTGCCGCGACGATTGTACCGGTAGCGTGCCGGCCGGCGAAATTTATGCGGGCTTAAGATGTGCCGGAGTAGCTTGTCCCGCGGTTCAGTGCCGGAGACAAGAGTATGCGACGCGCGCCAGTTCTTCTTGTTTTGCTGCTGGCGGCGCTGACGGCGCACGCCGCGCAGGACCTCAGTGGCCAGACCGCCTCTGGCGCGTACTACCGGATCGCCGTGCCGGACGGCTGGAAGTCCGGCGACACGCTGATCCTGTTCCAGCACGGACTTACGTTCGACCTGCCGCACCCGGTTACCGACCTTGGGCCGATATCCGACCTGCAGTTGAGCGAGGGCTACGCGATCGCGGCGTCGAGTTACAGCCAGCGCTCGTGGGCCCTGTTTACGGCGCCCGAAGACAATGCCGAAATGCTGGCCGTTTTCAAGGCACAGATAGGCACGCCGGGCGCGATCATCCCGTGGGGCGGATCGCTGGGCGGCCTGATCGCATTGAAGCTGGCCGAAGACCCGCGCTTTGCGCCGGTGCCGGGCGTTTACGCCGCGTGCACGCCGGCGGCAGGCTCACGCGTGTGGGACGCCGGCTTCGATCTGCGCCTGGCCTACGATGTCGTCTGCGCCGGCGCCGGCGATCTGCCGAAGGGCGACCAGCCGTATCCGTGGGCCTACAACCTCAGTGACATTCCGGACGATCTTTCCGATCTCGAGGACGAGGCGCGCCTGCTGCAGACACTGATTCCGCTGAACCAGTGCACCGGCGTCAACCTGCCCAAGGAGATTCGCAACGACGCGATGCAGAGGCGGCTGGCCGAGTTGCTGAGCCTGGGCTACGTCACCAGCGAGAAGTTCTTCGTCACGAATACGGCCTACGCGACCTATGCCTTGAGCGACCTGGTGCGCGCGCCGGACAAGCTCGATGACCTCAACCCGTTCAGCAACATCGGCGTCGACTACGGCGACGCAACGATCAATGCGAACATCGCCCGCATCCAGGCCAATCCGTTCGCCTCGCTGTATTTCCGCGACGTCTCGGATTTCCGCGGCCGGATCGGCTCCACCAAAGTCGTCTCCATACACACCAGCCAGGACCAGCTCGTGATCCCGGCCAACGAATTCGTGTTGCGCCAGACGTTGCCGGCGTCGCAATTGACGGTCGCCCTGGTCAACGAAACGACGCCGAGTCATTGCGGCTTCACCGAAGCCGAAGGCGTCGGCGGCTGGGAAGCGCTGCGCGCCTGGATCGACGGGGCGCCGCAGCCGGGCGTGAACGATCTGCAGGCCGACTGCACGGCGGCGATGGCGAGCGGCTCCGGCGGACCTTGCCGCTACGATGCCAGCATCAGCGTGCCGACATTCGACAGCCAAGTCCGGCCGCGCCAGGCGAGCACCGCGCCGCCGGTCGATGCGCGCTACAGCGGCCAGTGGTACGACCCGGCGCGCAACGGCGAGGGCATCGCGCTGGAGGTCCTCGACAATGGCCGCGCGCTGGTATACATGTTCACTTATCCGCCGGCCGGCGCGCCGGGCCAGCAGGCTTGGCTGCTCGGCGTGGGCGACGTGCTCGGCAACGGCATCGAGTTCACCGACGTGGTGCGTTCTTCGCTCGACCCGGGCGGTCACCTGCAGGCCGCGCACTGGGGCCGCATCGGTCTGGTGTTCGACGATTGCAACAACGGCCACATGCGCTGGGACGGGCCCGCGGACTGGGGCTCGCTCGAGGTGCCGATCACGCGGATCACCGCGCTGAGCGGATTGGACTGCACAGCCCCCGCGACGGCAATCGTGCCGACGCAGGCCAGCGGTTCATGGTACGACGCGCGCTACCTCGGCAGCGGCTTCGTCTTTGAGCAGCTCGACGCGCAGCACGTCGCGGCGATCTGGTTTGGCTTCGATGCGGCCGGCAACCAGGCATGGCTGTCCGGCATCGGCCAGCAGGGCATCGATGGCTACGCCGGGATCTTCTATCAGCCGATCGGCCCGCGCTTCGGCAGCGCCTACGATCCGGGTGCGTTCAACCCGCAGCAGCGCGGCACGCTCAGCCAGTTGAAGGTCAACTGCCTGAGTGCCGACGGCGCCGTAGTTGGCTTCCCGGGGTTGCCCGACAACCCATTGCCGTTCGAGCTGAACCTGTCGCGCTTCACGTTCCCGGTTGGGATCGCGAAATGCAGCCCGTAACGGGCACCGCTGCCGACGCGCCAATCGCCAGCAACCGCGGCGATCACCGCTGATCAGTGATCCTTGATCGCATGCGTTTCGGCTGCGTCGGCCGCGGCGGCGGGGGCCGG
>DASRTK010000434.1:0-3518 GCA_035655975.1 Rudaea sp.
TATGTGCGCCTGGCCGAGCGTCGCCGAGACGTCGAGGCCGAGCTGGCCGCTGCTGTCCGGATGAGCGAAGTACAGGTCGGCGCCGAACACGGTCATGCCGATCGAGCCGAACGGCACCAGGCCGATCTCGACCTTGTGCCCCGACAGGCGCTCGCACATGACCGATCCGAATCCGATGCCGATCGAAAACAGCGTCAGGATCAGCGTGTACACGCCCGGATCGCCGCCGAGCACTTCCTTCGTGTAGTTCGGCAGCTGGGTGAAATAGATCGAACCGTAGAACCAGAACCACGAGATGCCCAGGCAGGACAGGAAGATCGTGCGATCGCTGCGGATGTAGCCGAGATTGCGCCAGGTTTCGCTGAACGGATTCCAGTTGATCTTCAGGCCCGGATCGACCGGCGGCGCGCGCGGCATCGCCAGCGCGCAGACCAGTCCGGCGACGGCGAGAGCGATCGTCACGCCACCGACCAGCCATGCGCCGTAGCCCGCGACGCGGATCAGGGTCGAGCCGAGAATCGTGCCGAGCAGGATCGCCAGGAACGTTCCCATTTCGATCAGCCCGTTGCCGCCGACGAGTTCGTTGTCGGCCAGAACCTGCGGCAGCAAGCCGTACTTGAGCGGTCCGAACAAGGTCGAATGCAAACCCATCATGAACAGCATCGCCATCAACAGCCCGATGCTGTTGCCGACGAAGCCGGCGCAGGCGACGAGCATGATCGCGATTTCGAGCAGCTTGACGATCTGCGCGAGCCGCGCCTTGTCGTACTTGTCGGACAACTGGCCGCTGGTCGCCGAAAACAGCAGGAACGGCAGGATGAACAGCGCGGCGGCGAGGTTGGTATAGAAATTCACATCGGCGACGCTCAACTGCGTCGTCAGGAACGCGACCAGGATCACCAGGGCGTTCTTGAACACGTTGTCGTTGAACGCGCCGAGCGCCTGGGTCAGGAAGAACGGCAGGAAGCGCCGTTCGCGCAGCAACTGGAACTGATTGCCTTCAGCCATGGTCTGTCTCTCCCCGTGGCCTCAGGGTAGCAAACCGGCGTCGTCATGGCTTCCGGCTGGCTGCGCGCGTTCCGCGCCGCTAAACTGTGCGACCCTCACCTGTCCAAGCGCCGGCGTGCGACGTGCCGGCCCTCACTAGCGATCGATTCCCCATGCCGATTCAAAAACGTTTGCTGTGCGCGCTTTGCCTGGCGCTGTCGTTTTCCCTGCCGGCAACCGCGGCCGAGGGGCTGCTCAAGCCGCTGCCGAACGTCGACACGGCCAAGCTCGCGCCGGCAGACGTCGCCGCGGTCAAGGCGGCCCGCGCTGAATTCGACAATGCCCACGACAAATTGGTCGGCCCGCCACTGGCGCAGGTCTACGCCAATGTCGCCGCGGCATACGCGCGCGCTGGCCTCAAGGACGCCGCCGCGATCGCGTTCTATGACGCGTCCCAGATCGATCCCGAAGATGGGCGGTGGATGTACCTGCGCGGCGTCATCGCGCGCGACCTGAAGCAGAACGCCGAGGCGCGTGCCGATTTCGAGGCGGCGCTCAAGCTGGACGAGGTTTACCTGCCGATCCGCTACCGACTGTCCGATACGCTGGTCGACCTCGGCGACATCGACGGCGCGCGCAAGGTGCTCGAGCGCACGACCCGGGAGCACTCGGACCAGGCCGTCGCCTTCGCGATGCTGGGCCAGATCAGCATGCGCCAGAAGCGCTACACCGATGCGATCGAGAACCTCCAGCGGGCGCTGCAGCTCGAACCGCAGGCGACGCAGTTGTACAAGACGCTGGCCGAGGCGTACACGGGCGTCGGCAACGCGACCGCTGCCAAGGAAGCAGAGGCGAAGGCCGGCGATGTTCCGCCGCGCCTGGCCGATCCGCTGGTCATGGGCCTGTATGGCGGCGGCGCACCGGCGCAGCAACTCAGTGGCACGCCGCTGCAGCAGGCCGAGCAGCTTGCTGGCAGCGGCAAGATTGCGGCCGCGCGCGCGAAACTGGCCGAATACCAGCGCGACCATGCCGACGATGTCGACGCGCTGGCTTTTCAGGCCCGGCTCGAAGCTTCGCTCGGCGACCAGTTGATCGCCCAGGCCGCAGCCGACCAGGCAATGACCCTGAAGCCCGACAGCGCCACGGCGCTGTTCGCGCGTGGGCTTGTCTATGAGTACGCCGGCGATGACAACCAGGCCTATGCGTATTACCAGCGCGCCGTGCGTGCCGATGTCAAACTGGCGCCGGCACGGCTCCTGCTCGGCAATGCCGAGATGCGCCGCGGGCGCTACAGCCAGGCCGCCGAGCAATACCGACAGCTCACGCTGCTGCAACCTGGCGACGCGCAGCCACAGGCGCATCTGGTCGCTGCCGAGGTCGCCGCCGGGCAGTGTGGCCGGGCATTGGCCGATACCAGTGCGGCCCAGAAGAGCAATCCGACCAACGGAGAGTTGATGCAGATATTCGTGCGCCTGGCCAGCACCTGTCGGGCGGCCAAGCAGGAAGAGCGCGACATGGCGCTCGACTATGCGCAAGCCCTGTACAAGCAGCGGCCGGACGCGGACGACTCGTCGGCGCTCGCGCTCGCGCTGGCCGCACATTCGAAATATACCGAAGCACAGCAGTATCAGGCCGAAGCGATATTCGCGGCCGTGCGCAACGGCGACAAGGCGTCTGCTGAAAGCTACAAGACCACGCAGGCCAGTTTCGTCGCCAAGCAGGTGCCCGATCGTCCGTGGCCAGCAGGCCATCCGTACTACAACCCACCGCTGCTGACGCCGATCAAGGCGCCCGCCGCTGCGGCACCTGCCAAGAAATAAACCTTGCTTCTTGGAAAAGTGCGGCCACGGATGGCCGCTTCGCGATCTTTGCGATCAGGGGCGATCGCATTGCCATTGCTTACGCTGCGCAATTTCGTCACCATTCCCGCATGGCGGGGACCAGTGAACGCTGGGGAGCGTGGTGGCGCGGATCGCGCGGCGTGGAAGCGCCGATTGCGGTCTGGAATTTTCGTGTCGAGCGTCAGCGCGGCGCCGTCGGCCGATTGCACGACAGCCTCGAGGAAAAGCTGCCCGGCCACGTACCTGAGGCGGCCATGCGCGCGTTGCAGGTCGCGCTCGACGAACTGCTGACCAACGTCATCATGCACGCCGAGCAGGCAGCCGGGCCGATCGAAGTCGAGATCGCCCACGCGCGCGGTGCGCTCGACACGCGCATCAGCTACCTCGCCGACGAGTTCGACCCGACTTCATGGCGTCCTCCGCAACGCGGAACGAGCGTCGAGACCGCGCGTATCGGCGGCCTCGGCATCGAACTCGTGCGTATGCTCATGGACGAATTCCGCCACGAATACAGCGATGGCTGCAATGTGCTGATGTTGCGGAAGAAGTGCTGATGAAGCAGGGACGAGGGGCGAGGGGCGAGGGAGAGCGGCGCCGCTCTCTGCTCTAACCCTCCTCCCTCGCCCCTCGTTCCTCGCCCCTCGAGCGCAGCGCGCGGTAGGCAATGTCGCGCCGATAAAACATACCGTC
>DASRTK010000435.1:0-3456 GCA_035655975.1 Rudaea sp.
TCGACGGCACGATGCAGGCCCTGGCCCGGGCGCACGAGTTGCAGATGCAGAAAGCGTCACTGATGATTCCCGAACTCATTGCCTCGGGCGCGGAACCTCTTACCACCGGCCTGGATCCGATCAGCGCGGAAAGCAGACAGCAGTGGGTCGACATGCCGCCTCCCGGCGACGACGAATCGCCGATCTTCATCATGGGATTCCCACGCTCCGGCACGACCATGCTCGAGCAGATGCTCGACGCTGTGCCGACGCTGCGCGCGATGGACGAGCAGCCGTTCCTGCAAAGCGTGGTCGAACGCATCGAGCAATTCGGCCTGCGCTATCCGCGCGACCTGCACCGCCTCGACGCGGCGCAATGCGACGAATTGCGCAAAGTATACTGGAGCCTGGTGCGCAAGACGGTCAAGCTCGAGCCCGGCCAGCGCCTGGTCGACAAGAATCCGCTGAACATGCTGCGCCTGCCGCTGGTCAACCGGCTGTTCCCGCACGCACGCATCATCTTCGCGATGCGCCACCCGTGCGACGTCGTGCTGAGCAACTACATGCAGAGTTTCGGCGCGCCGGCCTTCATGCTGCTGTGCTCCACGCTCGAGCGCCTGGCGCGCGGCTACGTCAATGCGATGCAAGGCTGGCTGCATCATGTGGCCATCCTCGAGCCGGCGCTGTTTTCGCTGCGCCACGAAGATCTGCTGAACGATTTCGCCGGAACCACGAAGCGCATCGGCGATTTCATCGGCATCGCCGACGCGACGCCGATGCTCACGTTCCACGAGCACGCAAAGCAGAAGGGATATATTGCGACGCCGAGTTATGCGCAGGTGACCGAACCGATGAACCGCAAGGGCGTCGACCGCTGGCGGCGCTACCGCAGCCACCTCGAACCGATCCTGCCCGCGCTGAGACCGGTATTGGAGCATTGGCACTATGCAGACTGACGTCGCAGCGCCACCGGGCCTTAGCCTGCAGCGCTGCATCCAGGTGTTCGACGCCGCACTGACGCCGGAGTTCTGCGCGCAGATGGTGCAGTCGTTCAACCGCATGAACCAGTTTCATGTTCCGAACGGACGTGGCCAGAAGCGCGGCTTCGATGCCAGCGCCTGGACCGAGTTGAACATCTCGCCTCTGGCCGACGCCGGAATGAAGGGGTTTTTCCTCAAGCAGATCGACGACCACCTGGCCCTGTACAACCAGCGCCTCGGCCTGACGCTGCCGGTGCCGACCCGCCCGCGCATCGAGGACGTCCGCATCAAGCGCTACCGCGTCGGCGCGGATGAACAGTTCGAGCCGCACTTCGATTCGATGGACGACAAGGCGAACCGCTACCTCGTATTCCTGTGGTATCTGAACGATGTCGCCGATGGCGGCGAAACCGAATTCTGCAACCTCGGCATCAAGGTCGCTCCGCGCGCGGGCCGGCTGCTGATGTTCCCGCCCTACTGGATGTTCCAGCACGCCGGCCTTGCGCCGCGCTCGAACGACAAATATATAGTCTCGACCTATCTGCTCTTTTAGGGAATCGGGATTCGGAAGAGCCTCGCAGCAAATCCGACACGTATAATCTGCTGCGTCGAGTTCACTTATCATCCGGTCACGACTCCGGTTCACGCCCGGCGCGATTCCCGACACCACGCATGACGATCGACCAGAACGCAATCGCCAAGACCCGCCTGGACGGCCTGACGCCGCAAGCAATCCGCTACGTCGTCGCCACAGCGAACGCGCTACAACTCGGCCGCGTCGACGAAGCCGAGCGCCACATCATGGGCGTAATGGCGCTCAATCCGGATCATCCGGAAGTGCTGCGATTGCTGGCGGGCATCCAGAACCTGCGCGGTGACCGGCACGGCGCGATTGATTCCATGCGGCGTGCGGTCGCGCAGCGGCCCAACGATGCGCTCTATCACAACACGCTTGGCGCCGTGCTCGGCCAGAACACCGAGCTCGACGCGGCAATCGAAAGCCTGCGCCATGCCTGTGAGCTGGAACCGAACATGGCCACGGCCTGGTACAACCTCGGCGTACTGCTGATGCGCAGCGTCCGTCCCGAGGAGGCGGTCGCGGCGTTGCGCCGGGCGGTTGCGCTCGAACCCGACCACGCACGCGCGCGAACCATGCTCGGGGACATGCTCCGCGCCAGCGGCCGCATCGATGAGGCCGCTGCGGAATATCGGCGCGTGGTGGAACAGATCCCGGACGCTGGCACTGCGTGGTGGGGTCTGGCCGATCTCAAGACGACCAAACTCGCCGACACGGATATCGAGCGCATGCGCCGCGTGATGCTGCGTCCGGGCGTGAAGGAGGACGATCTGATCGCGATCGGCTTCGCGCTCGCCAAGGGGCTGGAAGATCAGGGTCGCTACGCAGAGGCTCTGGCCACGCTTGGGCAGACGCACGCGCGCTCGCGTCGGCGGCAGGAGTGGAACGCCGCCGGCTTCTCGCAACATACCGACGCAATCATCCGGGCATTCCCTTCGCCGACCGCCGGAGCACCCGAACCGCTCGGCAATCAGGTGATCTTCATCGTCAGTATGCCACGTTCGGGTTCTACCCTGACCGAACAGATCCTGGCATCGCATTCCCAAATCGAAGGCGCCGGTGAACTGCCCGATCTGCCACAGATCTTCGGCGAAGAATCGCGTCGCCGCGGACGGTCGTTCCCAGACTGGGTGGCGGAGATGACGCCCGCGGACTGGGAGCGCCTCGGGCGGCAATACCTGGAACGCACCGCGCACTGGCAGCGGCACCGCGCGCGTTTCACCGACAAACTGCCGAACAACTGGCAGTATATCGGCGCAATCCGCGCGATGCTGCCGGGCGCGCGCACGATCATTTGCCGGCGCGACCCGCTCGAAACCTGCTTTGCGTGTTACCGCCAGCTATTCGCGCGCCACGAATACACGCGCACATTCGACGATCTGGCAGCCTATTGGCACGCCTTCGATCGCGCCACCCGCCACTGGCTCCGGCTGTATCCTGATCGCGTCTACGAGAATGTATACGAGAACCTCGTCGCCGATCCGGAAAGACGCATCCGGGATCTTCTGGCGTTCTGTGGACTTGAATTCGAACCAGGCTGCGTGGAGTTTCACAAGACCGAGCGTGACGTCCATTCGCCCAGCGCCACGCAGGTTCGGCAGCCGATTCGACGCGACACGGCGCGCGCACCGAGCTACGGAGCCCTGCTCGATCCGTTGCGTGCAGCTCTGCGGATGCAGCCATTCGCAGGTTGACGCTCGCGGCAGCGGGCCGGCGAACCGCAGGCGCGACCCGATCCTCCGCGCCCATTCTCGCGGCGCGCGGCCAGGATCGCCGCAAGAGCCCGGGAGATTGCTCGGCGAAGGCGCGTGTTTGGCCGACCTCTCGATCTGCTATTTTAGCGCCCTTCCAACCCGATCAAACGATGACTGTCGACCAGACCGCAATCGCCAAGACCCGCCTGGACGGCCTGACGCCGCA
>DASRTK010000436.1:0-12757 GCA_035655975.1 Rudaea sp.
AGTCCCGAACCCACTTGTGCTTGTGCTCGTGGATGTAGGGTCACTATCACAAGATCGCTGTTGATCGCCGCCAGTCGATCCGCGGCTAACTCCTAACCGGCTGGTCCTGCGGTGCGCTTCGCACGTCGTGTTGCCGCAGGATGAGACTAAACGGCGAGCTATGCATGTAGATCCGGGGACGTAGGACTTTCGGACGCGGGTTCGATTCCCGCCGCCTCCACCAAACATGAAGAAGGGCCCCTCGCGGGCCCTTTTTCATGTTTGGCGGTTGCGAGGTGGATGAGAACGTCACTTTTCGCAGAAAAGTGACGTTCGACTGCGTAGGCAGGCCGAAAAATGCTCCTGCATTTTCGGCATTCCCGCCATCCGTGGCGGTCAGATGCCGAAGCGGACCGCGGAGCGCAGCGTAGCTGGCCTCGCGCGTCAGCGCGAGGTGCGGCCCAGGAAGGCCCGCACATTTCCCGCCGCCTCTGGGCCGCGAAAGCGGCCCTGTGGCAAGCGCGAAACCAGCGAGTTCCAACGAAGGAAGCTGTATGCGGTTCCTTTCCTCAGATCACCGAGTCTTGATCCGGCGTCGCTATCTGCAACTTGTATACTTTATCGGTCCGCCCAAGGCGACCGTGCCGCTCATATGCGCATCGCACCAGCAGGAGCAAACCAATGCCATTGAAAAAACCAAACGACGGCGAAATCGTCTGGGTCGAGTACCCGGAAGGCAAACACTTTCAGGCCAAGTACGACGCTGCAAGCGATACCTATACCGCCCAAGGTCAGCAGCCATTATCCGCAAATTCGGTTGCGAATTGGTCGCGAGAGGAGCGCGAGGACTATGACATCAGCGACGATCCGCTGCAGCCAACGAAAGGGCGGCTGACCCGGGGCTAAGGCGCCGCGAGCAAGGGTGGCTCCACGGTTCGAAGCCACCAATAAGAATGTTGTACCCGATGAAGCCATTGTTGTTTCGAAGCTAACCAAAACCGCCCCACCCCCATCCAACACCTTCATGCGGTTTTTGCCATGCCGGCGGCCAGCGCTTTCGCTTCACACCGCACCCAACGTGCTGCTCCGCCCTGGCACAGTCTGTTGCGCACTTCCGTGCCCAATCCACGGCGGTACGGCACGGCAATGGAGAGATGACGGATGCTCGACGGTTTCGTTCGCGATATCGCTTACGCGTGGCGGGCGCTGTTGCGCCGGCGCGGCTTCCTGATCGGAGCAGTGGCGACACTGGCACTCGGGGTCGGGACCAACACCGCGATGTTCGGCGTGGTCAACGCCGTCTTGCTGGCGCCGCTGCCGTTCGTACAGCCGGACAAGCTGGTCGCGTTCAATTTTTCCGAGCGTGCGAATCCGATTGATCGCCAGCCATTGTCCGTCGCGGATTACCAGGACGTTGCGCCGCAACTGACCACGTTCGCCTCGGTGGCGGCCTATACCGACAGCCATTTTACGATCAGCGGCGAAGGCGAGCCCGAGCAGGTGCGCGGAGTGTGGGGCACCGGCGCTCTGCTGCAGACGCTGGGCGTGTCGCCGGTGCTGGGCCGCACGTTCCTGGCGAGTGACGACGCGGGCGGCGACGATCGCCAAGTCGTGTTGAGCTACGAGCTTTGGCAGGGGCGCTACCGCGGCTCGGCCGACGTGCTCGGCCGAACGATCATGCTCAACGGCAGAAGCAGCCCCATCGTCGGTGTGATGCCTCGCGGTTTTCAGTTCCCGCTGCGCGAGGCGACCGGGCTGCCTGGGCCGGCAATGCTGTGGATAAGGCATCCGTCCGATGCGCCGACGAGGCGCGGTCCCTACTACCTGCGCGGCCTGGGGCGGCTCGGGCCAAACGTATCGTTGACGCAGGCACAAGCGCAGCTGTCGACCGTAGCGGCGCGCCTTGCGACCGCACACCCCGAGACCAATGCAAACTTGACGCTCACGGCCGTGCCGCTCAAGGACGCGTTTGTCGGCAGCAGCCGGCTGACGCTGTACGCCTTTTTCGTGGCGACCGGGCTGATATTGCTGATCGCGGCCGCCAACGTGTCGAACCTGTTGTTGTCTCGCGGCACCGAGCGCCGGCGCGAATTGGCGATCCGCGTCGCGCAGGGAGCCAGCCCGCGCCACTTGCTGCAGCAGCTGCTGGCCGAGGGCGCGGTGCTGGCCGTGCTCGGTGCTGCGAGCGGCGTGCTGCTCGCCGCGATCGCGCTCAAGGTGCTGGTCGCGATAGCACCGGCCGACATTCCGCGCCTGGAGCATGCTTCGCTCGACGGCGCGGTGCTCGCGTTCAACGCCGTCGTGGCGGCCCTGTGCGCGATCGGCTTCGGCCTTCTGCCCGCGCGCCGCGCGACGCGCATGGACACGTACGATGCCTTGCGTCCGAGCGCGAGCAGCACCGCGACTCCCGGCGCCGGGCGCGCGCGCCGCGTGCTGATCGGCGCGGAGGTCGGGCTCAGTTTCGTCGTGCTGGTCGCGACCGGGTTGCTGATCGGCAGCTTGAGCCGGCTGCAACGCGTCGAGCCCGGCGTCGCACAGCCTGAGCAGGTGTTGAGCCTGCAAATCGAGCTGCCGGGCAAGCGCTACGACGATGCGCGCAAGATCAACGCATTTTACGAGCAGGTGCTCGAGCGCAGCGCCGCCCTGCCCGGGGTAGTCTCGACCGGTATCGGCATGAGCCTGCCGCCGAACCTGCTGACGATCACCGACAACTACCTGATCGAAGGACAGACGCCGAAAAACGGAACCGCCGAAGCCGCGGTGCCGCTCATGTTCGTGGACAGCGGTTACTTCACGACGCTCGGCATACCACTGTTGCGCGGACGCATGTTCGCGACTGGCGACGGTCCCGACACACCGCTAGTCGCGATCATCAACGCAGCCATGGCGGCGCGCCACTTCGCTGGCCAGGATCCGATCGGGAAGCGGATCAAGATCGGCGGGGCGGAGCGCCCGGAGAATCGCTGGCTCGAGATCGTCGGCGTGGTCGGCAACGTACGTTACGGCGGTGCCGAGAAGGCAGCCGAGCCGGCCCTCTACACTCCGTTCCGCCAGAACGAGTGGCAGAGCACCTATCTGCTTTTGCGCGCGCGCGGCGATCCGAACGGGCTCGTAGCGCCGGCGCGCGGCCTGATCAGCACGCTCGACGCCGAGCTGGCTGTCACCGACATCCGCACGATGCGCGAGCGCTTCGATGAAGCGATCGGCGCGCCGCGCTTTCGTTCGCTGCTCTTCACCGCGTTCGGCTTGCTCGGACTGATGCTCGCGGCAATCGGCTTGTATGCGGTAACCGCGACCATCGTCGCCGAGCGCACGCGCGAAATCGGCGTGCGCATGGCCCTGGGGGCGCGCGCGCGTAACGTGATCTCAGGCATCGTCGCCGGCGCCATGCGCACCGCCGCGGCCGGACTCGCAGCAGGCGCAATCGCCGCGTTGCTGATCACGCAACTTCTGCGCGGCTTGCTGTTTGAACTGAGCCCGCTCGACGTGCCCACCTACGTCGCAGCGGCCATGTTACTGCTCGCCACTTCGTCGCTCGCGGCCTGGCTGCCGGCGCGGCGCGCGGCTTTGGCGGATCCGATGCGAGCGTTGCAAGAGGGATGACGCGTTCGCTTCGACGCGCGCCTTGGCAAAAGGATGGCGCTTCGTGATGAACACGGCTGCCCGCGCCCCGAAAGGCGCGGCAACTCAGGTGCGGTGAAACAACCTGTTCGCAGCTACGATTTGACGTCAGGCCGGCGACGTTTCCCACTGCCCTTCGGCAAAAGCATCCTGCAGGAGTGGCCGCCGCGTAACTTCGCGGATGCCGCCGAGCGTGATCTCGAGGTCGCCATTGCGAAAGCGGCGCACCAGTCCTTTCGCGACGAGAACGTTTTGCACGTCCTCGGGAATGACGGGCTGATTGAACATATCCGCACTCTCGCGACTGTCGAGAATTCTTTTGAGCCAGACTGCCTGGTCGTCGGTCAGATAGTGATCTTGCATGGCTAATTCCCCCCGGTTTTTGCCGAGGAAAAGCCTGCGCCTAACGAAAACCCTTTTTTGCGACGCGGATCACGTACTGACAACGGGCACAGGAGAAACCGGCGAACGGCGCAAAACCGGCGGCGAAAGGACGTGCCTATGCCGCGTCGGAGCGATCTGCAGGCGTCGCGACGGAAGCCGCGTCCGGCACATTTGGCCGCCGCCGCGTGACTTCGAGAATGCCGTCGAGCGTAATCTCGACAGCGCCATTGCGCCAGCGCCGAACGAGGCCCTTCTCGGCAAGTGCGTCGCGCACATCGTCGGGAATGGCAAATCTATCGAACAGAGTCCTCCGCGGTTGGCTTTCGAGAATGCGCCTCAGCCAGTCCGCCTGCTCTTCGCTCAACTCATGTGTAGACAAAGCCTGCACGGCCAATTCCCCCCGGTTTCGACTGCGCATATGGTGCACCGGACCAGGGGACTTCGCTGCGACCCAGATCACACGTCTTCCAATCGCACGGCAAACGTACGGAAATTTACATTGCGCGGCGACCTGCGATGCGTGCCGCCGTGACGAACTGCGAAGCGGAGCCGCATCTTTACGGACCCGATCCCGGTATTGGAACCCGGGGCATGAGTGCAGGCGATCAATCCGGCTTTGATGCTTGAACCAGGCCGGTGCTCGCACGCGGCGCAGTGATTGCAGTTCGGATCCACGCATCCGGTGCGCCTTCATCGAAGACCACGGAATCTTCGCCTGCCTCCATGCCGAGGCGCGCAAACGATTCTTGCCAATTCGGAAAGCGCTTCATGCGTGCAAACTCGCGGTAGCGTTGCGTGAACGTTTTCACGCCAAGCACAGCATCGAGTTTCGCGACGAAATCCTCCGGTTTCCATTCGCCGTATGCAGGCAGGCAGCAGTCTCGAAAGCGCGACAAGGCGGTGTCGAGCGTCAGCTTGCCGCTGCTGAGGCGACGCAGTTCCATGTCGACCGTCAACCAGTAGGCGGCACCGGACCAATAGACGCGCAGGAAGGAACCGCTGCGGCCCATATCCGCGGCAGCCTGCTCGAGCGAATCGGCATAGGGTCCCGACTGGCCGCGCTGGAAGCCGCTTCCCAGGCGCTGCCACGCTTGCTTCGGCGTCAGCAAACCGGCGCGCGCGCGCAGTACATTCTGGTAATACGTCGCCAGTCCTTCGCCGAGCCAGCTCCCGCGATCGCCGAGATAGGGATGCAAAAGGTGGCTGAGTTCATGGACGGCAGTCCAGTCCTCGTTGAACTCGGCTTCGGGACGGCTGGGATCGACGTCCAGGTGCAGCGCATTGCCTTGGCCACGCGCCGACTCGCCGTCGAGAACGGCCCCGGGATGCAGAAACGCGAAGAAGCGAGCGGCGATGCTGAGGTTGTCGGTCGATACGAGCCAGACCTGGACGTCGGCCAGCGGCAAACGGCCATAGGCAGTGAGCAGGGCCTGCCCTACCCTGCGCACCCAGCCGACCAGCTTCTCTCGTTGCTTGTCGTCGCCGTTGATCACAGCCGCGACGCGCAGGACACCGCCGGGCAGTTCGATGCGCGTTTCCTCGAAATGCCCGAGCACCAGCGACGCCGACCAGTCCTGCGGTGTATTCGGAATGTGGAACTTTATACTTTGTCCGTTGCGCGACAATTCGCGCCACGGCACCGAAATCGACCAGCCCTCGGGCAGATCGATCGTTGCTTCCGCGCCCTCGGCACGTTGTGCATCGGCTTGCACCAGCCACTGCTGGGGATCGGTCACGATGTTGCTGCCGTAACGCGTACCGGAGTCCGAGTGCTGGTCGGCGACCGCGCCGATATCGGCCGTGTAATCGAGGCACTCGCCTGCACGCCAGTTGCTGGCCCGCCACGATGTGGTGGTCGTATCGAGTTCACCCGCCCCCGAGCGGCGCGCGCCGCTCAAGTAGCGCATCGCGCGCGGCGAGTCCGGCGCGAACTCGACCCGGGCATGCGCGCGATCCAGGCACAGCTTCACGTCCCCTCGCACCATCTGCGCATCGAACGCAACAAAGTATTTCGGCACTTCGAGCGGCAACGCGATCGCCGCTGGCGCCAGGACGATCCAAGCCAGCGAAGCACAGCGCAGCACACACGCAACTCGGTGCCGAAGCGGACGAAAATCGCGATCGCGCGCCGATTCTCTTGCGGGCCCCGCTTCAATTTCGCGCGTCTGCGCCGGCTCCATGTTGCATCTCATCAGTGTGGAGTCCTGAGGGCGCCCTCGAAAGAACAACGGTCCCTGCCGCGCGCGCACCCAGGCAATGACGAATTCGGCACCCGTCCGATCCGGCACCGACGTTCAATAACCGCAGAACGAGATTCCGCGCAGGCATGCGCCACGCGGCACGAGCGGGTGCGCCCTATCGCCGGCCGGGCTTGCATTCGCGCCCGGAACCGACGGTCAGCCTGCTGCCTGCTCGAAACCGTTTGCGAACACGGCATCCGGTTTCATGTTCGCGCGGATTTCCCCGCCTGGAAAGGTCGTCGTGTGGATGTTGAAATACGCGGTGGAATCCGTCATTCCGGCCAGCAGCGCTTCCAGAGCGGCAGGGATGCTTGCTCCGTGCGCAGTGACGAACGCTGCGTTGTAGCTGCTCGCCAGCGCCATGTTGAACGTTTGGTCGTACGTTCCCGCGCTCACTCCTATCGGAAAGCCGGCGAAATATGGGGTCATTGTCGCGACAATCGCCGTCGTCGTGGCGGGCGGAGAGAAGCAGCAATGTATGTGCGATGCGGTCACAGTGCCCGTCAGGCCGGCAAAGGTGACCTGGACCCGCATCATGATCGTGCCGGGGGAGTAGGTCACCAGAGCAAGGCCGACTCCCTGCGAATCAACTGACGGCGACTCTTCAGCTCCGCTGAGATATCCGACGAACACCTGATCGGCTGCACACTCGGCGGCTGCAGGCGCAGCGGCAATCGCAAATGCAAGGAAACAACGTTTGATGAACATTGGCGCTCTCCCAGTTGTCAGGACCGGCCAGTTGCCGACGCAGCGGCGCGATCCCGATTACACGGACGCGTCGGCGAGATGACGCGGAACATGTTGGGCCAACCACACGCGAAAGTCATTCTGCATCACGCCTGGGCTCGCCTTTCGACGGGAACCGAAGTCGCGATGAGCGGCGGTCACGTGAACGTTGGTCAAAGGCGACCTGCCGGGGATCCTGCGCGCGTGCGTTGCGGCCGCGAACGCAGGTGTAAGAGAACGCCCACTGTGAATCCCGCTGGTGGAAAATCCATGGCTCGTCACGAGGAAGGCAAAGTGACGGAAGCAGCGCCTGAAGCACTCACCGCTCGACCGAGCGTGCGGCCTCGCATCAAGCGATAGACGACCGGAATCACCAGCATCGACAGCAGCGGCGCGGTGATCATGCCTCCGACCATCGGCGCGGCGATGCGTTGCATGATCTCCGAGCCGGTCGCTTCGCCGAGCATGATCGGCAGCAGGCCGGCAAGGATTACGGCAACCGTCATCGCCTTTGGCCGCACACGCTGCACGGCACCCTCACGGATCGCCGCGAGCAATGTTGTTTCATTTGGCGGCTCTCCCCTTGCGATACGCCCTTCCCAGGCATGCTTCAGATACAGCAGCATGATGACGCCAAACTCCGCGGAGACCCCGGCGAGCGCGATGAACCCGACTACCGTCGCGACCGACACGGCGTGACCGAGCAAGTACATCAGCCAGAATCCGCCGATCAGTGCGAACGGGACGCCGGCCAGGATCAGCAGAGTTTCATCGACACGGCCGAACGTGACGTAGAGCAGGACGAAGATGATCGCAAGCGTTGCCGGGATGACGATGCGCAGTCGCGCCGCCGCACGTTCGAGGAATTCGAACTGCCCCGACCAGGTTATCGAAACAGCGGGCGGCAGCTTGACGTCGCGTTCAACGCGCGCGCGCATGTCGGCGACGACCGAGCTCAGATCGCGTCCGCGTGCGTCGACGTAAATCCAGCCGGACAGTCGACTGTTTTCGCTCTTGATCATCGGCGGGCCGTCCGTTACTGCAATCTTCGCGACGCTTCCGAGCGTCATCTGCGCGCCGGCTGGCGTCAGCACCGGCAGGTCGCGCAATTTCTGCACGCTGTCGCGCAACTCGCGAGGGTAGCGCACGTTGATCGGAAAGCGGCGCCGGCCTTCGATCGTTTCGCTGATCGTCTCGCCGCCGATCGCCGCGGCGACGACGCTTTGCACGTCAGCGACATTCAGACCAACCCGCGCCGCCGCAGCGCGGTCGATGTCGATATCGACATAGCGGCCGCCGGTCAAACGCTCTGCAAACGCCGACGTGACGCCCGGCACGCTCTTGACCACACGCTCGATCTCGGCGGCAACCTGGTTGATCACGCCCAGATCGCTGCCATTGACCTTGATGCCGACCGGGCTCTTGATCCCGGTCGCCAGCATGTCGAGCCGGCTGCGAATTGGCGGCACCCACAGATTGGTCAGACCCGGCATGCGCACGGTTCGATCGAGTTCCTCAACCAGCTTCGCCGGGGTCATGCCTGGCCGCCACTGATCACGCGGCTTGAAGCGGATGGTCGTCTCGACCATTTCGATCGGCGCCGGATCGGTGGCGGTTTCGGCGCGGCCGATCTTGCCGAAGACGCTCGCGACTTCCGGTACCGAGCGGATCATCTTGTCGGTCTGCTGCAGGATTTGCGCCGCCTTGCCGACCGACAACCCCGGCAAGGCCGTCGGCATGTACAGCAGGTCGCCCTCGTCCATCTGCGGGAGGAACTCCCCGCCCAGGCGCATGAGCGGCCACAGCGTCGCGAGCAGCAGGACGCCGGCGACGGCAAGCGTGGCAAACGGCCGGCGCAGGACGGCATCGAGCACCGGTCTATATGCCGCGATCAGCCCGCGCGACAAGGGATTGGCGCTTTCGTCCGGCAGGCGGCCGCGAATCCAGTAGCCCATCAGCACCGGAATCAGCGTAACCGACAAGCCGGCGGCAGCCGCCATCGCGTAGGTCTTGGTGAACGCAAGCGGGGCGAACAGGCGTCCTTCCTGCGCTTCCAACGTGAATACCGGAACGAAGGATAACGTGATGATGAGCAAGCTGAAGAACAGCGCCGGGCCCACTTGCGCCGCGGCGGCGCCGATCAGGCGCCAGCGCTCGTCGTTGGCGAGTTCCGTGCCAGGATGCTCGTGGCGCCACGCCTCCAGATGCTTGTGCGCGTTCTCGATCATCACGATCGCTGCATCGACCATCGCCCCAATCGCGATCGCGATGCCGCCTAGCGACATGATGTTTGCGTTGATGCCCTGCATGTCTGTCGCAATGAACGCGGTCAGTATGCCGAGTGGCAAGGCAACGATCGCGACCAATGCCGAACGCAGGTGAAACAGGAATATCCCGCAAACCAGCGCCACGACCAGGAACTCCTCGAGGAGTTTGCCCGTCAGGTTGTCGATCGCACGCCCGATCAATTGCGAGCGGTCGTAGGTTTCGACGATCTCCACGCCGGCCGGAAGGCTCGCCTTCAACGTTGCGAGTTTGGCCTTGACCGCATCGATCGTCGCCTGCGCGTTCTTGCCCGAGCGCATGACGATGATGCCGCCAGCCACTTCGCCTTCGCCGTTCAGTTCGGCAATGCCGCGGCGCAGTTCCGGACCGAGCTGCATGCGCGCGACATCGCCGAGCAGCACCGGCACGCCACCCGCGCCTGTCTTGAGCGGCACCACGCGCAAGTCGTCGAGCGATTTCAGGTAGCCGCTCGCGCGCACCATATATTCGGCTTCGGCGAGTTCGAGTACCGAACCGCCGGTCTCGCCGTTGGCGCGGCGCACGGCCTCGACGACCTGCTCGTGCGTGATGGCGTACGCGCGCAGCCGATCCGGATCGAGAACGATCTGGTACTGGCGCACCATGCCGCCGACCGAGGCGACTTCGGCGACACCCGGAAGCCCTTTCAATTCGTAGCGCAGGAACCAGTCCTGCAGCGCGCGCAGATCCGACAGATCATGCTGTCCGCTGCGATCGATGAGGGCGTACTCGTACACCCAACCGACTCCCGTTGCATCCGGACCCAGCGCCGGTCGCGCACCGGCCGGCAGGCGTGACTGCACCTGGTTCAGATATTCGAGTACGCGCGAACGGGCCCAGTACAAGTCCGTGCCGTCCTCGAACAACACGTAGACGAACGAGTCTCCGAAAAACGAATAGCCGCGCACGGCCTTGGCGCCCGGCACCGACAGCATCGTCGTGGTCAGCGGGTAGGTGACCTGGTCTTCGACGATCTGCGGCGATTGCTCGTTCCAGGTCGTGCGAATGATGACCTGCACGTCGGACAGGTCCGGCAACGCGTCGATCGGCGTGTGCTGCAGCGAATAAACGCCCCACGCTGCCAGAAATACCGACCCGAGCAGCACGAAGAACCGGTGCGTGACCGACCACAGGATCACTCGCGCAATCATCGCTTCATTCCATCGGGCTTCATCCCAACGGGCTTTGTCCCACCGGGTTTGCTCCCGGCCGGCTTCGCGTGCCCCTCATGCGCGGCGTCACCGGCTTGCAGGCGCGCCAGCGTTCCGCCCAGGCTCGCCTCCGAATCGATCAGGAACTGGCCCGAGAGCACGACGGTTTCGCCATCGCCGATGCCATCGAGAATTTGTGTCCTCCCGTTTGCTTCGTCGCCAACGCGGACTTCCTGCGCGCGAAACTTCCCTTGCCCGCTGTCGACGATGACGACATGGCGCATGCCGGTCGCAATCACTGCGTCGGCCGGAACCAGTACGCCTGCGGCACCCTGCGTTGATGCAGCAATGTCCACTTGTGCAAACATTCCCGGCGCAAGGCGATGCCCGGGATTTTCCAGCACGATGCGGGCGAGTTGCGTTCGCGTGACCGCATCGATGTCGGGCAACAACGCCTCGATTCGACCGGCGAAACGCTCGCCTGCAAACGCGGGCAGCCGCACTTCGACCGGCGATGACGCGGTCACGCGCCCAATCTGCGCTTCAGGAATGGCGGCGTTGATCCACACCGTATCGAGCCCATTGATGCGCAGCAGCGGCGTTCCGGCCATGACCGTGGCCCCTTCGCGCGCGGACAGTTCACCGATCACCCCGGCGCGCGGCGCGGTCACGACGACGCGCGTCTGCGCCTTGCCGCTGCGTTCTACCGCAACGACTTGCGCCTCGCTCATTCCGAGCAACAGCAGGCGCTGGCGCGCGGCCGCGCGCAGCTCGTCCAGACCTTGCGTGCTGGAGCGGCGCAGGCTCAGGTATTCCTCTTGTGCGCCGGTCCAGTCCGGCGCAAGAAGCGTCAGCAGCGACTGACCCTGTTTTACTGCCGTAAGCGGAGCGCGCACCTCGAGACGTTCGACAATACCGGCGACGCGCGCCTGCACGACGGCAACGGCGCGTTCGTCGAAGGCTACCGCGCCCGTGGCACGGACCGTTGCGGCCAGCACGCCTCGCTCTGCACGAGCCGTGCGCAATCCCAGGTTCTGCACCTGGCGCGGATCGATGCTGACGACACCGGCGCCCTCGCCGGAGTCGTCGGCGTACTTGGGCACGAGCGCCATATCCATGGTCGGCGATTTGCCGGGTTTGTCGAAGCGCCGTTCCGGGGACATCGGGTCATACCAGTACAGCACCTTCCGTTCCACCGACGTTGACGAACCCGGCGGCATGGGCGGCGTCGGGCCAACCGCGCGATGCAGAAAGAACCACGTGGCGCCGACGCCGATCGCAAGACCGAACAGGCCGGCGAGAATCAGTCGAATCGCTTTCATGGCCGGAGTTCCTGCGGAAAGGCGAAATGAAGAGTGGCCCACGCTTGTCCGAGTGCGTTCTGCAACTCGGTATAGGCGATTCTCTGCTCGATGACCTGGTCAAGAGCCGTCAGGGACGCCTGCATGTCGCCGCGTCCACCGCGATATGCGGCGAGCGCTGCTTCGGCCCGATCGTCCGCCAATGGCAGCAACTCGCGCTCGTAACGGCCGACGCGCTCACTCGCACTGCGCCACGCCGTGACTGTCTTGCGCAACTCCGCAGTGTGCATGCGGCGCGCATCCTCGCGTTCGGCCTCGATCTGGGCGAGAGCCGCCTGCTTGGAGGCAATCGTCGGGTCCTGGCGCGAACCGGCAAACAGCGGCAGACCCACGCGGAACTCGAGCGAGATCATGTTCGAGTATTGCGGGCCGCGCTGCGCGTAATCGAACTCGACCGACCAGTCCGGGCGCTTTTCGGCGCGCGCCAACGCGACCTCGGCATCTGCCATCTGCTCCGACGCATCGTAGGCGAGCAATTCCCGGTGATGCGCCACGTTCGCCACCAGCGAGTCAGGATTGACGCCAAGATCGGCCCAGTTCGGCGTATCGCCGAGCGGACGCTCTGCCGCCTCGGGCAACCAGCGGGCAAAGTCCGAACGAGCATCGGCGACTTCGCGCTCCGCCAGGCTGATCCGATCGGAGAGCATTGCTTGCGCAGATTTGGCGGCAATTCCGTCCGCGGCCGAGCCGCGTCCGGCACTCAGTGCCGCCGTTGCCGCGGCGACTTCGGCCTGTGCACGCGGGATCAAAGTCTTGAGCAGCTCCAGCCGTCGTTCGGCCGTTGCCCGCGCGATCCAGGCGCGGGCTACCGACTCGCGGACCGACAATTGCTCGCTTCTCAGCAACGCTTGTTCGCGCGCGGCAACTGCCTGCGCGCGCTCGGTGCGGAGTTGGCGCTTGTCGCCGCCCGGGATTTCCTGCATGACGCCGATCTTGCGCATCGTCATGAAATCGTTCGTGAGACTGAACGCGTCGCTGCCGTTCACCGGCA
>DASRTK010000437.1:0-1743 GCA_035655975.1 Rudaea sp.
CGAAGATCAGCCGGTGCGCATGCTCTCGGCTGGACAGCGCAAGCGCGTCGCGCTGGCGCGCCTGCTACTCGTGCCGGCCGCCCTTTGGCTGCTCGACGAACCCTACGCGAATCTCGATCGCGAAGGCATCGAACTGGTCAACTATGTGCTCGACGACCACGCGCGGCGTGGAGGAGCGGCGCTGATTACGTCGCATGGTGCGTACGCGTACACGTCCGGCACGCCGCGCAAGATTGCGTTGAAGCCGGGTGCCGCTAGCCGGGAGCCGATAGTCGTAGAGCGCGTGGCGGCGCCGTGAAACTTGTAACGACTGCTGCTAGCCAAGCCTTGCGGCACCCTGCCTTGCGTCAGGAAACATTGCCGTCATTCCCGCGAAAGCGGGAATCCATGCTGCTCTTCGACCAGCCCAATTGGATCAAAATGGATTCCCGCTTTCGCGGGAATGACGACAAAATGCAGGTTGCTCTACTCGAGCCGCACACCCTTAGTTCTCAGCCCTAGTTCACACTCTCCAATGAAACCCGGAACCACATCGGCCGCCTGCATTGCGATACTGCGCCGCGATCTCGCGCTGACCTGGGTGCGCCGCGGCGATGCGCTGAACCCGCTGATGTTCGCGATCATCGTTGTCGCACTGTTCCCGTTCGCACTGGGTCCGGAAGCTGAAACACTCGCGCGTATCGCCGCAGGCACGATCTTCGTCGCCGTGCTGCTGGCAGGATTGCTTTCGCTCGACACCTTGTTCCGCAGCGATCTCGAGGATGGCTCGCTCGAGCAGCTGGTGCTGTCGCCGCATCCGCTGTCTCTGCTGCTCGCCTGCAAGATCGCGATCCATTGGCTGACCACCGCGCTGCCGCTGATCGCGATTGCACCGCTGCTGGCGCAGTTGCTCCACCTGCCCGACCCGGTCCTGCCGGTGTTGATCGCCGCGCTGGCGATGGCGACGCCGCTGCTGAGCCTGATCGGCGCCGTCTGCGTTGCGCTGACGATTGGCATGCGCCGCTCTGGTATGCTTTTGACCCTGCTCGTGCTGCCGCTGATCGTGCCGGTGCTGATCTTCGGCGCCGGCGCCTGCAACGCGGCGCAACTCGGCCTTCCGTATGGCGCTCCGCTGCTGTGGCTCGGCGCATGGCTGGTCATGGCGCTGGTGCTGGCGCCGCTGGCGTCGGCGACGGCGCTGAAGATTTCGCTGACGTAGGCGTTGGAAGGCTAAATCGCGAAGAACACTGGAGACTCTGAACAGCCGGCAATTGCGAACACCTGTAATTTGCGATCGCCTACAATTTGCGAACAACCTACACGTTGTCGGTAGTTGGTCCGTATGCACCCCTGAAGAAAGGGTCACTTGACCGACGTCAAGAAAGCAGAAAACCGAAAGCCTTACCTTCGCGCCCTTCGTGGTTGTGTTCAACCTCTACGATCTTCGACAACGACGACAGCTAAATGAATCCGCTCGTACTCTGGTTCCACAAGCTCGGTTCGCCGCCGTATTTCTACCGCTTCGCCGGCTGGTGGCTGCCGTGGCTGTATGGATTCGCGGCGATCAGCGGCATTGTCGGCCTCTACGGCGGACTGGCGATGGCGCCGGCCGATTACCAGCAAGGCGATTCGTTTCGCATCATCTATATCCACGCTCCGTGCGCGTGGATGAGCTTGTTCGGCTACATCTTCATGGCGGTGAACGGTTTCATCGCGCTCGTGTGGCGCATCAAGCTGTCCGAAACGCTGGCGATGGCGGCCGCT
>DASRTK010000438.1:0-9842 GCA_035655975.1 Rudaea sp.
CCGGTGACGAGTTCGCCGACCCGATCCTTGTACGCCTCGACAACCTGGGCGCGCTCGGCCTCGCGCACGCGCTGCACGATGACCTGCTTGGCCGCCTGCGCCGCGATGCGGCCGAATTCGGGGTTCTCGATCGGCTCTTCGATGAATTCGCCGACCTGGATCTCGGCCTTGACGTCGACCGCGTCCATCAGGCGGATCTGCCGGTCCGGCGATTCCATGACGACATCGTCGGCCACGACTTCCCAGCGGCGGAAGGTTTCGTATTCGCCGGAGTGCTTGTCGATGCTGACGCGCGCCGCGATATCTTCGTCGGGATAGCGCTTCTTCGCCGCGGAGGCGAGCGCAGCTTCCATCGCGTCGAAGATGACGTCCTTCTCGACGCCTTTTTCGTTGGCGACCGCGTCAACAACCAGTAGTAGTTCTTTGCTCATTTTTGGATCTCTTTCAGTTTTTCCTTCACCCGCGTGCGGGAGAAGGTGCCGAAGGCGGATGGGGCAAACCTGCGAAGCAGGGTTCCTCATCCCAACCCCCTCCCGCATGCGGGAAAGGGAGTGATTCGCTACTTTTTCGCTTTCTTGCCTTTGTTCAATTTCTTTTCTTCGCCGAAATCCGGCACCAGCTTGGCCTTGTGGATGTTGTCGTGTGCGATCTTGACCGCGACACCATCCTGTTCCATCAGGATCGTCGCGCCTTCCACGGCGCGGATCGGACCCTGGAAGCGCCGCCGGCCATCGATCGGCAGGTTCACTTCGAGCTTTGCGTTCTCGCCGATGAATCGCGCGAACTGTTCCGGCGTGTACAGCGGCCGGTCGAGTCCCGGCGACGATACCTCCAGTGTGTAGCGTCCCTCGATCGGATCGTGCACGTCGAGCGACGCCGAAACCTGGCGGCTCACCACTTCGCAATCGTCGACCGTGACCGGCCTGTCCGCAGCCTCTATGTAAACCCGCACCAGACTGTTGCCGTGCGACGGGCTGTATTCGACCCCGACGCATTCGAGGCCGAGATCGGCGATTACCGGCGCCAGCAGTTGCGTGAGTTCCTCGTTGCGCATGACCTGTAGTCCGACCGCTCCTCGATCGTTACCTATGCAATCATCCCTGATTGCGAGAATCAAAAAGCGTCCATCCATGGCCGCATGGTTTACTTTTGCGATCATCCTTGATCGCGAAAATCAAATGGCGTCCATCCATGGCCGCACTGTTTAAAAGAGAATTACAAAATTCACAAATAAAAAATGGGCACAAGGCCCATTCCATAGTCCGCCGTTGTTTCGTATCCAGACACCGGCAACGCGCATCCTGCGCTAGGCTGAACTCCAGCAAAGAGGCCTCACATGGAGGCCTCGGTGCGAGAGGTGGTAGCGGGGGTAGGATTTGAACCTACGACCTTCGGGTTATGAGCCCGACGAGCTGCCAGACTGCTCCACCCCGCATCAGCCGAACGCGAAGTGTAGCGGAGCAGTCCGCTTTTTTCAAGGTTCGTACAGTTTCAGGTTATCCCGAACGCGCGGTAGCACCAAGCGATCAGCGGGCCCCAGAACAGGCCCAGCACGAGCAATGCCGCGCCATTCAACGACAGCAGCCAGCGAAATGGCAGGTCGCTCGGCAACGCCAGGGCGGACTTGTCCTCCGCGGCATCGAAGTACATGACCTTGATGACGCGAAGATAGTAGTACGCGCCAACGATCGCCATGACGATCGCGACAATGACCACCCACAACATGCCGGCGTCGAGGGCGGCTTTCAAGACCAGCAGCTTGGCGAAGAAACCGAACAAGGGCGGCACGCCGGCCAGCGAGGCCATTGCCAACAGCATGACCAGCGCATACCACGGGTTGCGCTGATTCAGGCCCTTGAAGTCGTCGATTTCTTCGGCCTCGAAGCCGCTGCGCGCGAGCAGCAGGATGCCGCCGAAGGCGACGCTCGCGGTGATCGCGTAGGCGATCGCGTAGAACATCGCCGCGGCATAGCCCGAGGGCGTGCCGTTGAGCAACCCCATCAGCAGGAAACCCATGTGCGAGATCGTTGAATACGCAAGCATGCGCTTGAGATTCGTCTGCGCGATTGCGACGATGTTGCCGATCGCGAGCGACGCAACCGCGAGCACGGCAAGCATCTCGCGCCAGTGGCTCACCATTCCGCTCAGACCGCCTTCGAGCAACCGGTAAGCCATGCCGAACGCCGCAATCTTCAGGGTCGTGCCGATGAACAAGGTCACCGCCGTCGGTGCGCCCTGGTAGACGTCCGGAATCCACATGTGGAACGGCGCCACGCCGAACTTGAAACCGATGCCGACGACCAGGAACACCAGTCCGAACGCGAGCAGCGCCTGATGCTGTTGCGCGTCGCCGGCCGCGAATGTCGCGGCAACCTGGATCTGCTTCAGGTCGAGCGTGCCGGTCGCGCCGTAGATCATCGACATGCCGTACAGCAGCATGCCCGAGGCCAGCGCGCCAAGGACGAAATACTTCATCGCCGCCTCGGACGACAGCGCGGAGTCGCGATTGATCGCGACCAAGGCGTACGTCGAGAGCGTCAACAACTCGAGCCCGAGATACACCGTCACCAGGCTCCCCGCCGACACCAGCACCATCGCCCCGAGCGTGGCGAACAGGCTCAGCAAATAGAACTCACCGATGTGCAGGCCGCGGTCCTGCAGATAGCCGCGCGCGTAGACGAACACGGTTCCGGTCGTGCCGAGGACGAAGATCCTGAGTACGGCGGCAACGCCGTCGTGGATGTACATGCCGTTGAACGCGGTCGCCGCCGGCTCGGCATCGACCACGATCAGGGCAATCGTGCCCAGCACCGCGGCCAGCGACAGCCAGTGCGTGACGGCGCGCTGGGTCGGCTTCAGGAACAGGTCGACCAGCAGGATCGCGCAGATCGCGCCGAGCAGAAACGCCTCGGGCAGCATCAAGACGACATCGTGGATGTTGAATGACATTGGTGTATTCATGCGCCTATCGCCTTGACCACGAGCAGGTGGTCGACGATCTGCTTGATCGAGGCGTCCATCAGGTGGGTCAGCGGTGCCGGCCACACGCCGAACAGCAGCACGGCAGCCGCAAACGCGCTGAGCATCAAGGTTTCGCGTGGGTTTATGTCCTTCAGGTGCGCGACGTGGTCGTTCGCCACTTCGCCGAAGATCACACGCTTGACCAGCCACAGCGTGTACGCCGCGCCGATGATCAGGGTGAACGCGGCCGCCGCCGACACCCATGGGTTCATCTGGAAGCTCGCCAGGATGACCATGAACTCGCCGACGAAGCCGCTAGTGCCTGGAAGACCGCAATTGGCCATCGAAAACAGCACCCAGAACGCCGCGAACCACGGCATCGTATTCACGACGCCGCCGTAATCCTTGATCATGCGCGTGTGCATGCGGTCGTAGATGACGCCGACGCTGGCGAACATGGCGCCGGAAATGAAACCGTGCGAGATCATCTGGACCATTGCGCCGGACACGCCGAGGTACGCGGCCTGGTTGTTGCCGCCGTTGCGCACGAGCGCCAGGCTGATGAACAGGCCGAGCGTGACGAAACCCATATGCGCGACTGACGAATAGGCGATCAGCTTCTTCATGTCCTCCTGCACCAGCGCGACGAAGCCGATGTAGATCACCGCGATCAGCGACATCGCGATCACGACCCAGGCGTATTCCTGGCTCGCGTCGGGCACGATCGGCAGCGAAAAGCGAATGAAGCCGTATCCGCCGATCTTCAGCATGATCGCGGCCAGGATCACCGAGCCGCCGGTCGGCGCCTCGACATGCGCGTCCGGCAACCACGTGTGCACCGGCCACATCGGCACCTTGATCGCAAAACCAGCGAGAAAGGCGAAGAACAGCCAGGCCTGTACGTTCGCGCTCAACGGCAGCTTGGCCATGTCGGCCATTTCCCAGCTGTTCGCGTGCAGGTAAAGATAAATCAGCGCGACCAGCATGAAGATCGAGCCGAAAAATGTATACAGGAAAAACTTCAGGGTCGCGTAGACGCGCCGCGGGCCGCCCCAGATGCCGATGATGATGAACATCGGAATCAGCATGCCCTCGAAGAACACGTAGAACAGCAGCGCATCCATCGCCGCGAACACGCCGATCATGAGGCCTTCGAGGATCAGGAAGGCGGCCAGGTACTGGTTCACCTTGTCGTGCACCGAATCCCACGCACCGAGGATCACGAGCACGGTCGTGAACGTCGTCAGCAGGATCAGCGCGATCGAAATACCGTCGGCGCCGAGATGATAGTTGGCGGAGATGGCCGCGATCCAGTTGTAGGTCTCGATGAACTGCATCGTGCCGGACGCGGCGTCGTAACCGGTAAACAGCGGGATGCTGACGACGAACGTCAGGATTGCGACGGCCAGCGACAGCCAGCGCGCGGTGTTCGCACGGCCTGCGCCGGTCAGCGACACGAGCGCACCCCCGACGATCGGCAGCCAGATGACCAGGCTCAACATGTGGGTCAGATTCATCGCTGGCGTTTCCGAGTGTCCGTCACGATCTCACCACCCACCACAGGCCGCCGAGCAATCCGACCAGGCCGAGAATCATCGCGAATGCGTAGGTATACAGATAGCCGGTCTGCAAGCGGCGCACCTGGCCCGCGATGCGCCCGACCGTCGCCGAGGTGCCGTCGATGAGAATGTTGTCGATCACGCCGGTATCGCCACCTTTCCACAATCCACGACCGAGCAGCAGCGAACCGCGCGCGAAGATCGCCTGATAGGCTTCGTCGAACCAGTACTTGCGATCGAGCATGCGCCACAGCGGATGCAGCGCGCGCTTGGTCGCGTCTGCGATCGCCGGGTTGAACAGGTAGACGTAAGTGGCGACCGCGAATCCACCGAACGCGAGCCAGAACGGCGGGTGCATGAAACCGTCGAGAATCGTGGCGAATACACCGGCAAATTCACCTTCGTGCTCGGCGCCGCCCACGACCAGCGAGTGGCCGAAGAAATCACCGTGCAACATCGTCCCGACCGTGTCGGCGCCGACGAGGATCGAGGGAATCGCCAGCGCGATCAGGGGAATCGTCACGACCCATGGCGATTCGTGCGGTGCATGCGCCAGATGACCGGGTTCATGGTGGTGGTGATCGTCGTGGCCGTGCGTGCCGTGCTCGACGACGAAGCGTTCGGAGCCGTGGAACGTCAGGTACAGCAACCGGAAACTGTATAACGCGGTGACGAACACGCCTACCAGCACGCACAGGTACGCATAACCGGCGCCCCAGCGGTGCGACTCGCCGACCGCCTCAATGATCGCGTCCTTCGAGAAAAATCCGGCAAACCCAGGCATGCCGGTCAGCGCGAGCGTGCCGATCCACATCGTCACATAGGTGATCGGCATGTAGCGGCGCAGACCACCCATGTAGCGCATGTCCTGCTCGTGGTGCATCGCGATGATGACCGAGCCGGCGCCGAGGAACAGGAGGGCTTTGAAAAAAGCGTGCGTCATGAGGTGGAAGATCGCGGCCGAATAGGCCGATGCGCCGAGCGCGGCAGTCATGTAGCCGAGCTGCGACAGCGTCGAATATGCCACGACCCGTTTTATGTCGTTTTGTACGATGCCGATCAGGCCGGTGAAGAACGCGGTCGTCGCGCCGATAACCAACACGGTGCTCAGCGCCGTCTCCGACAACTGGAACAGCGGCGACATGCGCGCGACCATGAAGATGCCCGCGGTCACCATCGTCGCTGCATGGATCAGCGCGGAGATCGGCGTCGGACCTTCCATCGAATCGGGCAGCCAAACATGCAGCGGCACCTGCGCCGACTTGCCCATCGCGCCGACGAACAAGCACAGGCAGATCACGGTCGCTGCGGACCATGGATGGCCGGCGAACAGCTCGAACGTCTTGCCGGTCAGCACATCGGTGTGGTCGAACACGGCGCGGTAGTCGAGCGTCTGGAAAAAGTACAGCACGCCTGCAATGCCCAGCAGGAAGCCGAAATCGCCGACGCGATTGACCAGAAACGCCTTGAGGTTCGCGAATATCGCGCTGGGCTTCTTGAACCAGAAACCGATCAGCAGGTAGGAAACCAGGCCCACCGCTTCCCAGCCGAAGAACAACTGCAGGAAGTTGTTGCTCATCACGAGCATCAGCATGGCGAACGTGAACAGCGCGATATAGCTGAAGAAGCGCTGGTAGCCATCGTCTTCGGCCATGTAGCCGATAGTGTAGATGTGCACCATCAGCGAAACGAAGGTGACGACCACCATCATCATCGCGCTCAGGCGGTCGATCATGAAGCCGACGTGCGTCTGCAGCGAACCGACCTGGAACCAGGTGTAGACGTCCTGATTGAACGTCTCCGCACCTTCCCACACCATCTGATACAGGACGTAGAAGGACAGCACGCAGCTCAGCGCAACGCCGGCGATCGTCACCCAATGCGCGCCGGCGCGGCCGATCTGTTTGGCGAACAGGCCAGCGACGATAGCGCCGAACAGTGGCGCCAGCGCGATGATGAGAAGGATTGTAGGGTCGAGACCCATGTTTTTTTGCCCGTCATTCCGGCTAAAGCCGGAATCCGGCTTTTGCCTTGTTGTTGTTGGTCCGAAGAGCTGGATCCCGGCTTTCGCCGGGATGACGGCTCTTTGCTTTCCGTAAGTTCAGCCTTTCATCGAATCAATTTCGCCGACGTTGATCGTCGCGCGGTTGCGGAACAGAACGACCAGGATCGCCAGGCCTATGGCCGACTCCGCGGCGGCCACGGTCAGGATGAAGAACACGAACACCTGGCCGGACACGTCGCCGAGGAAACGCGAGAACGCGACGAAATTCATGTTTACCGCGAGCAGCATCAGCTCTATCGCCATCAGCAGCACGATGACGTTCTTGCGATTGATGAAGATGCCGGCGACCGAAATGCAGAACAGGATCGCGCCGAGGCCGATGTAATGGGCCAGTGTCAGGTGCATCGTCTCGATCATGGCGCCGTGCCTCCCTTCGTGACGCTGGCCATCTTGACGATGCGCACGCGGTCGGACGCCCGCACCGCAGACTGTTCGGAAGCGCTCTGACGGCGCGTGCCGGTGCGCCGCCGCAACGTCAGCATGATCGCCGCGACAATCGCCACGGTCAGCACGATTGCCGCGATTTCGAACGGCAGCAGGAATTGCGTGAACAGCGCATTGCCCAGCCAGGCCACATTCGACATACGCGCAGCCGCAGCAGGTTCAGGCACGACCGGCAGCGCGTACATCACACGCACGCCGACCAGCAGCAGCATCTCGACCAGCATGACGATCGCGATGCCGATGCCGATCGGCAGGTAGCGTATGAAGCCTTCGCGCAACGGCTCGCTGTTGATATCGAGCATCATGACCACAAACAGGAACAGCACCATGACCGCGCCGACATAGACCAGCACGAGCGCGATCGCGAGGAACTCCGCCTGCACCAGCAGCCACAGCGCGGCGCTCGTGAAAAACGCCAGCACGAGAAACAGCGCCGCGTGCACGGAGTTCTTCACGCTGATCACGGCGAGCCCGGCGAGCACCAGCACCGTGGCGAACAGGTAGAACAGAATCAGATCCCAGGGCAGAGTCATCGGCGTCTCTCTAGCGAAAAGCCGCGTCTTGGGCGCGGGCCGCGGCAATTTCCTTCTCGAAACGGTCGCCGATCGCGAGCAACTGAGTCTTGGTAACGATATTTTCGCCGCGCCGCTCGAAGTGGTACTCGTGGATATTCGTCTCGACGATCGAGTCGACTGGGCAGCTCTCCTCGCAGAATCCGCAGTAGATGCACTTGAACAGGTCGATGTCGTAGCGCGTAGTGCGACGCGTGCCGTCGGCGCGCTGCTCCGAATCGATCGTGATCGCCAGCGCCGGGCACACCGCTTCGCACAGCTTGCAGGCGATGCAGCGCTCTTCCCCGTTCGGGTACCGGCGCAGCGCGTGCAGGCCACGGAACCGGTTCGACTGCGGGATCTTCTCCATCGGATAGCGCATGGTGTATTTGGGCTTCCACATGTACTTCATGGTCAGGCCCAAACCCTTGAACAACTCGATGAGCATCAGGCTCTTTAAATAATGCGCGACGCGTTTCATGACATGGCCTCCACTGGCGATGCAGGCCCGACAACACCGAAATAGACGAGGCAGCCGGCGACGAAGATCCAGACGATCGCGAGCGGCACAAATACTTTCCAGCCCAGGCGCATGATCTGGTCGTAGCGGTAGCGCGGGAACGCTGCGCGGAACCAGAGGAACAGGAAGGCAAAAATGAAGGCCTTGGCGAACAGCCACCACCAGCCGCCGACCCCGAGAACCGGCCAGGAAGCAGGGAACGGCGACAGCCAGCCGCCGGCAAACAGGACCGGCGCGAGGAACGAAACCAGGATCATGTTCGCGTATTCGGTCAGGAAGAACACCGCGAACGGCGCGCCGGAGTACTCGACATGGAAGCCGGCAACGATTTCCGATTCGCCTTCAGCTACATCGAACGGCGCGCGATTGGTCTCGGCAACACCGGACACGAAATAGATCACGAACAAGGGCAGCAGCGGCAGCCAGAACCAGCTGAACAGGCCATACGGCCCCGCTTGCGCCCGCACGATCTCGGACAAGTTCAGGCTGCCCGCGCAGATCAGCACGCCGACCAGTGCCAGGCCCATCGCAATTTCGTAGCTGACGACCTGCGCCGCTGAGCGCATTGCACCGAGGAACGCATACTTCGAATTCGACGCCCAACCGGCCAGGATGATGCCGTATACACCCATCGAGGTCATCGCGAGCAGGTACAGCAGGCCGGCGTTGACGTCCGCGAGCACGAGCTTCGCGTCGAACGGAATCACCGCCCACGCGGCGAGGGCCGGCGTCAGGGAAATCAGCGGCGCGAGGAAAAACAGCATCCGGCTGGATTTCGCCGGGACGAGGTATTCCTTGAGCAGCAGCTTGAACACGTCGGCGAATGTCTGCGCCAGGCCAAATGGGCCGACGCTGTTCGGCCCCATGCGCACGTGCATCCAGCCGAGCACCTTGCGTTCCCACCAGACGTACATCGCGACCGAGATGATGACCGGAACCGCAATGCAGAGAATGCAGACGACGAACCACAGCACCAACCCGATGTTGCCCAAGCCGAGCAACAGGTCGTGCAGCGAGTTGAACGGATGCAAAATCCAGTTCACGATCAGGCCCTCGCAACCGTCAGCGCTGCGCCGGTTGGCGGCAACGCGCGCGTTTCGGGCCAGGTCGATTCGATCCATGCGACGCCGCGCGGGACCGCGCGCGTGATCACGACCGGCAGCACGACCTCCGCATCGCCACCTTTCACGCTCGCGCTGGCGTCGTTCGCCAGACCCAACGCAAGCGCATCCTCAGGATTCAGTCCGACCGCGGCTTTGCCGGTGAGCGGATGCGCCTGCAGCGCCGGCGAACGGCGCACGACGGCATCGCTGCGATACAGCGGTACCGTCGCAACGCGAACGAGGCCTGCATCGGCAGACGCCACGGATGCGACGCGTGGATTTTTCGGCAGGTTGAACTTCGCAGCGAGCGCGCCTTGCAGCTCCGCGCGCAATTCACTCAGCTCAGTGAACGCAAATCCCCCGAGTCCGAGCTGAGCGCCAAGCGCGCGCAGCACGCGCCATCCCGAACGCGCGTCGCCAGGCAGCTTCGAGCCGGCCACGAGCGTCTGCACGGTGCCGTCGACGTTCATATAGCTGCCGTCGATCTCAGGCGGCAATCCGACCGGCAGGACCGCATGCGCCGTGCGCTTCACGCCGTTGCAAGCGTAGGCGCCGATGTAGACATGGAAATCGGCTTGGCTGCGCGCCGCGTCATAGGCAGCCGAGGAACTCGTGTCCTGCGATCCGGCATGCCACGTA
>DASRTK010000439.1:0-4252 GCA_035655975.1 Rudaea sp.
GATTTGTGCGACACGATGGTCAACGGGTCGCTGTGCGCGCTCGGCGGCTTGACGCCGTTTCCGGTGTTGAGCGCGCTGGAACATTTTCCGGAAGATTTTTCACGTGACGCTCCGTTGCCACTGAGTGCGGTGGGCGGGGGATAGTTCTTTTTCGCTCGAGACAAGCGGAGAAGCTTGTTTTGAACGCGGATGAACACGGATGAACACGGATAAGAGCGGATAGAGCAGATGAAGGTGGGTGAAGCGAACCTCGATGACGCACCGCAACACTCCATTGAAACGTCTTTATCCGCGTTCATCCGTGAAAATCCGCGGCAATCCGCGTTCAAATGTCGACCGCTCCGCCTGAGACAAGTTAAATGAGGTAAGCGCAATGTTATCGATAAACGAAACCGATCTCGGCACACCCAGTCCGATCCATCCGATCAAGATTGCCAAGCGCGTGACGCTGAGCATCGACGGTCGCGATGTCAGCGTGCCTGCCGGCACTTCGGTGTTGCGCGCCGCGTCTGAAATCGGCATCCAGATTCCAAAACTGTGCGCGACCGAATTGCTCGACGCTTTTGGTTCCTGCCGCCTGTGCCTGGTGCAGATCGAAGGCATGAAAGGCTACCCGGCCTCGTGCACGACGCCGGTCGCTGCCGGCATGAAGGTGACAACGCAGAACCCGAAGCTCGCCGAAATCCGCCGCGGCGTCATGGAACTGTACATTTCCGACCACCCGCTCGATTGCCTGACCTGTCCGGCGAACGGCCACTGCGAATTGCAGGACATGGCCGGAGCCGTCGGTTTGCGCGAAGTGCGCTACGGCTATACCGGCGCGAATCACGTCTATGCCGAGGCGCAACAGCCCGATGCGGGATGGCCGGTGCGCGCCGGTCACACCCATGCCCACCCCGACGCGAATCCACTGTTCGCAAAAAAGGACGAGAGCAACCCGTACTTCACGTTCGATCCGTCCAAGTGCATCGTCTGCTCGCGTTGCGTGCGCGCTTGCGAGGAAGTGCAGGGCACGTTCGCGCTGACGATCCAGGGCCGCGGGTTCGACTCGAAGGTGGCGGCCAGCGAGGACCGCTCGTTCCTCGATTCAGAGTGTGTCTCGTGCGGCGCCTGCGTACAGGCATGTCCGACTGCGACGCTCTCGGAGAAATCGCTGATCGCCATCGGCCAGGCCGAGCACTCCGAGATCACGACCTGCGCCTACTGCGGTGTCGGCTGTTCGTTCCGGGCCGAGATGCGCGGCGAAGAGCTCGTACGCATGGTGCCGAACAAGGACGGCCACGCAAACCATGGCCATTCGTGCGTCAAGGGTCGTTTTGCGATCGGCTATGCGACACATCCGGACCGCATCCTCAAGCCGATGATCCGCACGAAGATCTCCGATCCGTGGCGCGAGGTTTCGTGGGACGAAGCGATCGGCTACGCCGCATCGGAGTTCAAGCGCATCCAGGCCAAGTACGGGCGCGATTCGATCGGTGGAATCACCTCGTCGCGCTGCACGAACGAGGAGACTTATCTGGTACAGAAGCTGGTGCGCGCCGGTTTCGGCAACAACAACGTCGACACCTGTGCGCGTGTTTGCCACTCGCCGACCGGCTACGGTCTGAAGAACACGCTGGGCGAGTCCGCCGGCACGCAGAATTTCGATTCGGTCATGCAGGCCGATGTGATCATGGTCATCGGCGCGAATCCGACCGACGGCCATCCGGTGTTCGCCTCGCAGATGAAGCGCCGGCTTCGCCAAGGCGCGAAGCTGATCATCGCCGACCCGCGCCGCATCGACCTCGTGCGCACGCCGCACATCCAGGCCGACCACCATCTCAAACTCAAGCCGGGAACCAACGTCGCGCTGATCAACTCGCTGGCGCACGTTGTCGTGACCGAAGGGCTGGTCAAGGAAGATTTCGTGCGCGCGCGTTGTGAGCCGGAAGCGTTCGAGAAATGGCGCAAGTTCATCTCCGAGCCGCGCAACTCGCCCGAGGCGATGGAGGCCGAGACCGGCGTGGCGGCAGCCGAAGTGCGCGCGGCGGCTCGCCTCTACGCATCCGGGGGCAACGGCGCGATCTACTACGGACTCGGCGTGACCGAGCACTCGCAGGGTTCGACGATGGTCATGGGTATCGCCAACCTGGCGATGGCAACCGGCAACGTCGGACGCGAGGGCGTTGGCGTCAATCCGCTGCGCGGCCAGAACAACGTGCAGGGCTCCTGCGACATGGGCTCGTTCCCGCACGAGTTCCCGGGTTATCGCCATGTCTCCGATGACGTGACCCGCGGCGCTTTCGAGCAGGCCTGGGGCGTCAAGCTCCTGGCCGAGCCCGGCTTGCGCATTCCGAACATGTTCGAGGCAGCGCTCGACGGCGAGTTCTTGGGTTTGTATATCGAAGGCGAGGACATCGGCCAGAGCGATCCGAACACGCAACACGTCACCGCCGCGTTGTCCGCGATGGAATGCATCGTCGTGCAGGACCTGTTCCTGAACGAGACGGCGAAGTTCGCGCACGTGTTCCTGCCGGGCTCGACGTTCCTGGAGAAGGATGGGACATTCACCAATGCCGAGCGCCGTATCTCGCGCGTGCGCACCGTCATGCGCCCGAAGAACGGATATGCGGACTGGGAAATCACCCAGCTGCTGTCGAACGCGATGGGTTATCCGATGGACTACGCGCATCCGTCGCAGATCATGGACGAGATCGCCAGCCTGACGCCGACATTCACCGGCGTCAGCTTCGAGAAGATCGACCGGCTCGGCAGTATCCAGTGGCCTTGCAACGACGTGCACCCGGAAGGCACGCCGACGATGCACGTCGGTGAGTTCGTGCGCGGCAAGGGCAAGTTCCTGCTGACCGAGTACGTGCCGACCAACGAGAAGGTCAACGCGAAGTATCCCTTGATACTCACGACCGGTCGCATCCTGAGCCAGTACAACGTCGGCGCGCAGACACGGCGCACGCCGAACGTCATGTGGCACAGCGAGGATCGGCTCGAGATTCATCCGCACGATGCCGAACAACGCGGCGTGAAGGACGGGAACTGGGTCGGCATCGCCAGCCGCGCCGGCGACACGGTCCTGCGTGCGCTGATCAGCGACCGCATGCAACCCGGGGTCGTCTACACGACATTCCATTTCCCCGGCTCCGGAGCCAACGTCATCACGACCGAGAATTCCGACTGGGCGACGAACTGCCCTGAGTACAAGGTCACGGCGGTCGAAGTCACGCGCGTCAGCCAGCCGTCCGAATGGCAGAAGCGCTTCGAGGAATTCAGCCGGCAGCAACAGGGTCTGCTCGATCAGGCCGTCGCGACAAAATGATCCCGTTGCCGGCGATGGAGATGGCGGCCAAGCCCCTCTCCCGCCGGGAGAGGGGTTGGAATGAGGGTCGGGGCTCACACAAACGAACGACGATGTCGTACCCTCATCTGACTGCCAGGGATGGCGTAACTACCGAAATGGCAGGAGCATATTCGGCCGGCGCTTCGCGCCACCTTCTCCCGATGGGAGGAGGGATGAAGCGGGCGGCAACAAGAGGCTGCCTTGAAGAGTGACAGCGTAACGCCAGGTTCACTACCCGCCGGCGCGGTGCGCCGGGATGTCCTGCGCCACCGGGCCGGCATCAGCGCGCGCGTTGCCGATGCGGTCGCCGAGGAAATCCCGATCGCCTTCGTCTACAACGAACGGCCACACGCTGTAATGCTTGCGACCCCGTCCGATCTCGAAGACTTCGCACTCGGCTTTTCGTTGAGCGAAGCGATCATCGCCGAACCCGGTGAATTCCAGGGCGTCGAGATTGCGCCGGCTTTGGCGGGCATCGAGTTGCGCATCAGCGTGCCCGAGGCGCGTGCCGCGGTTCTGGACCAGAGAGTCAGGCAATTGACCGGGCGCACCGGTTGCGGCCTGTGCGGAGCGCAGACGCTCGATGCGGCCGTGCGCCATCCGCCGCCGGTCGCCGATCCGGCGGCGATCGACCGAGCTGCACTGCACCGCGCGCTCGGCGAATTGCAGCGCGGCCAGACAATCAACTCGGTGACGGGGGCGACGCACGCCGCTGCATGGGCAGTGTCCGACGGTCGAGTCGTGCTCGTGCGCGAGGACGTGGGCCGGCACAATGCGCTCGACAAGCTGATCGGCGCGATGCAAGGCGAACATCTCGACCCGACGCAAGGCTTCCTCGTCGTCACGAGCCGCGCGAGTTATGAGATGGTCATGAAGTCGGCGACGGTCGGGATCGGCATCGTCGCCGCGATCTCGGCG
>DASRTK010000440.1:0-12002 GCA_035655975.1 Rudaea sp.
TGCGACTGATCGCGCGCGCGTTGCCGCCGATGCAACGTTCCGACCCGCTTCGGCCGCGCGAGCGACAGCTATCGGGCTGGTGACCTGACGTTACCTGCATCACGGACTCACGCGGCTTGAGGTTGGCTGCGCGGGTCAGCCGTCGAAATCGTCGACGAATATCGTGTCGCCGGCGACCGGAAGCCGCGCAACGCCTTGACGCGCCTGTCCGCCGATGTAAGTAAACCAGCCGGCGGTGACGATCGTTTTTCGGTAGGGCAAAAGGTCGAGCACCCAGGTGTTCGCGTTCGATGTCCAACTCGGATCGGTTGCGCCGGTCAGGCCGTCGAGCCGCGCCAGATAGCCGTTGCCGCCGCCGTTGATACTCGCGAAGGTCCCGGCGACGTAGATGCCTTCTGGCCGCGGCAGCAGCTTGCTCACGCCGCTGGCACTCGGCGTCCAGGCCGGGTCGAGCGCTCCGGCGCCGCTTGCCGACAAGCGCGCCAGTCCGCCACGCGGTATCGAGTTGACGTTGGTGAAAGAGCCGCTGATGTATACATTGTCGCTATCTACCGCAATCGCTCCACCCGAACCACCGCCGAGCACGGGTGCCCACGATGCATCGAGCGTCGCGCTCGCGCCGATGCCGAGCTTGGCCGCGCCGGCTCGTGCCGTAGAGTTGACGCTGGTGAAATTCCCAACGATCAGCAGATCGCCCGTCGCAGTCGCGGCGATGCCACTGACGCCCCCGTTCAACTGCGGCGCCCAGCCGGCATCGACGCTGCCGGTGACAACCGACACGCGTGCGAGATTGAACTGTGCGCCGACACTCTGCGGCACGTACAAACCCTCGGGGCGCAGCAGCAGTGAATACACCGCGTTACCGGCTTGCGGATTCCAGGTCGGGTCAACCGCACCATCGGTTGTATTCTGCAGGCGTGCAATGTAGGGGCGCGGGTAGCTTCCGACGTGGCCGAAAAATCCGCCAATATAGATCTGCCCACTGGCATCCACCGCCAGCGCACGCACTTCGTTGTCGGTGTTCGCAATCCAGTTCGGATCGACCACACCGGGCGACGCGAGCTTGAACAGGTTGCGCCGGATCAAACCGTTGACGCGCACGAAGCGGCCGCCGACCACGAACGCCCCCGCGCTAGGCAATGCGGAAATGACGTAGCCATAGCCCTGCGACTCCAGACTCGGATCGAACGTCGCGTCGACGCTGCCGGCCGCGAGTACTCTGCCGAGGCTCAGATGTTCGCCACCGCCAAGGGCCGCGAACGGGCCGGACACGAGATAGTTGCCGCTCGCGTCGGGCAGTACCCGCAGCGCATAGCCATAGTCAATGCCCGGGTTGAAACCGGCGATGACACTGCCCGTGCTGCCGTCGAGCCGCGCCATGTTGGCGCGCGGCTGTCCACCGATCGCGCTGAACGTGCCGACCACGATCACGCCGCCCGCACCGTCGCTGCATATGTCGAGCACGTCGGCAGCCGGCGTTCCGACGGCGTGCGCGTCCCAAGCCATCACCACCGCCCCGGTGGTGTCGTCGACCTTGGCCACGCCGCCGCGCAAGGTCACGCCGAGCGAACCGAAGAAACCGGCGAGATAGACCTGCCCGGAGCCTGCCAGCAGAATCGTTTCAACCACGCTGTTCGGCGCCGGATTCCATGCGTCGGGCGTGCCGTTGCCGCTGAGAGACAGTCGCGCAACGTAAGTGCGCGGCACGCTGCTGATGGATGTGAAGAAGCCTCCGACATACAGATGGCTGCCGTCGCTGGTGAGCGCCACCACGCTGCTGTTCACGTCGGGGGTGAATCCGGCGTACAAAGAGCCGTCGACATCGGAAACGCAGGCGAGATTATTGTGAGTGATGGAATTGACCTGCGTGAAATTCCCGCCCAAGCACACGGTGCCAGGAAGTCCGGGCGCGATCGCGTTGACGAAACCGTTGTGCGCAGGCGTCCAGTTCGGATCCAGCGCGCCGGCCGACGTAAAGCGCGCGAGTCCGGCGCGCGCCTGCCCGCCGATGTGAGTAAAAAAGCCGCCCACGTACAAGGTACCCGTGGCGTCCACCCATAGGGCGCCGACCGCACCGTCGGGTGCTGGATTCCAGGTGTTGTCCAGCGTGCCATCGCTGTTCAACCGCGCCAGATAGCCTTGATCGACGCCATTGACGCGCTTCAAATCGCTGCCGCCCACGACGATCTGGCCGTTCGGCAGTCGCGCCAGCGGGCGCGTGTAAGCCGCGTTGGTCAGGTCGACGTTCGGCGTATACAGCGGCGCCGGCATCTGCGCGTGCGGCTGCGCTGGCCACAACAACGCCAGCGCTATGGGCACAAGTCGTTCGCAGCTGCGACGAAGAAAGGCACTCGGTGACATGACGGTAGCTCCGCTCCAAGCACCTATCAGGAAATGCGTGAGAGCACCAAAGCGAACGGTGGCGACCGTCGCTGGCCCAACTCCATGAGGCTAGTTACGCAATGAAGGCGCAACAGCTGGCGCGTTTGGCCGCAGTTGCGCGCAGGCGCGCGGTGACCCAAACGGCTCCACGAGTGTCGGCTTTGGAGGCACCAATTGCGCGCGGTTCGCGGGCACGCACGGCGCCTCGACAATCAGGGCGGCGCGGCCGTGCGCGTCGTTGCGGGCATGTCCGCCGCCTTCGCGCCAGCTCCGTTCTCGGCGACGGCGTTGCTTGTCGTCGCCTTTCCGCAGCTCAGCAGCGCCGACGACGCGAGCCAGTTCGCATCCGGGTAGTACGAAAATACGTACTGCCCGTTCTTGAGTATGTCGAGCAGCGGCTTGGTAACGGCCGGGCGGAGCGCCGGACAGCCGAAGCTGCGACCGAGGCGGCCGAGCGCGGTCGCGGATTCGGGGTTCACGTACGCCGCGCCGTGCATGACGATAGCGCGCTCGAGCGCGTGGTCGTTGAATCCGGGTTCCAGCCCGTCCAGTCGCAGCGAGTAGCCGTTGTGCCCCTGGTAGGTATCGAGCGTGCGGAACAGGCCGAGGCTGGATTCGTGGCTCTCCGGTGCGTTCGAGAACGCGCTGGCGTAGTTGTCGCCCGAGTTGCGGCCGTGCGCGACCCACTCGCGATACAAAAGGCGTGATTCGGCCAGGTCGAACACCCACAGGCGTGGCTCGGTAGAAGCGCGAGAATAATCGATCACCGCGAGGCGCTCGGCCGGCGGCTGGCCGTGCGCGACCGCGCATTCGGTCGCCGCGAGCGCCAGGCGGATGGCGTCGGTGCTCGCATCGGGAGCTGCGCGAATCAAATCGTCGGCGAGCGGAGCGGCGAACGCCGGCGCGGCGCCGCAGAGCGCGGCACCCAGCGCCAGAGCGCGGGTGAAGTAATATCGTTTCATTGGGGCGCGGGGTATCCGCAGAGCACGAAGGGTGCGTAGTATCCCGCAGAGAGGTGAAATGAAAATGTTAACTGCTGCGCCTCGCGCGCTTCTGGCTACCGTTTTTTTCATTGCGGCCCTGTTCTGCGCCGCGAATGCGTTGGCCCAGACGAACTCCGATCCGGAGCGCTTGCGCGCGCGCCTCGAGGCCTTGCGCAAGACGGAGGCTGCGGCGCGCCCGAACGCGCGCGAGCGCAAGGTGCTCGACGCCGCGGGGCTCCTGTACGAGGCGCGTGGCTACGCGCCGATCTGGGACCAGCCGGCCCGGCGCGAGGCACTGCTGACCGAGCTCGCAGGAACAGCTGCAGACGGACTCGACCCCGACGACTACGCGCTCGAGCGTCTGCGCAAGGCCTGGTCGGCGTCACCGAGCGACGAGGCCGAGCGCCATGGCGCCGAGCTGCTCGCGACCCAGGCGTTATTGCGCGCGCTCGGCGATTTGTACCGAGGCATGGCCGATCCGGCGCGCCTCGATGGCGACTGGAACTTCGCGCCTCGCCCGCTCGACATGGGCGAGGCGATCCGGAGCGTGGCCGACGCAGTCGAGTCCGGGAAAATCGCCGCGTTGTTCGAGCGCGCGCGTCCGCCGCAGGCGCCGTATCGCGACCTGCGCGCGGGACTCGCGCGACTGCGCGCGCTCGAGGCGCAAGGCGGCTGGCCCACGCTGCCGCCGGGTCCGACGCTCAAGCCGGGCGTGAGCGACGCGCGCGTGCCGATCCTGCGGCAGCGGCTTGCGGCCGGCGGCTACCTTGCGAGCGCGGAAGGCGGTGAGGTCTACGACGCAGCGCTGGTCGACGCCGTGCGCCGGTTCCAGGACGAGCAGTTCATAAAGGCCGATGGCGCCGTCGGCGAGGGCACGCGCGCCGCGCTCGCGCTTCCGGTGTCCAAGCGCATCGAGCAGGTGCGCGTGAATCTCGAGCGTGCGCGCTGGCTGCTGCACGAGGCCGAGGGCGACTTCGTGCTCGTCGACATCGCGGGCTACAAGGTCACGCTGTATCGAGGCGGGAAGGTGACGTGGAGCGCTCGCGTGCAGGTCGGCACGCCTTTCCGCAAGACGCCCGTGTTCAAGAGCCAGATCAACCGTGTCACCTTGAACCCGACCTGGACCGTGCCGCCCGGGATCATGCGCAAGGACACGTTGCCGAAGATCCGCAAGGACCCGGGCTACCTCGCGAAGAACCGCATGCGCGTGATCGACGCGAGCGGACAGGAGGTGCCGGCAAGCTCGGTCGACTGGTCCAACCCGCGCGGCGTCGTCGTGCGCCAGGATGCGGGCGAGGGCAACTCGCTCGGGCGCGTGGTGATCCGCTTCCCGAACGAGCACGCGGTGTACTTGCACGACACGCCGCACACCGAACACTTCGCGGACGCGCAACGGATCTTCAGCTCCGGCTGCATCCGCGTCGAGAATCCGCGCGAGCTGGCGACACTCGTGCTGGACGACCCGACCTGGGATCGCGCGGCGATAGACCGCGCCATCGACGCTGGCAAGACGCTCGAGGTGGCGGTCAAGCGCCCGTTGACGCTACTGCTCGGCTACTGGACCGTGCAACTGCACGAGGGCGGGCGGATCGCGTACAAGACCGACGTTTACGGCTTCGACGCCGGCGTGCTCGCCGCGCTGAATGCGCCCGTGCGCTATGCCGGCGACTGATCGTCTCGCATCGACCGTTCGCTCACGCTCGATACGGACCACCCCCGAAGGAAAAACGGGTCAGATTGCCTCACGAAGATTTCGAGACAGCTGACGGCAGCTATCGATATCGACCCGAAGGAGCCTCCCACGAGAGTCAGCTCTGGATGCCTATTTCCCGTCAGCTCGCGATGCGACACCGCTTACCAGTCGAAGCCATTGTTGAACAGGTAGTCTTCAACCGCGCGCCGCTCGACGGCGCCGATATCGCACGCCGCGCCTTGCGGACGGGCAACGCCGCGCTGATCGGTTGCCGGGCAATTCGCGCCGTTGTCGAGCGCCGGACTGTTTGCGGCCGGCATCAGCGCCGGCGTGAAGCCGCCATACAACTGGAACAGTCCGAGCAACGGGTCTGCTGACGAGAGCGTGCTGCACGTCGCGCCTGCGGGGCAGCCGGTCTGCACGATGCTGTGATCGATTGCCGCCGTCGATCCGGCGCCGACGTTGATCTCCGCACCGCTGCCAGCGCTGTCACCCCAAAAGATCGCATTGCTGATCGTTGCGCCGGAAGTGCTGCTCTCGATGCTCAGGTCCGCGAGCGCGCCGCCTGCATAGGCGACATTGCCGCCGAACGTGACGTTGCGCAGCGCTATGCTCGCCGCGCCATTGTAGATCGCGCCGCCGTTGCCACTCGCCGTGTTTTTCCAGAAGGTCGCGTTGCTGATCAGCGCCGTTGCGCTGCCACCCGTAAGCGGACTGTTAGCCACCGCGCCACCGTCGAAGGCGTTATTGCCCACGAATGAAGCGCCATCGACGGTCAGGTCCCCGAAATTGGCGATAGCACCGCCGCGTTGAGCCGCTCCGCCGTTCCGTGCGAACAAGACATCGCGGAACACCGCGTTGCCTGCGGTATTCACGGCGCCGCCAACGGCGGCGCCCGTAATGATGTTGTCTTGAAAAGTGACGTGGTCGAAGCGCGCCTGGCTCGCCGGGCTATGAAGGTCGTTGAACACAGCGCCGGCTGCTACCGGCGCGTCGTTTCCCGTAAATGTCACCGACGTGAACTGCACATTCGCTGGCCCGTGGACGTCGTTGTTGTAAACGGCCCCACCTCCTCCGTTGGCATGATTTTCCGAGAACGTCACATCGGTGAAGGACGCGTTGGCAGCGTCGTTCACCACGGCGCCACCGAAGCCGGTAGAAGTCAGGTTGCCATCGAAATGTGATGCGACGACGCTCGGGCGGCAGATGCCGCCGGCCCCCCCTGGTTATACATGGCCCCACCATTTTCTTCGGCCGAATTGCCGGTAAAATCGACCTTGGTGAACGTTGGGCTGCTGACGCCGCCGCCCCCGGCATTGAAGACGGCTCCGCCAGCATTGCTGGCATGATTGGCGCTGAACGTCACTGCCCGCAGGCTAGGACTGCTCATGCCGCCTGCTGTCCCAATGTCAAAGAGAGCACCGCCGTCCACGGCACTGTTGTTCTTGAAAACGAGATTGGCGAGCGTCGGGTTGCAGGTATAGCCGGAGTTGCCGTTGCAGACCAGGCCGCCACCGAACTGATTGATCTCGGAACCGTTGGCTTTGCCTCCGGTTATCGTGAAGCCATCAAGGATCGTCGAGCCGGAAACATTGGTCGCGTTGCCGGTCGCGTCGATCACAACGACATGGTAAACGAACGTCTGGCCATCCAGGATCGCCTCGTTGTGCGCCGGATCGCGCTGGCTGCGCGCGGTCTCCGTCCCCGCGAAGCCCCCGTAGACCGCCTTGCCGGGCAGTATGAAGAAGGCAACGGTATCCAGAATGTTGGCTACGTGGTAAGTCCCCTTTGCCACCCACACCTCTCTGCAATTGGTATCGCTCAACGCACTGCCGAGTAGGGGGTAGGCAGTCGCCCAGGACAGGCCATCGTGCACCGCGTGTGGCGCCCCGTTGACATAGCAGCGGCGCGTTTCGGCCGGCAGCAGTTCGACGGCGCCAATGTCGCACTGTCCGCCCACCGGCTGCGGTCGGCTGATGCCGCGCTCGTCGACCGCCGGACAGTTGACGACGTTGCCGTTGCCGATTGCCGGACTGCCGACATCCGGTTTCAACGTCGGCGCAAAACCGTCGTTATCCTGCAAGGGGCCGAGCAACGGGTCGGCGTCGATGCAGCCGACCGCACCCACCTGACATTCCGTCGTGATGGTGAACTCCATGCTCGAGATGGTCTGCGAGAAGACGTAATTCTCGACCGGCAAGCCCGTGGCCTCGTCGGCCCAGAAGATCACGCCGCTGATGTTCGGGGCCGCGTCGCCGTCGGGAGCGATGTTGTAAATCGCAGCACCGGGACCGCCGGTCGCCTTGTTGCCGTAGAACGTCACGTAGCGCAGCAACGGGCTGGCGTGCCCCGCCGACGGGGCATAGTTCAGCATCGCGCCGCCGAGCGAGGCCGTGTTGGCATAGAACGTCGAATTGCGCAGGGTCGGATTGCTGTTGCCCGCGATGCCGTGGTCGTAAATCGCGCCGCCCAGGTCCGCGGAATTGCCGGCGAAAGTGACCCGCTCGATCACCGGACCCGACGTGCCGCCGGCGGCGCCCTCGTTGTACATGCCACCGCCGGCGCCGCCGGGTGCCTGGTTGTTGCGAATGATCATGTCGTGCAGGACGGGGCTGCTCGAGCCGCCGCTTCCGTGGCCGTCGTCGTAGATGGCCCCGCCGACCTGGGCGCTGTTGTTCTCGAAGATCAGGTTGGCCAACTCCGGACTGCAGTCGTGGCCGGCGCCGCTGCCTTTGCAGAGCAGGCCGCCACCGTTGCCCTGGTTCGTATCTGCCCCGTTGGCGTTGCCGCCACTGATGGTCAGATCGGACAGCAGCGTTGCACTGTTGACCGGGCCACCGGCCGTCGTTCCGTCGATCACGACGACGTGGTAGCTGTTGTCGCTGCTGTCGCCGACAACACCGATGTCGCCGGAAAGCACGGTCGGGTTGGCCGGCAGCAGGCGCGCGGCGAGCGTTGCCTCGGTACCGTTGAAACCGCCGTACACGATGACACCCGGCTTGACGTTGAAGCTGACCGTGCGGTCCGTTGCCGCGGTCGGTTTGTACGTGCCGCGCGCGACCCAGACCTCCGTGCAGGTTGGATAATTGGCCAGCGCCGATTGCAGATCTGTGTAGGCGTTCGCCCACGACGTGCCGGCGTTGGTGCCGGTCGCGGCAAAGTTCACGTAACAGGTCGCCGCGCTTGCCAAAGAGGAAAGGTGCGCGAGTATGGCGAACAGCACGATGCGCGCCGGCAACAATGGGTACATGTCCCCTCCCGCGCTGCGCGCAGAATGTGTGCTTTCAGAACGCCACACCAGCTTATGGCATGCCGCACTCAGACCTGTCAAACGAGGACGGCGGCTGAGCGCGAGACCATCACACCGATAAAGAGACTTTGGGCGAACTTGAGCGTCCGCTTCGCGGCGGTGAGTAGTGGGCGTCGGCAGTCCGGTTCGGGCCGTTAGCCGCCTCACGAAAGTTCAGCGGGCCCTGAGAGCGCGGTATCGAGTCGTACGGAGCGTCGCGAGCGCCTGCAATGAGACAGCCCGTTCCGCGTCAAGAGACTTCGTCCTCACGGGTGTCCTGCCGCAGAGACTTTCGGCGGAATCGTCAGGCCCGCGCAAGGGTTGTGAGCGTATAACGGGCGTGGCGAATCCGCTGAACGATCGTCACCGTGACGCCATGGATGCGAGTGAATCACGATCAACGACGGCGGTTTTAGTTCTCCGCGTCGCGGCGCGAGACCAAAGTTATCTGCTCGACAAGGCATGACAACACGCCTTGAACACAGGGAGGGGCCAGATGACTTCGTCAAAATCTTCCGCCTTCCATCGACCGTTCGCTTGGATCATGCACGCAGCCTCCAAGCGCAGTGTGCCTGCGCCCGTTGCGTGCAACGTCGGCATGTCGCATGCGTGATGCGACCGGCGATCGCCAAGCGTCTTGTTAGCGTGCGTTGAGTCAAGCGAAGGAGCAAATCCATGCGCAGGCCATCTGCTGCGATCGTCGCATCTGTTTTCGCCGCATTGGCGGCCTGGTCCGTTGCGACACTCGCCGAATGCCCGCTTCCATCGACGCCGAACGACGGCTACTTCGACCAGACATGGACCGGCAAGGGCTGCATCACATTCAATACCGACAACCGCAATGCCGCAGCCAACGGCACATTGGAGAAGATCGCCGTGACCACCAACGGCAATCTGCTCATTGGCGGCGATACGTCGACTGGCAGCGGCTCGTGGTGGATCGGCGAACTGACGGCGCAAGGTGCATTCGACACGACATTCGGTGATTCCGACGCCAGCGGCCGCATCACCGAATGCCAGTTGTTCCTGCCCGGCACATGCCCCTCGGACATTCCGGAATACGACTTCGTGACGCAGCCCGACGGGAAGGTGCTCGTGCTTTCGGACCACTACCTCGCGCGCACAAACGTCGGTGGACACGCTTTCGACACGGCCGGCGTCACCGGCAGTCTCGGCTACATCACTCCACAATTTCAGGTCGCAACGCCGTACGGGGTAATGTACGGAACCTCCGGCGGCGGCCTCTCGCTCACATCCGGCGGCAAGATCTTCGTCGGCGGCTATAGCAATGATTCGATTGCCGCCTACCTCCTCGGTGGCGTTGCGCGCGTCAACGTGGACCTGTCGCTCGACACGACCTTCCATGCCACCACTGAAAACATGATCACCTATGCCGGCGGCACATTCGTCGACACAGGAGACTACACCAGGGATCGCCAGGTCTTGATCCAGTCCACCGGCCGCATCGTGCTCATAGGCACGAAGTACGGCCAGGACTTTCGCGTCAGCCGGCTCAACGCCGACGGTTCCCCCGACCCAAGCTTCGGCACGAACGGCACGGCGATCTTGTCCTCCGTGCCATCGCCGTGCTCGGTTTCCTACTGGAGCTACATTCCTCCCCGCCCGGCACTCATCGATCGCGCTGATCGCATCCTGCTGACTGGCCAATGCTACGCAAACGGCACCAACCGCACGGTCGTGACGCGGCTGACCGCGGACGGCGTGCCGGACACGACGAGTTTTGGCACCAACGGCTATTACGTCAATGCAGCGTTCGCGGCGTGCCCAAACACTTTCGTCGAGCCGCGCGCACTCGCGATCGACAGCGCCGGCCGCATCCTCGTCGGCGGCACCTGCGATGGGGAATTCGGCGTCGAGCGGCTGCGCGGCGATGGCACGCTCGACACGACGTTCGGCATCTCTGGACTCGCGCACGGCCGCTTCGATCCGACCAGCGTCGGCGACGAAGTCGACTCGATCGTATTCGACCGCAGCGGCCATCCGGTCATCGGTGGACGTGCGGAACTCGCCGGGCTGGAACAAGCCGGAGTTGCGCGGCTCACATATGATCTGATCTTTGTGCAAGACTTCGAGATCATGCCGCGCGGTTGCCTGCCACCGGAATGCAACTGACGGTGCACGACAGCGCTCCCGCGATCGCGTTATAGCTGCCTCACGAAAAATTCGCGCTGATCGAGCGGCAGCTCACGACCCCATCCAGCCGCCCACCAGCGTCCGCAATGGAGCCGCCTATTTTTTTTGCGCGGCTCGCGATCCGTTGCGGCTACGGATGCGCCTGCCCGCTCGCCGTGCCGCCTTCCGCCTGCGGCAGCGCCACCTTGAACTCGATCTTCGCCAGCTGCTCCGGCGCCCTGCCGATCTTGCGCAGGAATGGCAGCCAGCGCGGGTCGGCGTGGATGTTGTCGAACAGGTTCTCCGTCACCATCTCGTTGATACCGGGGTCGCCGTACTCGACCGCCTTGTCGAGCCACGCGAACCCCTTGTCCGCTTCGCCACGGTAGGCATAGACATAGGCGATGTTGTAGGGCGCGTCCTTCTCGTACTTCGCGATCAGCGCGGCCTGCGCGGCGTCCGAGTCGGCCTTGAGCCCCAGAGCGTGGTACGCCATCGGCAGGCCGATCATCTTCCACACATCGCTCGTCTCCTGGTCGATCTCTGCCAGCGAGCCCTGCGCATCGCCCTTCAGCAGCAGCGCAATGCCGATTTGGGCGTGCGCGCCGCCGTTGCCTGGGCTCAGGCTCAGCACGGTGCGGGTTGACGCGATCGCTGCGTCGAACCGGCCGGCGATGCGCTGGTGGAGGCCCAGGTTGTAGAGCGCGTTCAAGTTCACCGGATCGCGGCGCACGACGGCCTCGTCGAGTGCCAGCGCTTCGTCCATGCGGCCAAGTGACTGGAGAAGCCCGGCGGGGGCGCGCAGCACGTCCAGATCCGCCGGATCGAGCGCCAGCGCACGCTCGAAGTGCTGCGCCGCGCCGGCGAGGTCGTTGTCGCCGAACGCCGCGATCCAGCCAAGCCGGGCGTGGGCCGGCGCATAGTCCGGATCGATCGCGAGCGCCTTCATGGCTGCCTCGCGGGATTGGGCGAATCCTTCCTTGTTGGGTAGCAGGCCTTGGCTCGTCTCATTGATGAAGTTGCGAGCCAGCCCGTCCCACGCCGGCGCGTAGCGCGAATCGATCGCCAGCACTTTGCGGTGCAGCGCGTCGGACTGCTTGTACGCTTCGGCGGTGCCCTGCCGTCCGAGCTGGATGGCCTGCAGGTACAGCGCGTACGCCTCGGGGTCGGTCGTGCGCACCTTCGGGGCCGCGCCGAGCAGCGTCACCTTCAGCTGCTTGACCACGTCGGCCGCGATCTCGTCCTGGATCGCGAAGATGTCGTCGAGCTTGCGGTCGTAGGTCTGCGACCAAAGATGCGAGTCGCTGCCGGCACGGATCAGCTGCGCCGTGATGCGCACCGAGTTGCCGGACTTGCGCACCGAGCCTTCGAGCACGTTGGCGACGTGCAGCGTGCGCGCGATCTCGGGGATGCCGGTCTCCTTGCCCTTGAACGCGAACGACGACGTGCGTGCCGTTACCTGCAACTGCGGAATCTTCGCGAGCAGATTCAGCAGTTCCTCCGAAATGCCATCGGAGAAATA
>DASRTK010000441.1:0-2226 GCA_035655975.1 Rudaea sp.
GATGGCCGCGACTGCGTCCTGCATTGCGGCAGCAAGCATCACCGCGTCGACGGGCCACTGACCGAACTGGCCGAACGCCTGTGCGCCGATCGCTTCGTCCAGGTCAGCCGTTCGAGTCTGCTGAACATCGACAGCATCGCGCAACTGCAGGAGATGTTCAAAGGCGACCTCGTCGCGATCATGAAGGGCGGCCAGGAAGTGCCGGTCAGCCGGCGCTATCGCACGCAGGTCATGGATCGCCTGGCCGGCTGATGCGCGCACGCGCTGGTGCGGAGAAGTGAGCAGAAGCATGGTAGAAATTCGCACGACGCGCCGACGATAATCGGTTCGTCATGTTGGCGGCTGCGAGCTCATGCAAAAGATTCTGCTCAACTTGAACAGCATTCGCGCGGCCCGCGAGATTCGCGCCGGCAGGAATCCGGGCAAGGTCAGCGGCGAACTCGGCATCAGCCCGCGCAACATCAACCGCATCGAGTCGGTCTACGGAAGCATTCCGGACAACCTGCTCGCCGGCATCGAGCGCCTGCTCACCGATCGCGAAAAACTCCGGCGGCTGATATCGAACCTCATGCACCGGAACGAATTCCTGCCGTAGAAACAGCAGAGAAACGCCGGTCCAGCAAGAGAGGCAACACGCCTTTGACGTCTTGCGGGAGTGATCCCGCGGCCTGGGGGCTTCAAGGGAGAAGTCGTCATCCCCGCGCAAGCGGGGATCCATTTTGATTTGCTCGAACGATGGCAAAAGCGAGATCAAACTGGATTCCCGCTTGCGCGGGAATGACGGCAGTTGTGATCGCTGACACGTTCGGGTTCGGCTTAGAGCGACGTGATCGGCTTGAATCCGCCCATGAACATGCGCATGCCGTCGAACGGCAGCGCCTTCGGATTCATGATCGCTGCCAGACGCGGATCCTTCATCGCCTTGGCATTGACGCGGTCGCGCTGCGCGCGTGACTTGTAGACGATCCAGCCGATCGCGACGACCTCGCCGGTCTTGAGCTTCACGCTCTGCGGAAACGACGTGACCTTGCCGGGCTTGACGTCGTCGGCGACGCACTCGATGTACTCGGTCGCGCCGTGATCGCGCCAGACCTTGCCCATCGTGCGGCTCATGCGGCGATAGGTTTTCAGGTTCTTCTTCGGGACCGGGATGACGAAACTGTCGACGTAACTCATGAGACCTCCGGATTTCGTGGCGCCCTTGCAGAGCGGGCTCATCGGTATTCGCAGCGAACATCGATCGATCGAGTCTATTCCGCGAAGGGCCCGGCAACAATGAAACGGCGCCCGCGTCTGCTGCGTCAGTCAAAGTAAGTTCAGACTCTGCGGATGCCGCGCGCATGAGCGGCGCTCGCGCGCGCCTGGGCCGGGCAACCGATTGGCCGTTTGCATCATCCAATCAAGCTTCCATGCAGCCCGGGGTGAAGAAATGAGGCAGTCGAATGTATCGGGAAATGCGGCGCGGCTCGCCGCGGGCATCCTTGCCATAGCGGCTACCGTCGTCGACGCCGCGTCGCGCGACGATACCGTGCTCGTGGCCGGCGGATCGTTCCGCATGGGAACACCGGCCGCGGCTGTCGCCGAACTGCGCAGCCGCTATGGCATCGACTTCCCCGGTGCGTTTGACAGCGAAGTGCCGGCGCACCTCGTGACGCTCAGCGCGTTCCGCATCGACCGGCACGAAGTCACGAACGCGCGCTTCGCCGAATTCACGGCGCGCCATGCGGAGTGGTCGAAGGATCGCCTGAGTACACAAATGCACAATGGCCACTATCTCGAGCACTGGGCCGGTGGCCGGCCGCCGCCGGCGCAGCTGGGTCATCCGGTCGTGAACGTCACCTGGCACGCGGCCCAGGCATTCTGCCGCGCGGCCGGAGGCCGGCTGCCGACCGAGGCCGAGTGGGAGTATGCGGCGCGCTCGCGCGGCGACGACGAGTTTCCGTGGGGGTCGGTGCTGCCGAGCCCGGAAAAGGCGAACTATGGCGAGAGTGGTCGTGGCGGCACGACGCCAGTCGGCAGTTACGCGCCGAATCGGCTCGGCCTCTACGACGCGGCCGGCAACGTCTGGGAATTCGTGCTCGACGAATGGCAGCCGGCATACACCGATCGCACGCTGACCAACCCGATGGCCGGAGGTGTCGTCGCGGACGACAAGCTGCGCAGCGTAACCGGCCGGCGCGTCGTGCGCGGCGGCAGCTACGATGGCGGCGTCGTCAACCTGCGCAC
>DASRTK010000442.1:0-5618 GCA_035655975.1 Rudaea sp.
CAAAGCAAACTGGATTCTCGCTTGACCAGTTCCGCTGTTGAAATACGCGGGAATGACGATAAGGAAGTCATTTTGTCCGCGTTACGCGGACGTCGCAGCCGCACGCCGGAATCGCCATGAGCCAGCTTCCGAGCAGCATCGGCTTGATATGCACGGTCGGATGGTCGTAGTTGCCGTTCGTGAAGCTGCCGGACTCTGCCTGGGTCCACTCCTGGCCGTTCTCGAGCTTGAACACCGTGTGGCCGCGCCAGCCGCTGAACTTGCCGTCGATTCGGCTCTCGACGATTTCGCGGTCGGACTCCTTCGGGTAAAATACCGGCTGACCCGAGGGCGTGACGACCTGTGTGGTCGTCAGGGTGGCCGGATGGCCGCGCAGCCAGTCGTTGAGGTTCTTGAGCTCTTGCGGGCTCAGTTTGTCGAGTCCGGCGTCGTGGAACTGCGTTTGCGACATACGCTCTTCCAGCGAGGAAAATTCGGCCGCGCTGGCAGCCACAGACAGCGAAATTGCAAACGCGATCGCAAAAGCGGAACGCATAAATACCTCAGAATGCGAATTGGTCAGACCGAAACGCGATTGTAGCGGCTTGAGCCAGCAATGCCCATGCAGCATCCATGCAAGCGGGCAACGAGGTCGCGACCGCTACGCTTTATCGGGAAAAACCCTACGAGTAACCGCAATTTAACACGTAAAGCTGGGGTTCGGCGGTATATTGTTATGAAGGGGCGAACTGTCCCCGTCGTAGGCCATGGCCGTGAAGCTCACCGCCGTGGCCTCGCGCTGTATGGTAAGCCACATGGAGTAATGGAGCCATGGATCGGTTTTCACAGATTTTGACTTGGAGCACGGTGCATGCAGTTGAAGTGGTTAGCAGTCCCAATTATTTCGGCCTTTGCCGTTCTGTCATATGCACCAGCGGCAAATGCCATTTCGCTGGTAGTGGGTGAGGAGCCCGTAGCGCTGCTCGCGACGCCCGGAGGCCTTCCACCGATGCAGGGGTTTTCCGTCGCTACGGCGAACGGCTTCGTGAATGTGAGCGAGCCGATCACGTCGACGCCTCTGCTCTGCGGCAACACGTCGATGCCATCGACGTTGGTGAATGGTGGGGTCAGTCCGCTCTACTTCAGCCCGACAGGCGTAACGAGCCTGAATCCGTTCGTGTTCGGAGCGTCAGCCGCCAATCCGACGCAGCCGGCGTTCGCAGTGGGTGCGAATATGATCTACGGCAGCACGATGCGCGTGGTCGGCGATCCGGCGCTGGTCTGCTACGGGCTCGACGCCAGCGGCATGCATGGCCCGACGCCAGGCGTATTGCGCGATGAGTTCGAAGGCGTGAACTACAGTCCGACGTTGAATGTGGCGTTCAACAGTTCCGTCGTACTGACGACTTTCCACGTGCCGACAAGTTCGACGGACTTCTATGGCTACACGGTCGATGTCTCGATCCCGGCCAAGCCGGCGAATGTCGATTGCACCCAAGCAGACTGCAACTTCGCCTTGCTCGAAGGCTTCGACTCGTCGATATTCGACACGGCTGCCAATGCCGACCATAGCGCGGGCTGGTGCCTCGCGAGTGCCGGTGCGACAAGTTGTCCGGGAACGGCAAACGCCGGCGGCATCAATCTGAATTACGCCACGTTCTTCACCAACGGCCTGCCAGCGCTTACCGCGACGGGGGCTTCCGTGACGACGTATCATTTCGTCGTCAAGCGCTTCTTCAGGTCCGGCGTAACCGCGCTGCCGGTGTCAGACAGCCCGGTAGCCATCGCGGCGCTGTTCTCGCCGTTCGACTTCGATGAGAACTTCATCGGAGACAACGTCAGCGCCGGTTATGGCAACACACCGCCGGCAGTTGTGCAGAGCGGTGACACGTGGACGCTGTTCTCCGGAAAGCTTGGTGCGCTTGCCGAGAATACCGACAGTGGCGCTCTGACCTTCAATATTACCGATTCCGACACGCCGGAGACTGGATCGAACCTGAGAGCGGCAGTGACCCTGAATCTGGCCGGCCTGCAGGTTCCAGTGGCACCGAACTGCACCCTGACATCCGGCGGTGGCACGCCCGTCAACCGCACGTGCACGATCGACGTCAATTTTGCCGATCCGAACTGGTGGAATGCTTCGGTCGACGCGGCCTATCAAGGACAGGGCAACCTGTTCGCGACCGATCCGGGAAGCGTGGCAGCCTCGGTGAGCATCGTTGCGACCGACGCGGCCAACAAGTCGAGCGCTGCGGTCACGCTGCCGATCCATGTCCAGAGCAAGGTCAACAGCGCGCCGGCGGTCAACATGAGCGCTGCGTTTCTGCCCGTTGCAGACTCATTTCAGGCAAACGCGCTTATTCCGACCTATACCTGTTCGGCTTCCGCCAATACGTGCGGCTCGCGCGGATATGTCGCTTTTCCGGTAGCCGTAACGGCCCTGCCCGGGCCGGCCGCTGCTTTTGACGAGCTGGCAACGCAAACTACGGCCGTGGTTGCCTACGCAGGCGCAGGCGCAAATGGTGGAAACGTGCAGTGCGCATCGGAGAGTGGAGCGATCTTTCAGACCAACTTCAACCCCCTGGTCCTGGCAACCGCGGTCGCCAACACCTATGAAATGGATTTCATCCTGACTACGACCGCCGGCTCGTCGCTTTGCACGGTGACGATTACCGACCAGATGGCGGCGTTCCCCGCTGGCGAGTCTGCAAAGACGACCGCGAAGCAGTTCAGGATCGTCGTCAGCCCGTAAGCGCAACGCTGTCTTCGGGTTTCAATTTGCCCAAGACCTCAAAATCCTGAAGTCACTGGTCGACCTATGGGTCGATTTTTCGTTTCTGGACCCCCACTTTACGTCCGCGCTTACGACCGGAACCTCCGCTCGCTAGAATGGCCGCGTGAAACGCTCCGCAGAATACCTGATCAGCCTGTGGTCCTGGCTCGATCGCGTTGTCCTTGCGCACGGTGTTGAAGCCTTCGCACCGGTTGTGGCGCTGCGCGCCCGCGTCGAGGCTTGCGGCGCATTCGTTCAGGCCGAACCCGAACTGATCGCGACGCTCGGACTGCTCGAGAACCTGGAAGGCGATGCCGGCATGCTGGCCGCCTGTATTTTGCACACTTTGCAACAATGCGGCGTCGCGTTGACTGCGCCGGAGCTGGCTCGCCTCCCGCCGGGCGTGCGCGACCTCCTCGACGGCCAGCAAGCCGCGGAAAAAGTCTGGTCCTTGCACGCCGCGCGCAACAATGCGGGCAGCGCCGAAGGCCTGCGCCGATTGCTGCTGGCGATCATCCGCGACCTGCGGGTAGTGTTCATCCTCCTGGCCCGGCAGCTCGTGCGCATGCGCGCGGCGGCCAGCCTGCCACCCCAGCAGCGCCACGAACTGGCGCAACTCACTGCCGACATCCACGCTCCTCTGGCCAACCGCCTCGGCATCTGGCAGCTGAAGTGGGAACTCGAAGATCTGGTATTTCGCTACCTGCACGGCGACACCTACCGGCGCATCGCCAAGCTCGTCGACGAGCGGCGCGCGGACCGCGAGCGCTTCATCGCGGTGGCGATGGGAACGCTGCGCCGGGCGCTGGCCGAGGCGGGAATCGAAGCCGACATCGCCGGCCGTCCGAAGCACATCTATTCGATCTGGAAGAAGATGCAGCGCAAGGGCGGCGAGTTCTCCGCGCTGTACGACATCCGCGCGCTGCGCCTGCTGGTCAAGGACGTGGCCGCCTGCTACGCCGCGCTCGGCATCGTGCATGCGCTGTGGCCGCCGGTGCCGAGCGAGTTCGACGACTACATCGCGCGTCCGAAGGGCAACCACTACCAGTCGCTGCACACCGCGGTGATCGGCCCTGAGGGCAAGACGCTCGAGGTGCAGATCCGCTCGCACGAAATGCACGCGCATGCCGAACGCGGTGTCGCGGCGCATTGGCGCTACAAGGAGGGCGGCGGTGGCGACCAGAGCTTCGAACGCAAGATTTCCTGGATGCGCCAGCTGCTCGAAGCCAAAGACGAGCACGAAGACGACGCTGCGCTGCTCGCCGGGTTCAAGACCGACATCCTCGAGGACCGTGTCTACCTGCTGACGCCGCAAGGCCAGGTCATGGACCTGCCGCGCGACGCGACCGTGCTGGACTTCGCCTACCACGTGCATACCGATGTCGGCCATCGCTGCCAGGGTGCCAAGGTCAACGGCCGCATCGTGCCGCTGAATTTCCAGCCGGCCAGCGGCGACCGTGTCGAGATCCTCACCGGCAAGACGCTGGAGCCGCGCCGCGACTGGCTGTCGGCGCACCACGGCTATCTGACCACGCACCGCGCGCAGCAGAAGGTGCGGGCCTGGTTCAAGCACGCCGACCTCGCGGCGAACCTTGCGGCTGGCCGCGCGATTCTCGACAAGGAGCTCAAGCGGCTGGCACTCGGCAATGTGGAATTGGATACTTTGCCGCCGAAGTTCCATGTCAGGACCCTCGACGACCTGCTCGTGGCGCTCGCGCTCGGCGACGTGACCCCGAGCCAGATTGCGCGCGTGCTGCACGAGACGCATGCACCGGCACCGGCGCCGAGCGCGCCGGTACCGCGCGCGCCGAAACGCGACAAGGATGCCGTCGTCATCGAGGGCGTCGGCAACCTGCTGACGACGCTCGCGCGCTGCTGCCAGCCGCTGCCGGGCGACGCAATCGCCGGCTTCATCACGCGCGGACGCGGCGTGTCGATCCATCGCACCGACTGCGCCAGCTTCGCCCGCCTGCGCCGCAGCGACCCGAGCCGCGCGATCGAGGTCGAGTGGGGCGGCGCGCGCTCGCAATCGTACGAAGTCGACCTGCTCGTGCGCGGCTATGACCGCAAGTGGCTGCACAAGGACGTCACCAACGTCATTGCCGCGGCGAACGTTCATCTGCTCGCGGTCAATACGCGCGTCGATCCTGCGACCAGCCTGGCCACGATGAATTTCGCCGTGCGCGTGGCCGACTTCGAACAGCTGTCGACGCTGCTCGGCCGCCTGTCCGGCGTGCCGAATGTCATCGAGGCCCGGCGCCTCGCGTAGGGTCCGGACGCACTCCGGCAAGCCAGCGCCAAGCCATTGTTTTACGCTGGTTTGTCGCAACCTGACCGGGAATTCGGCAACGGCCCTCATGCTATGCTTGATGATTAGTGTGGCAGGTGTGGCGGAGGGATAGGCTTTCCGCTCGTGCCGCTGGCAAAGTACGGATTCGAACGTGATCGAAATACCCGGTTACCGCATCCTGCGTCAGCTCGGCCGCGGTGGCATGGCCACCGTGTACCTGGCGTTGCAGGAGTCCGTCCAGCGCGAAGTCGCGCTCAAGGTGATGTCGGCCTCGCTGCAGGCCGATCCGGATTTTTCCGAGCGCTTCCTGCGTGAAGCGCGCATCGCCGCCAAGCTGCACCATCGTCATGTCGTCGGCATCCACGACGTCGGCAGGGCCGGCGAGGCGAACTACATCGCCATGGAATATCTCGGTGGCGGGCCGGTCCAGGCGCGCGACGCCGGGCCGCGCTCGGTCGGTTTCGCCCTGCGCGTGACGCGCGAGATCGGCCTGGCGCTGCACTACGCGCACGCCAAGGGTTTCGTGCACCGCGATGTCAAACCCGACAACATCCTGCTGCGCGAAGACGGCAGCGC